>JADJCA010000002.1:600000-900000 GCA_016703425.1 Myxococcales bacterium
GACGCCCGTCGAGCGCGGACGCATGACCAAGTACCCCGTGTACTTCGCACATGGCTTCAACTCGAGTCGCGAGACCTGGGATGGAGTGCGCGACTACTTGCGCCAGGTCCCCGGCTTCGGCGACCGGTCCACGGCGGCCAGCGTCCCCGCCTTCGAGCCGACGGACCCGCGCACGGACCGGCTGCGGCAGCGGCTCTCGACGTTCATCGGGTACATGGCCGAAGCGGCACCGATCGCCGGCGAGTCGATGCGCGTGAACGTCATCGCCCACTCCATGGGTGGGCTCGACACGCGCACGCTCATCTCCTCGCCTCGCTTCAACGAGCAGTGCGAGAGCGCGGTCTGCGAAGACGTCGACGACAAGACTGGGAAGACGAGCAAGGTCAACTGCTGCGCTCCCGCGGAGGCCGGCCGGTCGACGTTCTGGCGTGACCGCATCGTGTCGGTGACGACCCTCTCCACCCCGCACCGCGGCTCGAGCTTCGCGTCGTGGGCTATGAGCCAACTCAAGGACGAGGCAAGCCTCGGGCCGACGTTGAAGCTTGTGGCCGACCGATTCTTCGGACTCGGCGACGCCGGCTTCGACAGCTTTCGCAAGACCATCGATGCGCTTTCCATGGAGCGGGGCGACGAGCGAGAGGGATTGCTCACGCCGCCGAACCCTAGGCGCGTGTACACGTGGGCGTGCGCCACGCAGCAAGAACGCTGCGCAACGCCTCCGGAAGTCGATGGCCCCGTGAAGGCCGAGGGCGGCCGTTTCTCCCTCCCGGGGCCCAACGACAAGCCCACCGTCTTCTCATGGGCGGCCATGGCGTGCACGACGGGCGGCTGCGGCACCGTGCTCGATCCGATGCTGCTCCTTCCCTATTCGGTCATGGCGGCGGCCGGCGAGAAGAAGAACGACGGCGTCGTCGGGGTCGAGCGGGCACGTTACGGAATCTTCATGGGCGTCATGCCGGCGGACCACTTTGACTGGACACGCACGCGTGAGGCGCAGGGGTCTGGCAAGCGTGCCCTCGAGTGGCTCTTCGGCGTGAAGGGCGAGCCCATCGAGAGGTTTCACCAAGCGTGGTTGGAGCGCCTCGCGCAAGCCGGCTACTGACGCGGCGGCGGTCCACAAAGAGTCTGCCGAGATGGCGCTGAGCGCATACGCTCACGCCATGAACAAGACCCGCATCGGCTCTGGATCTCCCTTCGAGCGGTCCATCGGATTCAGCCGCGCGGTGCGCGTCGGCGATCGCGTCTTGGTGTCGGGGACCGCGCCCATCTGGCCCGACGGCTCCTGCCCCGACGACGCGGAGGCTCAGGCGACGCGCTGCTTGGACATCATCGAAGCAGCCCTCGCGCAGACGGGCGCCAGGCGCGACGACATCGTCCGCACTCGGATGTACCTCGTCCGCGCTGACGACGCGGCGGCCGTCGGTCGCGCCCATGGCGCGCGCTTCGCAGACATCCGCCCCGCCGCCACGATGGTTATCGTCGCGGGCTTGCTCGATCCGCGATGGCGCGTCGAGATCGAGGCCGAAGCTATCATCCGCGAGTGAAGGCTCACTCGCCGACGCGCGTGGCGGCCCGCTTGGCGCGCTTGCGCACCTCGATGGGCAATGATTCGTCGGCGTTGAGCGCGCCGTAGGCCGCACGCGCCTCGACCTTGCGGCCGAGCGCCGAAAGCGCCTCCGCTTCGTTCCAACGGACGGTCCACGCGCGAGACGTCATCTCGAGCGTGGCCGCGTCGTCGAGCACGGCCTGCCACTTGGCCGCTCGGCCGAGCTCCGTCCAGTACGCGCTCCGTACCGCGTCGTCGCCGGGAGCCAAGAGGGCTGCCTTGCGCAAGGTGTCGAGGGCCTCGTCTTCCCCGCCGGCCTTGCGCTGGTGAAGCCCGAGCCAGAGCCACGCCCCCGCCGCCGTGGGATGGCCCTCGGCCCACCTCGCGAGATCGACGAGAAGGCCGCCGCTGGCCTCGCTCAGGATGCGCTCTAGCGGGAAGCGCAGCGCCAAGGCTTCCATGAATCCCGGGTCGGCGGAGAGGACCGTGTCGAGGTCACGATTGGCGTCGGCTTCGCGCCCCAAGGCGAAGAGGACGCGCGCTTGCTCGACACGGAGCAACGACGACGCGGGCATCTTCGCGAGCGCCGCCGACAGGGCTTCCGCCGCTTCGCCGGGACGCCCCAACTGGCGCAACGCCGCGGCACGACCGAGCTCAGCGCGTTCGCTTACCTCAACGGACGCGTTGGCGGCGGCACGCTCGGCGGCCGCCAGGGCGACCGCGTGGCGCCCTTCGCTCGCGTGGTATTCGAGCTGATCGATGTAGTAGCGACCGTCTCGCGGAGCTTGGTCCCAAAGCTCGGTGAGCGAATCGAGCTCGGCGCCGGCGCGCAAGAACGTGAGCGAGGCCGCGTCCTTCGGGTCTTCGTAGACAGCCACGAGGAAGCCAAGGCCCGCCAGCGCGCGCAGGGCGTCCATGTTGTCCGGCTTGGCCTCAAGCGCCAGCGCGAACTCGTCGGCGGCCGCGTCCTTGTCACCCGTCGTGAGGTGCGCCTGCCCGTACGCGACGTGGTAGTCGGGGTCGCCTTCGTAGCTGGTCCGCACGGCCTCGAAGGCCTTCTTGGCGAGCGTCGCATCGCCGCTCTGGGCGTAAGCGAGGCCGAGGTTCAGGCGGGCCGCGTGATCGTCGGGGTCGACGCTGGCGATCATCTTGAAGGCGGCGATGGCGCCGGCGACGTCGCGCTTGGACAGCGCCGCGAGGCCGCGCTCCCAGAAGTCGGCCTTGGCGATAAAGCGGTCGTAGCTCTTGGCGAGGTCGGCGTTTTGCGAGCGCCACGCGCTAGGCGCCGCGGTGAGAAACGCGCTGATCCATTTCTTGAGACGCGGGATCGCAAATCCGCTCTCGGCGATGCTTTCGAACTCGGCCTTCGGCGCCGGCACGCGCCGCGGGAGGCCGTTCATTCGCGACACTTTTTCGTCCAACTCGATGAGCACCCACTCGTCGGCCATACCGGCAGGCTACCCCAAATCGAGTCACGCGCGCCCGCGGCGAATGGTCACGAAGCGGACCTCGCCGTCGGACACGTCGAAGGTGAACAAAATCTCCTGACCGTCGACGTCGTAGGCGATGGTTGCGAGCGGCACCTCAGCGCGTCCGTCGAGGTGAATCGGGGTTCCGGGCCCGTACCACGCGGCGATCTCGGCGAACCGCAGCGGCCCCGACGGTGTGAGGACGAGGCGCCGCTCCGTCAGACGCGAATAGGGCCCAGGCTCGACGAACTCGGCGGTCCCGAAGGGCCCAGCTTCCAGCACACCGGTCGCCACGAGCAGCTCGGGGTTGGGCCGCTCCGAGGGAAAAAGCGCGGCACCGAGGATCTCCTCGAGGAACGTGCGCTCGAAGCGCGAGAGCGTCGAGAGGCGGTGAACCAAACCGATGACTTCTTGCGTACTCACGCGGCGTGGCCCCCCGACAGGACGTCGAAGACGCGCGCCCAAAGTCGCTCGTAGTGGGCTTGAGCGTCGGCGATCGTTGGAGCGAGCGCGCTTCGGCCAATCTCCAGTGCGGCCACCGCGCGGGGGGCTTGGCCGGCTCTCACGGCCGCGCAAAGCTCGAGGGCGGCTTGGTCGGCGCCCGGCACGCCGATGTCCGGCCCCGCGGCGGCGAGGATCTCTTCGCGCACTTGAAAGGCTGCGAGAACCGCCTCGCCTTCCTCGCGAACCGAGGCCTCCGCGTTGCGGCTCACGAACTCGGCGCGGTCCCGCCCTCGGGCACCACACTTTGCTTGAACCGCGAGGACCCGCGCCGCCTCCCGGGCCACCGACGCGGTCACGCTCGTCTTCGCTGCAAGCTCCGGGTCGATGAGAATTCGTCCGGCGCCCACCAGCGATTGGTGACCCTCGCCGCGGGGGCCCTCATCGAGGGCGAAGCCGCGCGCGTCGAGCTCGCCGAGCGACGCGAGGAGCGAAGGCGATTTCATCGCGAGCTCCGCGACCTCGGCAAAATCGAGGGCGACCAGCTCACCGGTCTCGGCCGCCGCCTCCGCGTCTTCCGTAGCTCCCTCGCCGAGGTCCTCGGGGTCGTCCTCCAAATCCCACACGATCGGCGGGTACGCGTACACGGCGGTCCGCTCCACAGGGAGTCCGTAGGCGTTCACCCGTTTGCCGTCGTCCTGAACGTATTGCGCGTGAGGCGAAGCCCCACCGGGCTGCCGCGCGCTCCCCTTCTTCAGGGTCACGCGGCAGAGTCCGTTTTCGTCGTAGAACTTCTTCGGGCGGGGCATGGGTTCGTGTCGCTCAGGTAGGGCCGCAGGCTGAACGCCGCCGACAGACCCCCACCAGCGTTTACCAGCGTTTCCGTCGCTACAGAATGGCGGACCTCCGGACCGCCGGGAAGTCCCATCGCCAGCGGAAACGGGGCTACGCTCAAGATCCTGTGGTTGCTGCCGCTGACGCTCCCATCAAGGTGATGGGTCGCTACGCCTTGTTCCGCGAAATCGCGGCCGGCGGGATGGCCGTGGTCCATCTGGGCAAGTTGCAGGGGCCCGTCGGTTTTTCGCGAACCGTCGCCATCAAGCGCCTCTATCCGCAATACACGCGAGACCCTGAGTTCGTTTCCATGTTCCTCGACGAGGCGCGGCTGGCAGCCCGCATTCGTCATCCGAACGTGGTGCCTACGCTCGACGTGGTGGCAAGCTCCGGCGAGCTGTTTCTCGTCATGGAGTACGTCCACGGCGACTCGCTGGCGCGCCTGCTTCGCGCTGCGACAGCGCGCAAGGAGCGAGTCCCGCTGCCGGTGATCCTCAGCATCGTCTGCGGAGCCCTTGGCGGCTTGCACGCGGCCCACGAGGCGCGCGGCGCGCGCGGCGAACCCCTTGGCATCGTGCACCGCGACATCTCGCCGCAGAACATCCTGGTCGGCTCCGACGGCGTGCCCCGCATCGTCGACTTCGGCGTGGCGAAGGCGGCAGGACGCGTACAGACAACACGCGACGGCCAGCTCAAAGGGAAGATGGGGTACTTCGCGCCCGAGCAAATCAGCGGCACGGTCACGCGAAAGACGGACCTCTTCGCCATGTCCATCGTGCTCTGGGAGGCGCTTGCGGGAAGGCGCCTCTTGCGAGGCGAGAACGATGCCACGACGCTCTTCAACCTGCTTCACGCCGCCGTCCCCCCACCAAGCACCTTCGCGCCAGAGGTGCCGCCGGCGTTGGACGCAGCGATCCTGAAGGGCCTCGAGCGCGATCCGTCGAAACGCTTCGAGACAGCCCGTGAGATGGCCATCGCCCTCGAGCAGAGCGGGCGCCTCGCCGGCACCAACGAAACGGGCGCTTGGGTCGAGCGCCTCGCCGTAGAAACGCTCGCGAAGCGATCTCGCTTCTTGGCCGAGGTCGAAGGCAGCGGTGGTGACGCGCCGTCTGACGACACCGTCGCCGCCATCATGGCAAGTGACGAGGCGCCCGACGACGAGACGCGGTCAGACTCGGACAGCTCCGCGCGTTTGCCAGCGGCGGCGCTGGCCCCGTTGCCAGGAACGCCAACGGCGTTCCAACCGATCGATCACCCCGTCGACGACTTCGATGCCGAGCACCACGACCCCCTTGAACGCCCGTCGCGGCCTCCTCCGGCGGAATCCACGGGGCTCTCGGTATCTCGCTCGATGGGACACCAGAGCCTCTCACCCGCGAAGCGCCCAAAGCGCTGGGCCATCGGCGTCGCGGTGGCGTTGCTTGGCGGGGTTGTCGGCCTCGTCACGATGGTCTTGCGGCACCCCGAGAACAGCGCCGCGAAAGGCGTCCCCGCGGCCCCCGTGGCGTCGTCAGCGGCGCCCGTGACGCCGGCCGGCGACTTACCGCCGCCAGCCATCGTCGATGTCGATACGCCGGAGGCGAGCGCCACGCCAGTGGAGAAGCCCGCCGCGCCACCGGGCGCGACGGTCCAGCGCGCCATCACGCCGCAGGCGCCGCGCCCCGCCGTGGCGCCTGCCCGAAAAGCCGACGCAAAGCCTCCCGTGGTGAAGCCAACTCCGCCCCCCAGTCACTGCGCGACTCCGTATACGCTCGACGCTTCGGGGCGAAAGAAATGGAAAGCCGAGTGTTTGTAGAACGGTTCGTGTTTGCCGCGCTCCCCGCGGCGATGCTCATCCTTGCGAGCGCCGACAACGCGTGGGCCCTCTCCAAACAGGAGTGCATCCAGGCGTCGGAGCGGGGGCAGCAGCTGCGCGACGACGGCAAGCTCGTCGAGGCCAACGGACAGTTTCTGTCTTGCGCGAGCGACAGCTGCCCCAAGCCCGTCGCCGACGCCTGCCGCGAGGAGCTCTCGTCGCTCGACAAGAAGATGCCCTCGCTGGTGCTGAGTGCGAAAGCGCCGTCGGGCTCGGACCTCGTACAGGTCAAGGTCTTCATCGACGGCGTCGCGGTCACCGACAGGCTCGACGGCCGCGCCATCCCCGTGAACCCGGGCCAGCACAAGCTGCGCTTCGAGAGCGGCGGCCAAAGCGTGGAAGAGCAGGTCGTGGCCCTCGAGGGAGAGAAGAGCCGCCCCGTTCGCGTGGTCTTTCCCGCAGCGAGCGCCGCTTCTTCCAGCCCCACGAAGCCCGCCGTCGAGTCGCCGGCGCAGGAGAGCGGCGGTGGCGGCGTCCCCGTTGCGACCTACGTCCTCGGCGGCGTGGCTCTCGCTTCATTGGGCGGCTTCGCGTATTTCGGCCTCACGGGCAAGGGCGAGATCTCGGACCTGCGCTCAACCTGCGCCCCGCGCTGCAACGCCGACGACGTCGACGCCGCGAAGACGAAGATGCTGGTCGGCGACGTCTTGCTCGGCGTCGCCGTCGTGTCGGCGGGCCTCGCGACGTACTTCGTGCTCGCGCCGAAGAGCGCGCCCGCCGTAACCGTGGGGGCCCGCGGGACGGGCGTCTTCGTCGACGGGCGATTCTGAGGCGTGATCACGAAGGGTCGAAAGGGGGCCCGCGGGGGCGGGGCGGGGCGCGGCGCGGGGGGAGAGGCCCCTCTCTCCCCCCAACGCCGCGGGGGGGGGCGGCGGGGCGCGGGCGCGGCGGCGGGGCCGGGGGGGGGGGGGGGGGGCGCGCGGGCCCCGGGGCGGGGGGGGGGGGGGGGGGGGGGGGGGGGGGGGAGCCGGAAAACGCAAGCCCGCGCGGGCGCGCGGGGGGCGCGGGGGGGGGGGGGGGGCCAGGGGGGGGGGGGGGGCGGGGGGGGGGGGGGGGGGGGGGGGGGGGGGGGGGGGGCCGGGCGGGCGGCGGGCGGGGGGGGGGGGGGGGGGGGGGGGGGGGGGGGGGGGGGGGGGGGGGGGGGACCCTCAGGCCACGAGCGACCGCAGCACGAACGGCAGGATGCCGCCGTGGCGGTAGTAGTGGACCTCTTGCGGCGTATCGATGCGAACCACGCTCGAGAACTCCACGACCTTTCCGTCGGGCTTCGTGGCCTTGACGGTGAGCGTTTGACCGGCGCGGAAACCGTTCGGATCGAGGAGCGCCGAGAGGCCACCGACGGCGAAGGTCTCCTCACCGGTCAGGCCAAGCGATACGGCCGACTCGCCGGCCAAGAACTGGAGCGGCAGGATGCCCATGCCCACGAGGTTCGAGCGATGGATGCGCTCGAAGCTCTCCGCGATGACGACGCGCACACCGAGGAGCTTCGGCCCTTTGGCCGCCCAATCGCGCGACGAGCCTGAGCCGTATTCCTTCCCAGCAAGGATCACCAGCGGAACGCCTTCCGCGGCGTACCGAACCGACGCGTCGAAGATCGTCATCGCATCGCCACTCGGGAGGTGACGAGTGACGCCCCCCTCGGTGCCGGGCGCGAGCATGTTGCGGAGGCGCACGTTGGCAAACGTGCCGCGAACCATGACCTCGTGGTTGCCGCGACGAGCGCCATAGGAGTTGAAGTCCTTCGCCTCGACGCCGCGCTCCATGAGGTACTTGCCGGCAGGCCCGTCCTTCTTGATGGAGCCGGCCGGGGAGATGTGGTCGGTCGTGATGCTGTCACCAAGGAGCGCGAGCACGCGAGCACCGGTCACGTCACCAACGGCCGACGGCGTCTTCGTCATGCCCTCGAAGTAGGGCGGGTGTTTGACGTACGTCGACTTGGCGTCCCATTGGTAGCGATCGCCCTCGGGAATCACGAGGCCTTCCCACTCGGCCGGGCCCTTGTAGACGTCGGCGTAGATCTTCTTGAACGACTCGGAGCGAACGGTCTTCTGCATGACCGCCTCGATCTCGGCCTGCGTGGGCCACACGTCCTTAAGGAAGACCGGCTTGCCGTCGGCACCGGTGCCAAGCGGCTCGGTGGTGAGATCGAGGTCGACACGGCCCGCGAGCGCGTAAGCCACGACGAGCGGCGGCGAAGCGAGGTAGTTGGCGCGCACCTCCGGGTGCACGCGACCTTCAAAGTTGCGGTTGCCTGAAAGCACCGACGCGACCACCAACTCGCCGTCGGCGATCCCCTTCGAGACCTCGTCGGGCAGCGGCCCCGAGTTGCCGATGCAGGTCGTGCACCCGTACCCGACGACGAAGAACTTCAGCGCCTCGAGTGACGCCAGCAGCCCCGATTCGGTGAGGTAATCGGTCACCACCTTGGAGCCTGGCGCGAGGCTGGTCTTGACCCAAGGCTTGACCGCGAGACCCTTGGCGACGGCCTTTTGCGCCAGGAGACCTGCGCCAATGAGGACCGACGGGTTCGACGTGTTGGTGCAGCTCGTGATGGCGCAGATGACCACCGAGCCATGCGAGAGTTCGAAGGTGTTCCCGGACATCGTGACGCTGGCGCTGCCCTTCGGCGGAGCGCCATCGCCCCCCTTCTTCTTCGGGAAGAGGCTCGGCAGGGCACCTTCGAAGTTCTTCTTCATGTCGCCGAGGAGCACACGGTCCTGAGGACGCGACGGTCCCGCGAGACACGGCTTGACGGTGCCGAGGTCGAGCTCGAGCGTGTCGGTGAAGACGGCTCCCTCGGCGTCCTTCGTCAGGAACATGCCCTGTGCTTTGGCGTAGGCCTCCACCAGCTTCACCTGGTGCTCCGAGCGGCCTGTGAGGCGCAGGTACGCGAGCGTCTGATCGTCGATGGGGAAGATGCCGCAGGTGGCCCCGTATTCGGGCGCCATGTTGGCGATGGTGCAACGATCGGCGACCGAGAGCACGCCGACGCCTTCGCCGAAGAACTCGACGAACTTTCCGACGACGCCCTTCTTGCGGAGCATCTGCGTCACCGTGAGGACGAGATCCGTGGCGGTGGCGCCCTCGGGCATGCGGCCGTGGAGCCTGAAGCCCACGACTTCGGGAATGAGCATGCTCACCGGTTGGCCGAGCATCGCCGCTTCCGCTTCGATGCCGCCGACGCCCCAGCCGAGGACGCCGAGGCCATTGACCATCGTCGTGTGCGAGTCGGTCCCGACGAGCGTGTCGGGATAGGCGGTGAGCTCACCGCCGACGGTGCGCGTGAAGACGACGCGCGCCAAGTGCTCAACGTTGACTTGGTGCACGATGCCCGTGTCGGGCGGGACCGCGACGAAGTCTTCGAAGGCCTTCTGCCCCCAACGGAGGAACTGGTAGCGCTCCTTGTTCCGCTGAAACTCGAGCGTCGCGTTTTTGAGGAGAGCGTCGCGGGTACCAAAGGCGTCGACCTGCACCGAGTGGTCAATGACCAACTCGACGGGCGAGAGCGGATTGATCTTCTTCGAATCGCCGCCAAGGGCCTTCATGGCGTCGCGCATGGCCGCGAGGTCGACGACACACGGGACCCCGGTAAAGTCTTGGAGGAGCGTCCGCGCCGGCGTGTACGCGATCTCGCGCGAGGGCGCGGCCTTGGGATCCCAGCACGCGAGCGCGGCGATGTCCTCGGCGCGGACCGACACGCCGTCTTCGTTTCGCAGCAGGTTCTCGAGAAGGATCTTCATCGAGAAGGGCAGCCGCTTCACCGACGGGTATTTCGCCTCGAGCGCATCGAGCCGAAACATCACGTAGTTCTTGCCGTCGACCGACAGCGTGCTCTTGGACCCGAAGGACTGACCCATCAGAAGCTCCTTTTGTGGCGGTCCATATAGCGCTGAAGGTGGCCGAATGGAGCCCCTAACCCCTCAAACGCCATCCGAGATCGCCCCGGCTGCGGCCCACCCAGCGCCGCGTCGGCGCGCGTGCCGCGGGGCGGGACCACACCCTCCCCTCCCCACATCGGCGCCGCGAAGGCCAATCCGCGTCGCCAGAGAGTCGCGCGCTCGGGCGCTGGCGAGTACGATTGAGGATTCGCATGTCGACGCGCTCATCGCCGGACTCGGAGCCCCGTCCCGGGGTCCGATTCATTGGACGGTACGCCTTGCTGGGCAAACTTGCCTCCGGCGGCATGGCAACGGTGCACGTCGGCCGTCTCATGGGCCCCGTAGGCTTCACGCGCTCGGTGGCCATCAAGCGTCTCCACCCGGAGTACGCGAGGGATCCTTCCTTCGTGTCGATGTTCCTCGATGAAGCGAGGCTCGCCGCCCAGATCAGCCACCCCAATGTGGTCGCGACGCTCGACGTCGTGGCGACCGACGGCGAACTCTTTCTGGTCATGGACTACGTCCACGGCCAGTCGCTCTCGTGGTTGATTCGTCACGCGGCCAAAGCCGGCACCCGCATCCCGCCACGCATCGTGGCCAGCATCCTTTCGGGCTGCCTTCAGGGCCTCCATGCGGCGCATGAGGCGCGCGACGAGCGCGGCGTCGCGCTGAACATCGTTCACCGAGACGTGTCGCCGCAGAACGTGATGGTCGGTGCCGACGGCTTGGCACGCGTGCTCGACTTCGGCGTCGCGAAGGCCGTCGGGCGGATCCAGAACACGCGCGAAGGGCACATCAAAGGCAAGCTCGCGTACATGCCGCCAGAGCAGATCCAGACCGACACCATCTCCCGCCAGGCCGATGTCTACGCCACGGCCGTGGTCTTATGGGAGGCGCTCACGTCGCTGCGGCTCTTCAAGGCCGAAACGGAGACCGGAACGCTCGCGAAGGTGCTGTCCGGTCCCGTCGTGCCGCCCAGCACGCACGGGGATGACATCGGGCCCGAGCTCGATCGCGTCGTGATGAAGGGTCTCGCCCGCGATCCGGCGGCGCGTTACCCAACGGCGCGCGCCATGGCCACGGACCTCGAGCGCGCGACGCCGGTGGCCTCCATCGCCGAGGTCAGCGACTGGCTCGCAAGTGTCTCGAAGCGGGAGCTCGACGAGCGCGCCGCTCGCATCGCCGCCATCGAGATGACCGCCGGCCTCGGGTCATCGGAGGGCATGGCCAACCTCGCGGCGGCGCTCGCCGAGGCCACGCCACCGGAAGAAGACTCGAGCAGCAGCAACCGCCTCGTCGCTGCCGGACGCGGCTCGGAAAGCGTGAGCGTGAGCCGTCGCGGAGGCCTTCGCGCCGACACGGCGCCGACGTCCATTCAGCGCACCGACTTGGCGCAAGCGATGATGGCGGTGCGTGACGCAGAAGGCGGCGAGGTCGAAGAGAGCGTCACCATGCCTCACGACCGCCGCGACATGGAGGTGCTCGGCGACGACCACTCGGGGGAAAGCGCCTCGCAGCTCTCAAGCGTCTCGCTCGCGCTCGGACGCGCGGAGAGCCTTCCACCGCGCTCGGCGCGGAAGGGCGCCGTGCTCGGCGTGGGAATGGTCTTCGGCGCGGCCGCGCTCGCCGCCGCCCTTTGGCTAGGCCTCGGCCCGCGCTTTGGCCATCGCTCCGCGGGCGACCTGGCTTCGGCGCCCATGGCCGTCGACTCAGCGCCCGCACTCGTCGTCGTCATCCCAAGCGCACCAACCTCCGGCGCGCCGGCGGCCAGCGGTCCCGCGAACATTGCGAGCGCGCCCGCCCCTACGCCTGGCGAACGGCCAACCGGCGACCACGCGGAGTCGGACGCCGCGGTCACAGACTCGCCCGCGACTTCGCCCGACCGCCGTCCGCCTTCGGTTTCGCCTCGCAAACCGACGCCACGGAAGCCGCCCCGCGGAAGCGGTTCGCCGTTCGATCAGCTAGGCGGGCGGGACTAGCGTTGGCCCGCGACCCGAGCCCGCGCCCCGGTTACTCCTCCTGCGATTCAGCAGGCGCTTCCTGCGACGACCCGGTGCTGCGACGCTTGCGGCCGGTCGCGAGGCCGCCCTTGCGCCCAGCGTCTCGCGCTTCCTCGGCGGAAAAGCGGTGCGCGGTGCCGGCGTCTTGAGCGGCCTTGCCACCTCGCCTCGCGAGCTCGGTCACGAGTCGAGGGTCCATCGCGGCAAAGCCTCGGCGCTTGCGCGGCGGGGCCGGGGTGGCGCCAGAGGTCGTCGGCTGCGTTCGTTGCTGCTCTGATTCACGGGGCATGTCGCCGCTCGAAGCAACATGCGAGCCAGGGAGAACGCCGCGAATTCCCAGCACAGCCGTGCTTTCGGGGTGTCGCAATTCGCGGCATGACGCATAACGCGCGGCCGATTTGTCGGGCGAGCACTTGCCGGGAGGCCCCCATTCGATCCAGATTTGTGCCGCCGCTTGAACCGCCTTGGTCGCACCCTCCGACGACTTCTCGTCGCCAGCCTTGCGTTGGCCGTGTGGCTTGTCGTGTCGCCGGGTCGCGCGGCGACGTCAGCGACGGGGGCCGGCCTCTGCAGCCATCACGGGACCAGCGAGGTCGCGCCTTCGCCGCTCATGATTCCTATCGAGCAGTCGCTCGAGCAGGGCGACTCCGACTGCCTCGAGCTCGAAGACGGTCGCAGCGTCCGGCCCGGTGAGGAGCGCTTCGAGCCCGGCCCACAAGGCGACGCGGTCCTGCCGACGCAGCGGCTCAGCATCAAGCGACGTCAAACAACCGAAGCGGTCCCGCAGGCCGCCGAAGGTGGCGCGTGCGGAGTCTGCTCGACTCTCGAGCGCCCGCCACGCGGCTGAGACAGGCGGGCAACAGCTTCGAGCGAGGGTCCGGACTCTCGCTCGGAATCGCCTTCATTCGCTCCTGCGCCTCGCGCCCCACACTCGCGGACGCTGGAGTTCGCGGGCGCTGATCCGTCGCACCTCAGTGCGGTGGCGACGCCCTTCACCAGACTTTCGTTACGTATTTCAAAGGAACTTTTTCATCATGAGCAAAGAACACAAAGAGAAAGACTCGAGCCACGCGAAGGCGGCGCACTCGTCGGCTCCCGGCGGCATGGGAACGGGCGTAGCCGTCGTCGGCTTCGTCCTGTGCTTCGTGAGCGGCGCCGGCATCATGAGCGCTTACGATTCGTACCGCTTCAAGAAGGGCGACATCAGCGCGGACAACAGCAGCGGCGGAAGCGACAAGGGCGGCGGCGCGCCGGGCTCGTGGAGCGACAACGACTCGCCGATCCCCATCGACAGCAAGGACCCCATGTGGGGCAACCGCAACGCGCCCGTCACCGTCGTGGAGTTCTCAGACTTCGAGTGTCCGTTCTGCTCACGCGGCGCGAGCACGGTCGATCAGGTCAAGAAGACCTACGGCCCCGACAAGGTCCGCGTCGTTTGGAAGAACGAGCCTCTCTCTTTCCACCCGAACGCGAAGCCGGCAGCGGAAGCAGCCCTCGGGGCCTTCGCGCTCAAGGGCCCCGACGCGTTCTGGAAGTTCCACGACGAAGCCTTCAAGAACCAGAAGGCCCTGACCGCCGACAATTTCGAGAAGTGGGCCGTCGCCGCTGGCGTCGACCTCGCGAAGTTCAAGGCCGGCATGGCGGCGAAGAAGTGGGCCGCGAAGGTCGACGCCGATCACGAAATCGCCAAGAAGGCGGGCGTCAACGGTACACCGGCGTTCTTCATCAACGGCGTCCTGCTGTCGGGCGCCCAGCCCTTCGACAAGTTCAAGGAGGTCATCGACAAGGAGCTTCAGAAGGCTCAAGCGAAGATCGCCGCAGGCACTCCCAAGGACAAGGTGTACGTCGCCATGTCCACGGAGAACAAGAAGAACGCGCCCGCTCCCAAGGAAGAGGAAGAGGGCGAGAAGGAAGACACGACCACGGTCTTCAAGGTGCCCGTCGGCAAGAGCCCCGTGTGGGGCAACGACAAGGCCCTCGTGACCATCGTCGAGTTTTCCGAATACCAGTGCCCCTTCTGCAAGCGCGTCGGTCCGACGACCAAGCAGATCAAGGAGACCTACGGTCCCGACAAGGTTCGCATCGTGTGGAAGGATCAGCCACTCGGCTTCCACCCGCGCGCCGAACCCGCTGCCGAGTTCGCCCGCGAGGCCCGCGCTCAAAAGGGCGACAAGGGCTTCTGGGACGCGCACGACAAGCTCTTCGAGTCGCAACCGAAGCTCGAGGACTCGGACTTCGACACCATCGCGAAGGACCTCGGCCTGAACGGCGACAAGGTCAAAGACGCCATCAAGTCCAAGAAGTACGCGAAGGAAATCGCGGCCGACATGGAGCTCGCCGACGACGTCCAGGCGTCCGGTACGCCCCACTTCTTCGTCAACGGCCGCCGCCTCGTCGGCGCGCAGCCTTTTGAGAAGTTCAAGAAGATCATCGACGAAGAGATCACGAAGGCGCAGGCCATGATCGCCAAAGGCACCAAGCCCGAGGCCGTCTACGAGGAGCTCATCAAGAACGGCAAGGGCGCGCCCGAGCCGGAGAAGAAGACCCTCGCGCTGCCGACGAGCGGCCCCTCGAAGGGTCCCGCGAGCGCCAAGGTCACGATGCAGATCATCAGCGACTTCCAGTGCCCCTTCTGCTCGCGGGCCGAGGACACGGTCGCCGAGGTCGTGAAGAACTACGGGGACAAGATCCGCGTCGTTTGGCGCGACCTTCCGCTCGACTTCCACGCCGACGCGCCGCTCGCGGCGCAAGCCGCGCGTGAAGCCTTCAAGCAGAAGGGCTCCGACGGCTTCTGGAAGATGCACGACCTGCTCTTCAAGAATCAAAAGGAGATCAAGCGCGAGTCGCTGGAGAAGTACGCCGGCGAAATCGGCCTCGACATGGGCAAGTTCAAGGCCGCCCTCGACAACCAGACGCACAAGGCCGTGGTCGATGCCGACAAGAAGGCCGCTCAGGACGCCGGCATCCAGGGCACGCAGGGCTTCATCATCAACGGGTACTTCATCAACGGCGCGCAGCCGTACCCGAAGTTCAAGAAGGTGATCGACCGCGCGTTGGCGGAAGCGAAGTAACGACAGCCCTCCGGGGTTGGCCGTTTAGGAAGGCCCGTGGGTTCGCCCGCGGGCCTTTCGCCTTTTGTTTTGGTGGCGTTCGGCCTGCCCGCCCACATCCGCCCCAGGGGCAACACGTGCTGCGGGTTGCCTCAATCGCCGGCCGAATGGCCAGGACGCCGGTTAGCTGCCACCACACGTTTCACTATCGTGCGAGAATTCCAAGGCGCACGTCACGGCACATCTAGTGCAGCAGCCGGCAGCGAAGGGGGACACGAAACGAAATGGGAACCGGATGGTCTCGCAAACTCGCAGCACTCGCCACGGCCGCCGCGGTCGTAGGGTCGGTCTCGGCGTCGGCATCGAAGGAGGGGGACGGCGACGCGCCGCGAGGACGAAACGGCAAGGGTGGCGACGGTGCCGGCTTCGATGGACAGATCCAGGTGCCTTCGGCCTTTGCGCGCGGGTCTGCCTTCCTCCTTATCGGGGACGAGGACTGCCGCATGCTCTACCCACGCTGGGTCGGAATGGCAGAAGACACGCGCGACGTCGAGGAGCGAGCCAGTGGCGTCGAGACGTCGAGGTTTCCCATCGCGTGCGCGCAAAGTAACGGCCAGGTGATCTGCAAGATTTTTATCGACGGCTTCACGCTGGCGTTCAGGGCTGCGGTCAAGACGGACACCGCCAAGGAGCTCTCCTTCGGCACCGCGGGGGGCTACATCGATACGGTCATCGATCTGAAGGAGCGCACCGCGACGTTCAAGCAGACCGCCCCGAGCGGCCGGTCGACGGTCTGCAAGGCCTCCTACAAGAGCCGCGAAGACGCGACCGAGGATGTTGCGAAGCTCGACCCAGCGCCGAACGCCGGACTGCCGGCGAAGAACCGCCCCAATGGCATGAGCAGCGGCGGCGATCGGCTCACCTGCATGAGCCGCCACGCCTCGCGCGCTCCGAAGGACCCGTTGACGGAGCGCCGAGCGCCGATTTGCTCGCCGTGCAAGGACACGTGCTTCTTCAGGGGCGAGGACTGCAAGGCGGGCGTCTGCGTCGTAACGGAGGCCGCGATCGCACGGGACTGGGCCGACTCCCCCTCGGCGTCAGGGTCGACGAACGGCGGCGGGCAAAAAGAAGCGCGGAAAGCGGCTCGGCCAAAGCTGCAAGACAACGTCCGAGTGCGAAGAAGGCCGCGTTTGTTCGCAGCGGACAGCGCGGCTACGCACCTGCCAATAGGCGACGGCAAACCGTCGACAGGCGCAGCAATCGCGGCTAGACGGTCGGCGTGAGCGCGACTCGAACCGTCGTCGAAGCCCTCTTGACGCTCCTCGTGGTCGCCGTCGCGGTCTTTGCCGCGCTGGCGCTCGCTCGGCGTGCGGGCGTGGGCCGGGGCTTCGGCGCCGCCGAGCTGGTGGGCCACCTTCCGCTCGAGGCGCGCCGGGCCATCTACCTCGTGAAAGTGGGAGGCCGAGTGCTCGTCGTCGGAGCGTCGGAAGCGGGGCTCGCCAAACTGGGCGAGGTCGACGGAGATCTCGTCGCGACACCTACGCCGCGCCCGAAGACCTTCGGCGACGCGCTGGCGCAGATCCTCGCGGCGCGCGGTCCCAAGGCAAAGGACGGCGAACGCGACCGCGAGCACCAGGTCGAGCCGTGAAGCGCGCTCTCTCGTCGCTCGCGCTCTTGGCAACGCTACTCCTCTGCAGCGTCGCGGCTGCGGCGCCACGCGAAGGCGCGGACGGCGATGTACTCGGTCGCCCTCTCGGCTTGGTGGTGGCCCTCGCCATGGTGTCGCTCCTCCCCTTCGCGTTCATGAGCGTCACCGCCTTCGTGAAGGTGTCCACGGTCCTTCAGATTTCGAAGAGCGCCCTCGGCGCCCAATCGGTCCCGTCGAACATGGTGGTGATGGCGCTCGCCGCCTCCTTGACCGTCCTCGCGATGATGCCGACGGCCGACAAGATCATCGCGCGTGCAGCGCCGCTCGTCGCAAAGGAGAAGATCGAGACACTCGCGCTCCTTCAAGGAGGCTTCGAAGCGGTCCGCGAACCTCTTCGCGAGTTCTTGTCGAAACACGCGAGCCCCCAGGAGAAGGCCCGCTTCGTCTCGCTCGTCGAGCGGCAGCGCGGACAAGCGACGGCCACGGACCTCTCGGTCCTCGTACCAGCCTTCTTGGTCACGGAGCTAACCGAGGCCTTCGCCATCGGATTTCTCATCTACCTGCCGTTCCTCGTCATCGAGATCGTCGTCACCAACGTGCTCCTCGCGCTCGGCATGCAGATGCTCAATCCGACGCAGGTGAGCCTGCCGTTCAAGTTGCTCCTCTTTGTGGCCGTCGACGGCTGGGGTCTCTTGGCGCAAGCGCTCGTCGACTCGTACCGCTGAGACTTTGTCGGCGGAAGGGCGCCTTCGCGGGGCGGATCCGATGCCCTCCACCCGAGCCTTCGGCGCACCGCACAGCGGCTGTCGCCGACTGGGCCTTTATCCGCGGCCCCTCGGGATTTCCCGGCAAATTGCGACCCCTCACCGCCGGGCCTTCACGGCATGCGCGATGCACACATGGTGACCCAGGAGCCTACCCATGAAATTCGACCGCGCCGCCTTCCTCACACTTGCCACCGCCCTCTCTGCTGTCGCCTGCAGCGCCGGATCGGCCGAAGAAGAAGCAACGGCCGACGAGCTCAACGGCGCGGCTTGTGTGGACGCGACCAAGGACAAGCTCGAGGCCGATGTCGCTGCCGGCAGCGCCTATCCCGTCCTCGAGGGCTGCTACAACGCCGGCGAGACCTGGGGCCAGTGCGACGCCTGGGTAAACCACTTCGAGACCGGAACCGCTCGCGCCGCGCTCGAGCTCAAGCTCAACGGCAAAGACGCCTACGACGCCGGCTACGAGGCCCTGCGCTCGAGCTGCCAGCGGGATGCACGCAGCGAGTCGCAGATCGCGTCGACCTGCAAGGCCATCGTGAAGATGCAAGTGGCCTCGGGCGTCGATATCTGGGGCCACGCTGGAGGCGTCGAGGCCCGCGACCCGGAGAAGGAAGCGAAGCTCACGACGGAGTGCGTCTCGCTGCTCCGCGGCATCCGGCAGGAGAGCCGCGCAGTCATTCGCGCCTGCGTCAAGAAGGACCCGAGCTACGGCGTCTACTCGTGCGTCGAGGGGATGGGCTTCGACACGACCAAGGCGAAGTGCATCGACTCGGCGACTGCGAGTTCCGGCAACCGCACCTTTGACTGCGCGGGCCTCGGCGGAGCGAGCTGCGAAGCCGTCAAGGCGCTCTTCACGCCGGCCACCGCTGAGAACGTGCTCGGCTGCCTCGAGGAGACCGTCATCATTCGCGCCGAGTCAGGCGGCACGACGGACATCGCCAAGGAGCACGCGGCGTGTGTCTCCTTCAACCTGAAGCGCTCTTGCTCCAAGCCGGAAGCGGCGGCGACCTGCGAAGAGATTACGACAGCGCTCAAGGCCGCGGACGCGAAGCTCACGGACAAGGGTCACATCAACGCCGGCGGCGCGTTCACCAAGATGTGCGGCAAGATGCTCTCGGGCCTCAACGAGGACGGGCGCTTCGCGGTCAAGGGCTGCCTTGTCGCCGGCGCCGCCAAGGTCGTCAAGTCGAAGCTGACCATCGACCAGTGCGCCGCCTCGGTGCGTGCCGACGACGGTTCGGGGCCCCCGCCGGGCGCGATGGGCCTGCCCATTCGCCCAACGAACTGAAACCCGAAAGGCCCGCGGACTGGGAAGGCCTGTCGCTTTCGCGACGGGCCTTCGCGCATTTCCGGCCATCCCTTGACGGGACCGGGCAACCCAACGTTACATGCGTGGAGCCGTGGTCATCGTCCAGAAATTCGGTGGCACTTCCGTGGGTTCGCTCGAGCGCATGCGGGGCGTCGCGCGACGAGCGCTTCGCGCGCAGGCGGAGGGCCACAGCGTGGTCGTCATCGTGAGCGCCATGAGCGGCGAGACCAACCGTCTCCTCGCCATGGCCCACGAGATCACCAAGGTCCCCGACCCGCGCGAGATGGACGCCATCGCCGCCACCGGCGAGCAGGTGTCGGCGGCGCTCGTCGCCATGTCGATTCAAGCGGAAGGCGGCAAGGCCCGCTCACTCTTGGGCCACCAGGTGAAGATCCTCACCGACGACGCGTTCACCAAGGCCCGCATCAAGACCATCGAGGGCTCGCGGATCGCGGCCACCATCAAGAGCGGCGAGATCGCGGTCGTCGCTGGCTTTCAAGGAATGAACGAAGCCGGTGACATCACCACGCTCGGACGCGGCGGCTCGGATACGAGCGCCGTCGCCGTCGCGGCGGCCATCGGCGCCGACGCCTGCGAGATCTTCACGGACGTCGACGGCGTCTACACGACCGATCCAAACGTGTGCCCCTCGGCGCGAAAGATCCCGCGAATCTCCTACGAAGAGATGCTTGAGCTCGCGTCACTCGGCGCGAAGGTGCTCCAGATACGCAGCGTAGAGATCGCGATGAAGTACGGCGTTCCGGTGCACGTGCGGAGCTCTTTCAACGACAGCGAAGGAACATGGGTCGTGAGCGAAGATCGATCTCTCGAAGAAGTCACCGTGGCCGGCGTGGCCTACGACAAGAACGAAGCGCGCGTGCACATCGTCGGTGCCCCGGACAAACCCGGCGTCGTGGCCGACATGTTCGGCGCGCTGGCAGACAAGAACGTCTCCGTCGACATGATCATCCAGAGCGCACAAAGCGAGAGCGGCCGCGCCGACGTGACCTTCACGGTAGCGAAGACCGACCTCGCGCGCGCAAAGCCCTACGTCGCTGAGATCGCCGACAAGCTCGGCGCCCGCGAAGTCCGCTACGACGAGGACGTCGTCAAGGTTTCGATCGTCGGTCTCGGCATGCGATCTCACGCCGGCGTCGCGGCCAAGATGTTCCGACTCCTCGCCGACGAGGGCATCAACATTCAGGCCATCTCGACCAGCGAGATCAAGGTCTCGTGCCTCGTGGCTGCAAAATACACAGAACTAGCCGTCCGGGTCCTGCACGACGGCTTTGGATTGGATCGCCCAGCAGCCGCCGCTACCAGCCCCAAATGAACTCGCCCCTGAGCAACGCCTCGGTGTAGCTCGGGTAGGTGGAGAAGTCCGTCAAGAGGAAGTGCTGACGGACGCCGGCGCCGACGGCGAAGGAGCGCGTGGCTTGAAAATCGAGGCCAGCGGCGAGCGCTCCCCCAAACGAGAGCTTGGTCTTGTCGAGCGATCCGCCCTCGAGCACGTAGCCTTTGCCCAAGAGCCCCACGTAGGGCACCCACTGGAGCACGTCGAGCACGTAGCCCACGCCGGCGCCGGCGTGGGCGAGCGACTGCGGGCGCGTCGCGGGGATGCTCCCGCCCTTGTCTTCTCCCAGTGCGACGACGGCGTAGCCGCCTTCGACCATCAGGTTGAACGCGTCGGAGAGACCGTACGCGTAATGCAGCGTTCCGCCACCACCCACGCTCGTCGTCGATTTGTCGTCGATGGACAAGATCGAAAGGCCACCGGCAGCTCCCACGTGGTGCTGTCGCTCGACGGCGCCGGCGTCGCGCTCAAGGGCCACGATGAAGAGCGCTCCGAGGAGCCCCAGCAGGCTTCTCGCACGCATCAGTGACGCTGGTCCTTGGGCGGCCCTCGGGGCGCCACGCTCGGGCCTTCTTCTGCGATGCATCGGTGAGGGCGCGCTCCACGAGCTTCTTGAACTTGCCGAGCGGCTGCGCCCCAGAAAGCATGTACCCTGCAACCGTGCCGTCCTTGGCCGGTGCCTCCGACGTGATCACGAAGGCCGGCGTGCCCGAGATGTTCGCCTGCGCCGCCGCCTGCGCGTCGTCGTCGACGCGAGCTTTGTGCTTGCCCGCGTCGAGTGCCTCGCCAAAGCGCTTGGCATCCAGCCCCAGCTTCTTGGGCGTACGCCATCAACTGCGGGCGCTTTAGCCCGTCGCCACGCTGGTTGGCGAAAAGCATGTCGTGCATCTTCCAAAACGCCGCGTCACCTTTTTGCGCCTGGACTTCGAGTGCCGCCTGCGCCGCGAGGTGCGCATCGGAGTGGAACGGCAGCGGAAGGTTGCGCCAGACCACGCGCACGCGCGAGCCATACGTCTTCTTCAGCTCGGTCAGCGTGGGCCCAACGCGCTCGCAGAACGGGCACTGAAAGTCCGAGAACTCGTAGATGGTCACGGGCGCCTTGGGGCTGCCGGCGGCGGGCGCGGCGGCCATCACCTTGATGGTGCGCTTCTCAGGCTCCGATGGGCCTTGGCCGTCCTTCGTAACCGCCGCGTAGATGTCGCCCGGGGCGGCCCCCTTGGCGAGGACGCCCTTCGCTCGGGCGAGCTCGAGGTCAACGACGGCGGCGAACTTCTCCACCGGCTGCGCGCCGACGAGCCGCCGACCGTTGATGAAGAAGTGCGGCGTACCTTGAACCGCGAAGTCCTCTGCGAGCGCCATGTCGGCATCGATGGCGGCCTTGTGCTTGTGCTTCTGAATCGCGGCGGAGACCTTCTTCACGTCGAGCGAGAGCTCGCCGGCCAACCGCTCGAGGTCGGCGTCGTCGAGCGCCGACTGCGAAGCGAACAGCTTGTCGTGCGCCTTCCAGAAGCCTTCGTCACCTTTCTGCGCGCGAGCCTCGCGCGCGAGCTCTGCCGCCGGCTCGGCGCGCTTGTGGAAGGACAGCGGGAGATCCTTCCACACGAAGCGGAGCTGCCCCGCGTAGCGGGCATCGAGCTCGGCGAGCGTGGCGAGCGCCCGTTGGCAGAAAGGGCACTGGAAGTCGGAGAAGATCACCACGGTCACAAGGGCGCCGCTCGGGCCTTTCGAGGGACTCCCGGCGACAGGCACCCGGTAGATCTTGTCGTCGGTGTCGTCGTCGTCGTCCCGCTTCGGCGCACGGCTCGGCGCGGAGAAGTTCTCCTTGGCCAAGACGCCGAAGAGCTTGTCCCTGGGGACGCCGGCTTCAAGCTTCGCGCGTGCTTTCAGGAGCTCGGCGTCGATGGAGACCTTGAATCGCTCGACCGGCTGAGCGCCGGAGAGGAGGACGCCGTTGATGAAGAACGTCGGCGTGCCGGTGGCTCCGATAGACGCCGCTAGCGCGACATCCGCATCGACCTTCGCCGCCGCCGCGCCGCTTGAGATGGCGCGCCGCATCGCTCCTGCGTCGACTCCGATTTCGCGGGCCCAATCCTCGTAGGGGGCGCCCGTCAGCGACAACTGGCTTGAGTAGATCTTGTCGTGGAACTTCCAGAAGGCTTCGCTACCCGCCGCGAGCATCACCGCCGCGGCGGCCTCGGCCGAAGGACGCGCCTCCGGATGAAAGGGCAAGGGCAGGTGCTTCCACACGATGCGAAGTTTGTCGGGCCCGTAGTCGCGCTTGAGCGCTTCGAGCGTCGCGCTTGCGCGCGCGCAGAACGGGCACTGGAAGTCGCCGACGGCGACGATTGTCACGAGCGCGGTGCGATCGCCCCAGCTGGGGTCGGCGGGCGACACGGCGATCGGGCCCTCTTCGGGCACGGCGAACGCTCGGACGCCGGGGCCAGCGCCGGCGTTACCGCGAGCCACCTCGGGCACAGGCACCGCGACGGGCGTGGCCGCCTCGGGCGAAGGCGGCGCCCCACAAGCTGAAAGGCCGGCTAAGAAGACGGCGACGACGGTGAGAATCGCGAAGAACGGCGAGCGCGGCCACATGAGGGGTCGCAGGATAGCGCCAGCGACGCCGCGCGCGGCCCCCCGTCTCGATTCGCGGGGCTCGAGTCGTCGAGCGGACCCCGTTGATCACGGCGCGCAGCGCTCTCTGCTTGACATTGGAGGTGTCCCGAATAGAGTCCCGGGCCTCCTCGCTTCTGGCGACTCGCCGCGGAGCAAGGGGCAGTAGCTCAGTTGGGAGAGCGCCGCGTTCGCAATGCGGAGGTCAGGGGTTCGATCCCCCTCTGCTCCACTTAGACCCCGTCTTAGCCCCCGTCCCTCCCTGGCGCGCCTGGCGCAGGGAGAGGGCGCTGGGTTCGGCGGCTCCGGGCCGCTCCGCATTTAGCCGTGAGGCGGGGTTTCCGGTACGCTCCGCGGTTGGTTCGCTCGCCACCGCTCAGCGGTCGGAGCGCCCCCCAAGGATCTTTGCCCGTTGGCCTCTCCCAGCGCGACCCCGCCCATGCTTGGTGACGACCTCCCGGACCTCACGGGTTCGGTGATCGGCGCCAAATACCGCGTCGACAAGCTCATCGGCACCGGCGGCATGGGCACCGTGTGGCTCGGCTCCCACGTGAAGCTCGGCACGCGGGTGGCGATCAAGTTCATCAAGCCGGCCCACGCGGCCAGCCCCGATGCGAGGCGCCGCTTCGAGATCGAAGCGCAAGCCGCCGCGAAGCTCCAGAGCAAACACGCCGTTCACGTCTTCGACTACGGCGTGACCGACGACGGCCTGCCGTACATCGTGATGGAGTACCTCGACGGCGAGTCGCTGTCCGAGGTCCTCATCCGCCGCGGCCCCCTCCCGGCCGACGAGGTGGCGCGCATCATTCGGCAGGCGGCGAGAGCGCTAGCAAAGGCGCACTCGGCGGGCATCGTTCACCGCGATCTCAAACCGGACAACATCTTCCTCGCGACGAACCCCGACGAGGCGGAGGGCGGCGAGTTCAACTTCACGGTCAAGATCGTCGACTTCGGAATCGCCAAGCTTTACCAGGAGCCGATCTCCGGCGGAAAGGCCGCGTCGCCCATGGGCGGCCCGACGCAAGACGGAGCCGTCATCGGCACCCCGAACTTCATGGCGCCGGAGCAACTCACCATCGGCGGCGCGCCCGACGCACTCACGGACCTTTGGTCGCTCGGCGCGTGCGCCTTCGCAGCGATGACGGCGCGTATCCCCTTCGAAGGCGAGGTCCTCGGCGACATCGTTCTGAAGGTATGCGCAGCGCCCATGCCCGTCCCGTCGCAGCTCAATCCAGAGCTCCCGGTCGGATTCGACGCGTGGTTCGCTCGCGCGTGCAACCGCGAGCGAGCGAAGCGTTTTCAGTCGGCGGCTGAGCTTGCCGACGCGCTCGACGCCGCCTGCGGCGTCCCCAAAGGCCCGCGCACGCCGACCTTGGACGAAGAGAGCGTGCAATACGCCCTCAAGCCTGCGAGTCCCGAGGCCGTCGCAGCGCTCGCCGAGATGGAGGTTCCGAATCCCATGTCGTCGCGCACCGCGCTCTTAGCGGGGCTCGTCTTGGGACTCGCGCTCATGGTGGGCGTGCTGGGCTTTCTTGCGTGGCGTGACCGCCAGGTCAACGACCGGCTCGAGAGCCCAACGACGCCGTCGTCATCGGCGTCGGCGCCAGCACCGCGCTAGAAGACGGCGGGCGACCGTTAGAGCGGCCCGCAGAAGATGGCAGACGAGCTAAGCCGCGAGCGTTCGGCGCGCGCGCAGCTGAACACGCATCGCATCGAAGCTCGGCGCCTCGAGTCCACAAGCGCGGCGCAGGAGGAAGAGTGCATGATGCACTTCCGTCTCATCGGGCGCCTTGCTGTTGCCTTGAAGGACGTTGCGATCGAAGGCAAGCGCGACGGCAGCATCGAGCTCGTCGCCGGCGGCCAGCCGCAAGTAGGCGCGCGCCTCGTCTTGCGTCAGGTCGAGAAGGGTCTTCACGATCGGTCTTCTCATTCGAGATGAACCTCCGGGTTCTCTTCCGTCTCGCACCCGACCACGCGCACGGGAGCCAAGCTCGCGCGCGGTCGTTTGCATCCACCGCGCGCCCCGGTCGACCCGGCCAACGCTCGTTCGCGCCCGCGTCACCGCCACTCGCTCGTAGTGGGGGTAAGCCCGTCGCCAACCGGAAACCACCGCGCGTTTGCCCGCCATCGACCTCCGAGGGCCGCCCCGACTGTGGGCGGCTATGCGGCGCGCCGTCTCGCCCCTTCAGGCGAGTCGCCACCCCGTATGTTTGACCTTAATCAGTTGGACGGGGCAGACCAACTTTCCACAGCTTTTTTGTAAGACAGTGTGAGCTTCGGCGAAGATGGCGAAAGGCGCCAAAACCCCGGTCAGAACTGCCCGTAGACGAAGGGCTGGGAGCGGACGCTCGACGCGAAATGAATCGCGTATGCGACGCCGGCAAGCACGAGGCCTTGCGCCCAGGCGGGGCTCTTCACGAACGTGTCAATGACGCGGTCGGTCATTCGGCGTGGCGTGAGGTGAAGCAGAAGGGCGAGGAGAACGGTAATCGCCACCCGAGGCGATACGTTGCCAACGCTCGTCGACAGAAGAGCCAGCCGCGCCAAGACGAGACGGGCGTGAGCGAACGTGGGCGCGCGAAAGAAGATCCAGCAAAAGCAGACGAAGTGAAACGTCGCGACACCGGCCAGCGGTGCCGCGAAGGACGGGAGCTTGAGGCCGCGGCGTTCAAGCCAGCGCGTGACCGCGAGCGCACCACCGTGGAGGCCTCCCCAAACGACGAAGTTCCAAGACGCGCCATGCCAAAGGCCGCCGAGCAGCATCGTGAGGATCAGGTTGCGGTACGTGGCGAGTCCGCCGCCGCGATTGCCGCCCAGTGGAATGTACAAGTAGTCGCGCAGCCACGAGCTCAGCGTCATGTGCCAGCGGCGCCAGAAGTCCTGGATGCTGGTCGCCGCGTAGGGACGATTGAAGTTCTCGGGCAGTCGCAGCCCGAAGAGGGCGGCGCTGCCAAGTGCGACGTCGGTGTAGCCGGAAAAGTCAGCATAGATCTGGATGGCGTAGGCGTAGACGGCCACCAAAACTTCGAGTGAGGAGTACCGCTCCGGGTTGTCGAAGACCGGTGCCACGATAGCGACAGCAAGCACGTCGCCGATGGCCATCTTCTTCGCGAGTCCGGTCGCGATGCGCATGAGCGCTCGAGCCTGCTCCTCGTGGCTCACGAGAGGCGCCTTCTCAAGCTGCGGGAGCATCTGTTGGGGGCGGACGATGGGGCCCGCCACGAGGTGCGGAAAGAAGCAAACAAAGAGGAGGTAGTCGAGGTAGCGCTTCGCGGGCGTGATCTGCCGTCGGTAGACGTCGATCGTGTAGCTCATCGTCTCGAACGTAAAAAACGAGATACCGAAGGGCAGCACGAGCCGAAGGTGAACGGGGGCGACGACGAGGCCGCCCCACGCGAGGACCGCCACCGCCGAGTCGACGGCGAAGTTCCAGTACTTGAAGAGACCGAGCACCCCGAGGTAGTAGGCCACCGACAGGAGGAGCAGCGCCTTCCGCGCCCGCGGTGCCTCGATGCGGCCGAGGAGCCGGCCGATGCCGTAGTCGAGCGTGCTGCCAACGAAGATGATGGCGAGGCAGAGCACGCTCCACCGAACGGGCCCGAGGGGGACGTCCTGTGCGCGCGAGGTCTCGAGCGTGCCTAGGAAATAGAAGAGATAGCTGGCGCCCACGAGCATCGCGGTTCTGGCGAGCCGCTCGCGTCGCAAGAGCCAATAGGCGACGTACGTCGCGAGGAGGAAGCCTGCGTAGGTGACGCTGTTGAACAGCATGGGCCGGAGGCGACGGAGGACGCCGCGCGCGAGCACCATAAAGCAACGGCTCCTGCGGCCTGGCCAATTTTGGGCCCTTCCTGGCGCTCAAGATGCAATTCCGCTATGGCGTCGAGGTTGGTGGACGCTAGCCATCCTCTTCTTGGCAAGACCCCCCGCGCGCTGGCGACGGCGCTCGTGGTGCTCGCGCTGCCCTACGCGGTCCCCGCCTTGAGCCGCTACCGCGTGCTCTCGCCGCCCGACGAGCAAGAGCGTGCCGCGGTTGCGGCGACCAACGCGCCGACGGTAGGAGAGCACGCGCTACCGGCTACGCAGAACGTCGGTGGCGTGACCAACGCGCTCGCCGAGAAGCCGCGCCTGCCAACGGCCGACGAGATCGCTCGGAGCGAGGGCTCGGTGAGCATCGAAGACGACGCCCACGTCATGGCGCCGCTCTACGCGTCGTTGGCCCGCACTGACCGCAAGGACGCCGGCGCGATCACTCGGATTCTCCACTACGGCGACTCGATCATCACGGCCGATTTTGTTTCCGGCGCGCTTCGCCGCATGTTTCAGGCACGCTTCGGCGACGCTGGTCACGGCTTCATCCTCACGGCCAATCCGTGGGAGTGGTACTTCCACAACGACGTAACCCACTGGGCCTCGGAAGGCTGGTCCATGAGCCGCATCACGGGCCCCCTCTCGGGCGACGGCATGTACGGTCTCGGCGGCGTTTCGTTCCGTACTTCGGCAGTGGCCTCGGCGGGCTTCGGCACAGCGGAAAAGGGCGAGTTTGGCCGAAACGTTTCGCGCTTTGTGATCCACTACCTGGAGCAACCCTACGGCGGCGACGTCGAGCTGCGCGTCGCAGGCCGCTACTCCGCGTTCTCCACGCGGGGCCCCGAGAAGAAGTCGAAGGTCCACGCTGTCGAGGTCCCCGATGGCGGCGCCCAGCTCGTCCTCAAGACACGCGGCAGCGGCGAGGTCCGGCTCTTCGGCGTCGCCCTCGAGCGCGACACGCCCGGCGTCGTCTACGACGCCCTCGGAGCCAACGGCGCCCGCGCAAAGCTCTGGGAGCCCATGAGCGAGCCCCACTGGGCCGACCAACTCGAGCTCCGGCAGCCGGCCTTGATCATCCTCCAATACGGCACCAACGAGAGCGAAGACTCGGGGCTCAACGCTGAACTCTACAAGAGGCAGCTCGCAGCGCTCATTGGCAAAGTGCGACGCGCGGCAAAAGGCGCCAGCGTCCTCGTGATGTCGCCGCTCGACCGGGCCGAGCGCACCGAGACCCGCGAGATTCGAACGCGGAAGATCATCCCCGCCATCGTGAAAATGCAACAAGAGGTCGCCAAGGCCGAGGGGGTCGCGTTTTGGAACGCCTTCGAGGCCATGGGAGGCGCCGGTGCCATCGCGAAGTGGGTCCGCGCGGAGCCGCAGCTCGCGAGTTGGGACCTGACACACCCAACGCCGGCTGGCGCCGAGCAGTTGGCGACGCTGTTCTACCGGGCCGTGCTCGCCGGATACCTCACGAGCTCGTCGGAGCAGGCGGTGCGACGGGCGCCGTAGCTGGTGGCACGGGCGACAACGCCCGCGCGCTACGGTGCTGTGATGCGGTACTCCCCGTAGGCGCGAACAAGCTCGTCAACGAATTGGGCACCGAGCGCTCCGTAACCCTCGCGCGACAGGTGCACGCCGTCCTTGCGCGCGCGCGGCGGATCCTCGGCGGCCCAAGCGGCGATGGCCGCGGGCCCGCCCATGGCCGCCTGCTGATCGTAGAACGCGCAACGCGCCGCTCCCGCAACGGCGCGCTGAACGGCGATGATCTCGGCGAGACGTGGGTGCGGCACAGGCCCTTCGGGACCGTGTTGCACGTAGTCCGGCGGGCCGAGCAAGAGGCACGCGGCACCAGGGACGGCGCGCGTGACGCGGCCCAGAACGTCGACGAGCGTGCGCTCGTAGGCCTCCTGGGACACGTCCTTGTCGCCGCACTCGTTGGTGCCATACGCGAGGATCACGAGTGCCGGGTTGCGCCAGCGAAGGAGCGCGGAGAAATGCGCCTCGTCGAGCTGGAGGAGCGCAGCGGCTCGGGCGCCATCGCGCCCCACGGCGTCGAGCACGAGGCCCTTGGATTTCTTGTCGAAGGCCGCGCCGAAGATGCGCGCCTTCCCCTGGCTTCTCACCTCAACGGCGTGGGCGCCCGGTCCCGGCTCGAAGCCGAAGAAGCGCGTCGTCATCCGCTCGTTCTTCGCCTTGACGCGGCCGACGGCATTGCCATTGACGACGACGTCGAGCGTCCCCCCTTGCGGCTGACCGAGGAACGCGAGCTCGACGTGATCGCTCTCGCCGGCGTCGACCCACGCGCTTCCGGTTCCGCGCCCCTCGCTCGTCACGGCGACGCCACTGAGGCCGTAGTGCCCGTCACCGACGAGCCGTTGGTGAACCAATCGCGCGTGGACGGGCGCCCACTCGCGCGACATGCCGACCTTCACGCCGTCCTGGAGGTAGCCCTTCCAGGGTTTGCCCACGCTCACGAGGCCGCGGCCCCCATCGCGAAAGCGTGCTTGCAGGAGCGAGCGAACGCGGCCCGTGTACCAGTCGGCTGCGGTGTGCGAGTCGCCGAGCTGGAGGATGCGCGTGTCGTCGGTGGCGGTGCCGCCCTCCTGCGCAGCGAGCGACGAGAAGAAGCGGGCGAGCGCAACGCCATTGAAGAGCGCCTGCGGCGCCGGAGCGCGGACAGGCGCGACAGCGGCGTTGGCGCCGGCGTCGACCACGGCAGGCTCGGTTCGCTCGACGCGCGGCACCCTCACGACCGGCGCCGCCGCCGGCGAGAGATCGTGCGCCGGCTGCGCGGGCGCGGCACAACCGCACAAGAGCGCAGCGACAAGAGCCTGACGGAGCCCGGTCACCGAGTGAGGCTCGCACGGACGAGTGCCAGAGGTGAACTTCAGCGCGCGCAGCGCACGCCGAGGGAGACCCGGGTGTACCCCGCGATGTAGCTGTCTCGGGAGCCCGTGCGGTGCCAGACGGCTTCGCTCAGGTAGCCACCTCCACGACCGACGTAGTGCGAGGCGCTCTGGGGCCCCGTCGGGTCAACTCCCGGCGACGTCGCGTAGTACTCCGCCTCGTAGAAATCCGTCGTCCACTCCACGACGTTGCCCGCGAGGTCGAGGACGCCGTAAGGGCTCGCGTTGCCGGGGTGCATCCCGACGGGCTCGAGATCGGTCCCGCACCCAGCGATGTTCGCGAGCGCGCACGTGGGCGCTTCATTTCCCCAGGGGTATTTCCGACCGTCGGTACCACGCGCGGACTTCTCCCACTCGGCCTCCGAAGGCAGGCGCTTGCCGACGAACTCGCAATACGTCAGTGCCTGGCTCCGCGTGAGGCAGCTCACGGGCACCGTCGGCTTGGCGCACGGATCCCATGGGCACTTCGGGAACGTGCACGCCCCGCTGGCAACGCACAGGTAATATTGCGCGCGCGTCACCTCGGTCTTGTCGATCTCGAAGGCCTTGAGCGTCACTTCGTGCGACGGACGCTCGTCTGCGCGGCACTCTTGGTCGACGCTCTCATTGCAACCCATGGTGAAAGGCCCGGCGGGCACGAGCGCCATGTCGCTCACCGCCACCTTGGCCGGGTCCACCGCGGTGCACTCGGGGGCTACGCCAGGGCCTTCGCCGCCCGCGGTGCTCGTGCCCTTGCCGTCGGCGATGATCTTCCCGCCATCGATGTCGGCGACGTAGCTCGCCGGCGGCGGCCCACCATCGGCGCTTCCCGCGTGGACGGTGGGTGTCCCACACGCCGACAGGAGGAGGAGCACGATGAGGCGGAGCTTCATAGCTCCACGAGCGTAGCTCGGGTGCGAGGGGTTCGTTAGGGACCATTGCGTCGCGTCAAAACTTTCGCCCGCCTCGTGCGTCCTAGGAAAACACGGCGCGACGCCCGGTGAGGCTCGGCCTGGGCGAAGCGAATCGCCGCCAAGCCGCGTTGGAGGAATCATGAGGAATCCGTCATTGCCCGTTGGCCTGGGGTCAACGCGGCGTCACTCGAGCTTTGTGCCTGCGCTTGCGCTCTCCGGCCTCCCCTTCCTCGTCGCGGCCACGGGCTGCCACTCGGCGTCGAAGGCCCCAGCGGCCGTGGACCGCGAGGCGAGCGCCGCGAGTACGAGCGCCCCCGAAGCTCCCACGCGACCCCAGGACGCGAAGGGGACATTCGCGGCCCTCGAGGAGGCGCCGGCGGCGACCGCAAAGCACCGGGCCGGACCCTCGGGCGCCAAGATGCGGCGCTTCGACTCGCCGGGCGAATCCTCACCGCGTCCGCTGGCAACCGCAGCGATGGCGCCGGCCGCGTCGTTGGCTCCGATGGCTCCGCCACCCGAAGCGGGAGGGCTCCTCCGAGGCACGCGCGGCCGCGCCGAAGGCGATGGCGTTGGCGTTGGTCCGATGCGGCTGCGTCTCGATCCGAACGCCCGCTACGCGACGACCTACCGTCCCGGTGGAGCGATGCTCGCGGCCTTCGACGCTGCCGTCGCCCGCGGCTCGCTGCCCGCGGCCTACCGCGAGCTCGTGAGCGACTTCGGGGCGCGCTACGCGCCGAACATGGAGACGCCCAAAGGGCAGGCGCTGACCTTCAAGGTGGAGACCGAGAGGAGCGCGGCCGCACCGGGCGGCGGCTTCATGCACTTGCGCGTCGCGATGCGCTCCGCGGAAGAGAGCTCGGGTCGATCACCGCTCTCCGTTCACGTCGTCTTGGACGTGAGCGGCTCCATGGACGGCGTGCCCATCGAGAACGCCAAGAAGGCGGCGCAAAAGCTCGTCGACCGCCTCGAGCCAACCGACGTCGTGTCGATCACGACGTTCTCCGATTCGGCCACAGTCCTGGTGCCCGCCGGCACCGTCGGCCCACGCCGAGGGTTCATCACAGCGCGCATCAACGGCATCACCGCCAACGGGGGCACGAACATCTCGTCGGGCCTCGACCTCGGTTACTCGGAGGCGCGCAAGGCGGAGGCGACGCAGACCGCGACCAAGATCGTCATGCTCCTCTCTGATGGCATGGCGAACGCGGGGGACACCAACCCGCAGTCGCTAGCGGCGCGCGGCGCCAGCGCGCTCGCCGATGGCGTGCAGACCAGCACCTTCGGCGTTGGCGACAGCTTCGACGCGGCGCTCATGGCCAACGTCGCCGACCGAGGTGCCGGGGGTTACTACTACCTGAAGGACTCGTCGCAGATCAGCGCGGCCCTCGCGACGGAGCTCGACGCGCGGCTCCAACCGGTGGCGCAGGCCGTCGAGGTCCGCGTGCGCCTCAAGCCCGACGTCACGCCGGTGCGCATCTACGGCTCCCGTGAGCTCGGCGCCGACGAGGCGCAGAACGTGCGCGCGCAGGAGCTCGTGGTGGACGCGCTGGCCGCGAAGAAGAGCGGCATCGCCCAGGACCGCAAGGACGACGCGCAAGGCGGCATGCGGTTCTTCATGCCGGCCTTCGCGCGCGCCGACCGTCACGCGATGCTGCTCGAGCTCAAGCTGCCGCCTGGCGTTGGAGAGCGCGCCATCGCGAGCGTGGAGATTAAGTACAAGGACCTCCTCCGCAAGAAGAACGTCACCGAGGAGATCACGGTGCGGACCCACTACGCGGGCAGCGATGGCGACAGCGCAAAGACCACCAACGCCAGCGTCGTAGCCACGATGCAGGCGTTCTCGGCCGGCGACGCCATCCTGCGGGCCTCGGAGCTCGCCACGGGTGGTCGGCGGCAGGAGGCCAGCGTCATCTTGCGTGAGCGCGCGGAGCTGCTCAAGCGGGCGCAGTCGAGCTTGAACGAGCCGCGCCTCGCAGACGACGCGATGAGGCTTGCGAAGCTCGCGAGCATCACCGCAGGCGAAACGAACAGCGTCGAACCGGTGCCCTTGGCGATCCTCCTGCGAGGCTCCGGGTACGGCTACCTGCGATGAACGGCCGCCGACGCTGGCTTTCGCACGTCTTGTTCGCGGCGGTCCTCTCGGGGAGCAGCGCAGCCGAAGGCCGTTCGCCGGCCCCTATCACGGTGACCACGCTTGACGTGGCGACGCCGGAAGCCCTGCCGCTGGCACCGGGACAGACCGTGACGCTTCGCGGCGAGCTGCGAACGAGCTTCGACGGAATCAGCTACGACGCCGTGGCTCGCTACGAGGCGGGCGCCGAGAGTCTTGGCGGACTCATCGCCATCGAGGGCGTCGGGCTCCGCATCGCGTCGCGCGCGCGCGGTGCCGTCGTGCTTGAAGCGACCGGCGGCGACGGGGCTATGTGCCGAGGTCTCGGACTGACCACGCCTTGCATCGTGCCACGCAGCGCCGAGTTGGCTCACGAGCGCCTGCTTTCACTTGCCGAGTTTCAGGCCACGCTGAGCGGAAACTTGAGTCGCGAAACGGCTGGCCCGCCGGCGGAGCCGGTCCTCTCTGACGAGCTTACGACGACGCTCGGTGTCTTCGGCGCAGGAGTCCTAGTCGTGTTCACCCTTGGTGGCGTTCACGCACTCCGCAAGGCGCGGGCCGCCAAACCGGCGGCGAGAGCGAGCAGGGCCGCGCGACTCGCACGACGCTCGCTCGCGGGGCAGCCGCTCTCGGAGCCTCTCCTCGCCCGCATCGATGCGCTCCTCGGCGTGGTCAACCGCCTCAGCGCATCGCTCGCGAACATCGACGCGAAGCTCAGCGAGCGACGCTCTGGAGAGACCTCGGGCCGCGTTGTCGCCGAATACGAGCGGCTCGAAGGCGAGCGCGCGCGGGCCGCGGCGCAGCTCGAAGAGTGTGTTGACGCCCTGGAGGCGCTGGCGCTGCACCGCACGACCGACGCTTCGGCCGACGACGCCGCACGAGAACTCGCGGCCCTCGACGACGAAGTGGAGCTCGGTCGCGCCGCAGAGGCGGAGACGAGGCAGGTCTTGGGCGCGTAGCGGACCGTTGGCGCCCTCCGCGCCGATGGCTACCGCTCAGCGCCGTTTGGCCGCCGGGGCATCGGTGAGCTCCGCGGCGAGCGAGGTGAGCGCGGTGCGAGCCGCTGCGACCTCTTGCGGCCTCAGGCCCGAGAGGGCGCGCTTGACGGCGTCTTCGACGGTGCCCGCGCTCGGCACGTCTACGCGCTTGCCTTTCGGGGACAAGATGAAGAGCGCGCGACGACGGTCAATGGGATCGTGTTTGCGAACCACCAGCCCCGCCGATTCGAGGCGGCGCAAGATGCCGGTGAGCGTGCTCGGGTGGAGGTGCAAGATCTCCGCGAGCTCGCCGGCGGCGATCTTGGGGAATCTGCCGACGACCCGGAGCACGAACCGCTGCGGCCCGGTGACGCCCATCGTCGTCTCCATCAGCTTCGAGCGCGCCGCGAGCCCGTGATCGACGGCCCACACGAGGCGCATGAAATCGAGCACCGGGCCGAGATTTCCGGCGTTCACCGGCGACTCGTCTTTGTCCTTCACATCGTCTCCCTTGCTAGCGACGTGCGTCCGTCGGTCGGTCACAGCATGCTCGCTTCGACGACGTCGACGGTCGTGCGGTAGCGGCGATAGTAGGCGACCACCTTCACGACGTAGTCGCGCGTCTGCTGGTAGGGCGGAATGCCGCCATAGCGCATCACGGCCTCTTCGCCGGCGTTGTAGCCGGCAACGGTCAGCTCGAGATCACCGTTGAAGTTGTTGGCGAGGATACGGAGATAACGCACGCCGCCGAAAATGTTGTCCCGTGGATCGTCGATATCTCGTACTTGCAGCCGCTCGGCCGTCGGCGGCATGAGCTGCATCAAGCCACGTGCCCCCGAGACGCTTACCGCGCGCGGGTCGTAGTCGCTCTCGACCTTGATGACGGCGCGGACCAACTCGACGGGAATCTGGTAGAGCGCCGCTGCCTGACGAATGTGCTCGTCGTAGCGCGTGAACCGCGACGGGTCGCGCTCGCGAGGAGGCACGGCGCGCCCCGGCGCGTCGCCGTTCTTCTTCAGGTACAGCTTGCCACCGCCACCGGGACGGTTGGAGAAGTGAACGACACCGTCACCGTCAACCCACTGGTAGATGTCCGCGGCGGCGGGGCGCGGCGCAGCAAAAGCGGCGAAGCAAGCGCAGGAGAAGAGGAGCGCGCGGGCCGCATTCATGAGCACCTGGGATCCTGCCTGAACAAGGCCCCCCGCGTCCACATCATGGCTTCCGGCCGCAATCCGGCGTTCGCGCGCCGAGGGGGCGGGACGTCTGGGAAAGTCACACTGCAGCGGCGCCCAGCGCTATAAAGGGGCCCCGATGAGCTTCGAGACCCAAAGTGGCGGTGTGGCCCTTGAGCTTCCGCTCATCGCGGCGGCATTTGTGTTTCTCGTCTTCATCCTGTACCGCCTGCGGCCCGTCCTCGACGGCGAAGGCGGCCGCGAGGCTCGCGCCGCCCTCAAGGCAGCCGTCAAGCGCATCGACGACGCGAAGACCGACGACGAGCGCGTGGAAGCCCTTTGCGCCGCCGCCGACGCATCGGCGAAGCTGGTCAGCGGCGGCGGACGGGCGGTGCAGTTTTACCTCCGAGCCATGAAGCTGGCGCCGAAGTCGGCCGACGTCGTGGAGCGAGCTGCTCGAGGCATGCTGAAGCGCCCCCGCGGTCTGGAGAACCTCTTGTGGCGGCGCATCGGCACTGACGCGTGGAAGGCGGAAGAGGCCCCCGTGATCGCGGCTGCGCTGGCGCATCTGGCAACGCTCTACGCGGGGCCGCTCAAGAGCTCGGTGCGCGCGCGCGCGTTTTCCAACATGCTCGCCGCCATCAACGACCGAGCCGTGCAGATCAAGAAGGGCTGACCCGACACCGCGGCGCGAACGTGCCGCGCGACTAATGCGGCCACAAGGCGGTGGGCATCGCGTGGCGATGACTGAGCGCCAGCCAGTCCATGAGGCCCGCCACAGTCACGTGGACCAAGAAGCCCTGATAGATGCTCTTGGTCTTCATGCTGAGCGAGCCGAGCGCGATACCGGCGACGATAGCGCCCATGGTCTCGAGGTACGGCTTGCCGTAGTGGATCATGCAGTAGGGCACCGCCATGGCGAAGATGGCGCCGGAACCGAAGCTCTTTCGCAGCATCCCGAGCCAGAACCCGCGGAAGAAAACCTCAAGGGCGAAGAACTGGAAGAAGTACATCGCCTCCCAAATGAGGAAGTCGGCCCAAGAGCGCGAGCTCAACTTGTAAAACGGGTAGTAGGAGCCGAAGTCTGGCTCGCGGCTCACGATCCACATGGCCGGGAGCACCACGCCGAGGAAGAGGACGTAGATCCAGACGTGCTTGAAGAATCCGCGGGTCCGGAGGCCAAAATCCAGGACCGAGTCTCTGGGAAACGCGAGCTTCCACACGAGCAGCGGAAAGAGATAGCCGCCGACACGCGTGCCAGCCCACCATCCGAAACCCCACAGCTCGTCGTACCTCAAGAACCCAAGCTTCGCGCCCCACGCCCCCTTCACGAGGAGCGGGCGCACCGTCGCGTCGAAGAACAGGCGCCCGCCAAAGTACTCCTGCATCGTCAGGATGAAGGCGCACAGGACGAGGCCCACGAGCGGCCGAAGGTCGTAGCGTCCTTCCGCGAGGATCGCCGCGCGATGGCGCAGCGCTTCTTCGTCGAGCTCCCGCCACGTTTGCCGGAAGAACCAGTAGAGCAGTGGGCAAACGACCAAGAGCGCCGGCACCGGGAACAGCGGCTTCGCGAGGGCCGTCAGGAGCTCTGTCCCCGACGGGTTGTCGGAGAGCGCGATCACGTCGCGGGGCTTCCACATGGAGAGCAGCGTGAGCAAGAGGAGCCTCGATGCGTCTCAGGTGCGGGGGCGTAAGGCGAGTCGAGCACCCTGCTCGAGCCGCGCAATCGTCGTCTCTTTGCCGAGCAAGTGCATGACCTGGTAGAGCCCTGGGGTGGCCGAGCGGCCCGAGAGCGCGACGCGCGCCGGCTGCGCGACGACCTTGATCTCGAGGCCCTTGTCCGCGAGCCACGCGTGCACGCGCGCTTCGAGTTCGGCTTCCGAGAAGTCGTCAACGGTGCGAAGCAGCGCTGCCAGGGCCTCCAGCTGGGGCGCCGCCGCCGCCGTGAGGAACTTGTCGACGGCCTTCGGATCCATCTCCGGCTCGGCACGAAAGAAGTAGTCGAGCGCGTGGGCGGCCTCGATGAACGTCGTCGCGCGTTCGCGGATCGCCGGCAGGGCGCGCTTGATGGCGACCGGGTCGAGGCCTGAGAGCCCCCGCTTCGTCATCATCGGCAAGAGGCGCGTCACGTAGTCGTCATCGGAGCAGAGCTGCGGCGCCTTGATGTGCTCGTGTTCGATGGCCAGAAACTTCTTCGTATCGAACTTGCCGTCGCCACGGCCGCAGGCTTCCCAATTGAAGGCGGCGATGAGCTCGTCCTTGCTGAAGACCTCCTGATCGCCGTGGGACCAGCCAAAGCGGACCAGGTAGTTGAGCACCGCGTTGGGGTGGTAGCCTTGGTCCCGGTATTCGGTGACGCTGACGGCGCCGTGACGCTTGGAGAGCTTCTCTCCGCTCGGAGCGAGCATCATCGGGAGGTGCGCGAAGTCGGGCGGTGGCGCCCCGAACGCCTCATAGAGCATGATCTGCGGCGGCGTGTTGACCATGTGATCGCGGCCGCGAGCGACGAGCGAGATTTCCATCGTGATGTCGTCCACGACAGCGCCAAAGTTGTAGAGCGGCACGCCATCGGAGCGGAGCAACACGAAGTCTTGCTGCGCGCTGTTCGGCGTGGTGACTTCGCCGAAGACCTTGTCGACGTAGGTCACGTTGCCGTCACGTGGCGTCTTGAACCGGACGACGTAGGGCCCCGCCGGCTCGAGCCTCTTGTCGCGACAGGTCCCGGGATACGTGAACTTCGCCTTCGGGTCCTTCTGCTTCAGCGCTTCGCGCTGCGACTCGAGGTCCTCTTTCGTGCAGGTGCAGCGGTAGGCCTTGCCGGCGGCGATCAGGCGCTCGCTCCACTCTTTGTAGATGGCAAGGCGCGCCATCTGCTCGTACGGCCCGAAGTTGCCGCCGACGCCCGGCCCCTCGTCCCAGTCGAGGCCGAGCCACGACATGGAGTCCAGGATGATCTGTTTGCTCTCGGGCGTGGAGCGCTCTTGGTCCGTGTCTTCGATGCGCAGGACGAAGGTGCCCTTCGTCTTTCGAGCCCAGAGCCAATTGAAGAGCGCCGTCCGCACGCCTCCAATGTGCAAGTACCCGGTCGGCGAGGGCGCAAAACGAACACGAACCGGTCGACTCATGACGCGCGACGCTTACCAGGGGTGGCGCGCGATTGCACGGGCAACGCGTGGCGGGGTGAACGGCTCTTACGCCGCGGGCGCGGGCGCCGCTACTTCAGCTCCACCTTCGGCGCGCTGGGCGTTGGCTTCGGCGCGCCGCCCAACGGCTTCGGCGCGCTGACCGATGGCGCCAGCGCTACCTGCAGAGGGGAGGCCGCGGGCGCGGCCACCACGGTAGACGGCACCGCCGCGGCGACCGGGGCCTTCTTCTTGGGCGCGGCCCGCGCGGCAACGATCGGCGGAGCGGCGCCGGTAGCGACGGTAGCGGTTGCCATCGATGGCGACGGCGATGGCGATTCGACGGCGGGCGCGAGCGTTGCCGCGTCCACGGAGGCCGCGGCCGCGGCCGGCGCCACGGTGTCGGCGGAAGCGCCGGGTCGGAGCCAAATGAACGCGACCGCCGCGACGCTGCCGAGGCCCGCCAAGAACACGAAAACGACGCCGACGAGGAGGCCCGCGTTGGTCGGCTTACGGCCGACGTGAGACGCGGGACCTGAGACGGGAAACGACGGACCTGGCGGGGCGGACGCGTATGGGGGGAGCCCTCCGTGCAACCCGCTCGGGGGCGCACCGCTCGTCGTAGGGCGCGCATGCATGCCGGACCCGGGCTGCGGCTCGCGATGCACGCTGGGGGAGTGCATCGGCGCGACGGCAGGCGGCGTGCTCCGGTGGCCCGTGGGCTGCATCGCTTGGGCGTCGGCGCGTTGGGTCTGCGCAATCAACGCCGCGAGCTCGGGTGGCGGCCCCGAAAGGAGCGTCTGGGCGTGCGGATCGCGCGGAAGGTCGGAGAAGGCCATCCGCTGCGCATCCTGGCTCATCTTCTCGGTCCGCACGGCTTCCGCGGCTTCGTCGAACCTCGGGTGATCGTCACGCAACGTCGGCGAGCCAAAGGGCACAACGGGCGACGGGGCGGTCAGGCGGTGATCGGGGCCTGTCACCAGCGTCTTCGTTTGGGCGAAGTCCCTCGCCCCCGACGGCGGCATCGGAGCGCCAGGCATCGGCGAGGTCTGCGGCGGTGACGACGCGACGCCTTGCAAGGCAGCGAGCTGCGCCGGCGAAACGCTCACGGCCGCGTTGGAGGCAAGGCCCTGCTTCACGTCGGCTTCGCGGCGCAAGACCGCCTGCCGGACCGCGTCGGGCACGACGGCCGTGATGCCCGTGGCGTTGAGAGCCGCGCGGGCCGCAGCCGATGGCACCGGCTGGAGCACGTGCGAAAGCGCGCCGGCCAAATCTTGAGCGGAAGGAAAGCGCTCGTCCGGCAGGGGTCTCAGGCAGCGCATGACGGTGCGCGCCATCGCGTCGCTCACCTCCGGCCTGAGCGACTTGGGCGAGGGCACGGCGCCGGCGAGGATCATGCGAACACGATCGTCGAGGTGCAGATCCTCGTGGGGCACCTTGCCCGTCAGCAACTGGAAGAGGATAACTCCGAGCGAGAAGATGTCGGCGCGACCGTCGACCTTCGCGGCGCGCTCCCACTGCTCGGGCGCCATGTACTTGGGGGTACCGAGCGTCGTGGCCACGTTCGTGAGTGGCGCCATCGACCCGGGCCCAAGCGAGCTCTCGAGTTTCGCGAGACCAAAATCGAGGACCTTCACGCATGGCGTCCCCGCCGCGTTGGTCGTGAGAAAGAGGTTGGCGGGCTTGAGGTCGCGATGCACGATCCCAAGGGCGTGAGCCTCCGCCAAGGCCTCGCACGCTTGCCCCACGTAGGTGGCGGCCTCGCGCTCGGAGACGAAGCCGCGCTCCGCGATGAGATCCGCGAGGGTCTTTCCCTCAAGCATCTCCATGACCAGGAAGAGATCGCCGTCGGGCAGCTCGCCCAAGTCCAGCATGCGAACGGCATACTCGCTGCGGAGCGAAAACATCGCCTGGGCTTCGCGCTTGAAGCGCTCTCGCGCTTCGCGTTCGCCGAGCGCCCAGGGCCGCACGAACTTGAGCGCCACCTGGCGACCGAGCGCCAGGTGCGTGGCCGCGTAGACGATGGCCATCCCGCCTTCGCCGAGGCGGCGTTCGATGCGGTACTTGCCGCCGATGAGGTCGCCAACGTTCGGCGCGGGACCGGCCATCACTGAACCCTATCCCACGTCGCCGTTGGCGGGCAGGCCCATGCCTCGACGCATGCGTCCCGACGACAAGGTGCCGAAACCGTCGGCCGACGGGCTCTCAAACCCTTGCGACGGGGAGCCGGCGCTGATATCCGTTCGCCCCCTCAATTGCCCCGCAAGTCATCTTGCGGCCCCTCGAAAGGTCTCGCCATGAAGAGCCCCCTCGCTACCGTCAAAGAAAAGTTTGGTGACAAGGCCAAGCTCGTCGCCGCCGTCGAGAAGTTCACGACCGACGAACTTTGGGTCAACCGCACCAACAAGGCCAAGGGGCTCGCGCACGTCTCCAATGCCCAGCTCTTGCGGTTGCACGCCATCTTCTCGACGGTGAAGGAGAAGTTCGGCACCCGCGACAAGCTCATCGACGCGATCATCGAGCTTGAGAAGCGCACCAAGGACGCCGGGTACCGCACACGCGTCGCCGCCTACCCGGTGCCGCGCCTCTGGGACATGTACCGCTCGGTCTCCAAGCGCACGGCGCCGGCAGCCGCCAAGAAGGACTCAGCGTCGGCCCCGAAGAAGGCGCCCGCCAAGAAGGCCGCGGCCAAGCCGGCGGCCGAGAAGAAAGCTGCCCCGAAAAAGAAGTGACGCGATTTCGCCCCTGAACGCGGAGAGAAAAGCTCATGGCCAAGCGCCCCATTGCTCCGGTCCCTGTCGCTGACACTGGCTTCCCCCACATGCACGACTTGTTCGTGCCGAAGGCCATCTTCTTTACGAGCGGCGTCGGCGTGCACAAAGACCGGCTGTCGTCGTTCGAGCTCGCGCTCCGCGACGCCGACGTGGAAATCGCCAACCTCGTCACCGTCAGCTCGATCTTTCCGCCTCACTGCAAGGAGATCAGCCGCAAGGAGGGCGTGCGCCTCATCAAGCCGGGGCAGATCGTCCACTGCGTGATGGCACGGCAAGACACGAACGAGCCGAACCGCCTCATCGCGGCCTCGATCGGTTTGGCGCGCCCCGCCGACGCCTCGAAGTACGGATACCTGTCGGAGCACCACAGCTATGGAGAGACGGCGAAGAAGGCCGGCGAATACGCCGAAGACCTCGCCGCAACGATGCTCGCCACGACGCTCGGCATTGAGTTCGATCCGGACAAGGCGTGGAACGACCGCGAACAGGTCTTCAAGATGGAGAAGACCTTCCTGAAGACCCGCAACGTGGTGCAAAGCGCCGAAGGCGATCCCCGCGGCATTTGGTCCACGGTTGTGGCCATGGGCGTCTTCATCTTCTGACCTCCTGAGTCGAAGCCGCGCCGAACTTGGCCCACCACGCTGGGTCACGATATCCGGAGGCGGCCATGCTCATCGAAGTCCAATCCTTCACGGGCGCCCTCACACCGGCACGGCACCGGCTCGTCACAACGGTGGCGACGGAGGCTCTTGTTTGGCTCAGCGACGCGGTCCGCGCCGTTTTCATTCGCGTACCAAGCGGCCCCCGCGCGGCCCCTGCGAGCCTGCGTCCAACAAGCGTCGTGGTCGTACTCAAAGACGGCCGGCGCTTCGACGCGCTGGCCGAGGAGCCGATTCTCGCCGACGCCCTCGAGCGCGCGTGCCACGACGTACGGCGCCAAATCGCCGACGCGCTGGGCCGGCCCCTGCGCCGTCGCCGCGGCGCGGCAGCGTCCCCCGATTCGCCGCTTGCGGGCGCCGAGCGCCGTCTGGCGCGCTGACGCCGGCACCGCTTGCGTCAATCCTGCGAACGTTAGGCGCGTGACGCGCCGCGTCTTCATCGAATCGTTACACGTTTTCCCAGGGGCGACCTTGCGCCAAGCAGCCACGTCTGCCATTGGATGGGCGTGGAAGAGGGCGGGAAGATGGTTGTCACGAAGATCGAAGGTCCGGTGGTCCGAGGCGTGTTTCCTACGCTTGACCGGGACGCGTCGCTCGAGGTCGCGCTGTCCAAGGTCCACGATGCGGAGCGCGCCATCGGCGCGACGCTCGCCTCGGCGACGCCCACGGAAGCTCGTGCTCTCCGCATGGCCCTCGCGCTGGCGTCAAGCTTGGCCGACGAGCTTGAGGGGTTGCTCGTCGCAAAGGGAGCGATGAGCAGTGAAACGCGCCTGCGCACGACCGTCCCGTCCGCGAACATCGCGTAGAGCTGCCGTCGGCCCTTGGCTGGTGGCATGCAGCACGCTGGCAAGCTGCGACGAGGTGCGGGAGCCCGTTTGCGGTGCTCCGGTGGGCCCCGCCAGCAACGTCGCCGAATTTTAGGTCGTTGGCGGTGGCCCGCAACGGGGCACAGCTACACGCGGGCCTCGAACGTCTATCGACCTTAGCTTGGCGCGCTTGCCAATGGCAGCGCTGCCGCGCTCATGCGTGCAAACTGCACAAGCCTCCTCCCCTGCAACGCGGCGCCGGCGGCGATGACAAGCGGGGGCAGCACAAAGAGTGTCATCGCAGGTTCGGCGACGAGGCAGATCAAGCCGAGGCAACCGGCGAGCGCTGCGACGACCAGGTACGCCCAAAAGGCCGCGAGCCCGGCGCCCTCGACGTCGTCCAGGGACTCCTCCGAGGAGACCAAGATCGCGTTGCCCGCACACCAGACGCGGTACGACGCGTACACGACCGGAAGGAGGAGCACGCCGAGCCCGTAGAGCGCGACGCCGCTTAGAAACGCGGCGAAGGCCGGGACGAAGAGCGTGCCGAACATGAACGCGCCAGCCGCCGCCCCGCGAACGTGGGCGGGAATCTCGTAGACGTAGCCGGGAACAAGTGGCTGGTCTCGGTAGCCTGGCGAAGGACAGACGGGCGGCAACGGCGTCGCCCAACGCGCGGCGTGCCGCTTGAGCGCACGGCGATACGCGATCACGGGCGCGACAAGGAGCGCAAGGGCGCTTACGAGGAAGAGCGCCGGCACACCCAAGGCGCCCGCCACGATCGCGGGGCACAGGGTCAGCGCGGCCAAGAGCCAAGGCGACATCGCCGGGGTTAGACGCGCGAAAAGGCGGGGGCATTCCACGGCCGACCGAGCGCGCGAGAGCCGTGGTAACGTCGCGAAATCATGGCGTCTCAATTCACCTGCCGAAACGAGTTTGACTGCGACGAGGCCACCTTCTGGGACACATGCACGTTCTCTGAAGAGTTTTGTCGAGCGCTGTACCTCGACGTCCTGCGCTTCCCCGGCTGGAAGGTGCTCGAACAAAGGATGAGGGCGGCATCCTCACGAGGCGCGTGCAGATCGACCCGCCGCTCGTGGGTCTGCCGGGCCCGGTGGCCAAACTGGTGGGCGACAAGTTCAGCTACGTCGAGGAGGGCCGCTTTGACCGCAAGACCAACCGCTACACCTTTTCGGTGAAGCCGAGCACGGCGGCCGACAAAGCGAAGACCGTCGGCGAGCTGTGGACCGAGAAGCTCGGCGACAAGCGATGCGCGCGCTCCGCGAAGGTCGAGGTCGACGTGAAGATCTTCATGGTCGGCGGTCTCCTCGAGGAGAAGATCCTCTCAGACCTTCGCAAGTCCTACGACGAGACCGCCAAGTTCATTGGCAAGTACCTCAAGGACAAAGGTCTCGCCTGAACGGCTAGCGCGCAGCCTTCGCGACGACCTTGCGGTACGTCACGAGGTCGACCCCGGGCCGGTAAAAGTCCGCGAAGACCGCGGCGCGCTCATAGCCGATGGAGTCGTAGAAGGCGCGCGTCGCGTCGTACGCGTCGCTTCCCTCCGTCTCGACGCGCACGAGCAGCGCTCCGCGCTTGGTCAACTCCGCTTCCATGGCTGCCACGAGCGCGCGGCCGATGCCCTTGCCCTTGTCGGAGGGCCTTACGCAGACCCAATACAAGTCGTAGGTCCCCTGCGTCATCGCCGTGTGACCGAAGCAGATGTAGCCGGTCGGCACTGCCGCCGTCTCCGCCACGAGCACCTCGTAGTCGCTGCCGCCTTCGAGCGCGCTGTCGATGAGCTCGAGCGCCACCTCCGCTTCATCGGGGGTGAACTCCGCCGTTGCGGCGAGGATCTCAGCGAGGTGCGATCGATCCGCGCGCACCAGCTTGCGAATGCTGTTCGTCACGCTCCTCCTTCATCCGTCGGCGCAACGAATACCGCCCCACGAGCCGCACCAGCGCCTCGTAGTCGATGCCCACAGCGCCCGCGGCGCGAGCCATGCCGGCAGTGGGCGAGAGATCGCAATTCGGGTTCACGTCGACCACGTAAGGGACGCCGTCGGGCGAAAGACGGATGTCGACGCGACCGTAATCGCGGAGACCGACGGCACGAAAGGCCTCGAGCGCCACGCGCCGAACGCGGGCCGCGACGCTTGCCGGGAGCTCGGGATGCAGCACCGGTTGCGTGCCCTTGTACTCCGGCGAGTCGGCAGTCCACTTGGCGTCGTAGGACACGATCTTGGGGACACCCGCGGGGAGGAGCGCGAAATCGATCTCCGAGAGCGGCAACACGCGCGCGGACGGGAAGCCAAGTAGCGCGACGTTCAGCTCGCGACCGTCGATGAAGCGCTCGACGATGCACGGTTGACGATATTCGCGGACCACATCGGCGACGACGCTGCGGAGCGACGCCTCGTCGTGGACGACGCTCCGCGACTGGATGCCGACGGAGCCGTCTTCGCGGACCGGCTTGACGATGACGGGAAACGGGAGCGAACACGGCGCGTCGGCGTGCGTCATCACGCATGACTCGGGCGTCGGTACGCCGGCTTCCACGAGCACCGCTTTGACGCGATCCTTGTGGAGCGAGAGGCTCAAGACCTCGGCGGGGCTCCCAGTGATGGGGAAGCCGAGCAGCTCGACGATGAGCGGCAGCGCGCTCTCGAGGCGGGCGTCGCCGCAGATCGACTCGCAGAGGTTGAACACGCTGTCGGGTTGAAACCGCACGAGACGATCGCGAAGCGACGTGAGGTCGCCATCGATGGGGATCAACTCCACGTCGGCGGGGCCGGCCGAGAGCGCATCGGACACGGACCTCGCGACCGCTTCGACGTCGGCACGCGCCGCCCAGCCGGGATCGCCTTCGGGAGACGAGTCCGCGAAGTCGACGTTGTAGAGAATGGCGATCTTCAGTCGTTTGCGACGCCCTCGAGGGAGCGGCGACCTTGGCATTTGTTGCGTCATGCGGCTTTCATTTGCCAGCGAACACGCCGTACCTTCGCAATCTACAAGCGCGGAGATCGAGGTCAAGGAATGACTCGCGTGCTCACGATGAGGCCATGACGAAACCGCCCGCGCACCGACACCGGCGTACCCTGCTCGGGCAAGCGTGGCTCGTGGTGAGAAAGGATCTCCTCATCGAGCTACGCACCAAGGAGATCGTCACGACGGCGGGTTTTTTCGCGGCGCTCATCGCGATCATCACGAGCGTGGCGTTCTCCACCGGGGCCGAGACCACCAAGCGCATCGCGCCCGGCGCCATGTGGGTCAGCATCGCGTTCGCCTCCGTGATGGCCCTTGGCCGAAGCTGGGGCCGGGAGCGAGAGGACGGCGCGCTGCTGGGCCTGCTCGCGTCTCCCCTCTCGCGCGGCGCCTTATTCCTCGGCAAGGCCCTCGGCGTGCTCGTCTTCGTTTTCGCGGTGGAGTGCATCGTAGTCCCGCTCGTGGCGCTGGTGTTCCACATCGATCTACCGCTGGTGGTGGGCCCGCTCCTGGTCTTCCTCTTGCTCGGCACGCTCGGCGTGGCCCTGACCGGCACGCTCTTCGGCGCCATGACCGCGCGAACCCGGGCGCGCGACCTCTTGCTCGCCGCGGTCCTCTTTCCCCTCATCACGCCGGCACTGCTCTCCGGTGTGGCGGCGACGCGGGAGCTGCTCTCCGGTGCCGTCCTCTCCGAGCTCACGGACTACGTCCTCCTGCTTGGCGCGTTCGACGCCATCGGGCTCGCGCTCGGCGTGACGATGTTCGGCATGCTCGTCGACGATTGAACCGAGCGACAGCGGCTCGACGTTCGACGACACGTAGGCCGCGCACCCTGACGAGGCGGGCGAGGCCCAGCGGATCGAATCGATCCTCCGCCAACCACGGAATCGCCCGCAGTTGTCGAGCCCCGCTCGCGCATAAGCGTTGCAGCGGATGAGCGAGATGGACAGTCCCCCTCCTGTCACACCGCTCCTCACGGACATCACCCCACAACAGCTCGCGCACTCGTGTCGGCAAGCAGGCCTCAGCTTTCTGCACGGCGCACTCAAGGGCTTTGGACCGCGAGGTCTCGACGACTGGCTCGACGGTCCCTACCGCGCCACCCTGAGGCAGCCGCGCGTCACTCCGTTGCCACGGACGCAGCGGCTCGCGGGTCTCGCCGGGGCGCTGGTGCGACTGGTCCGCACGGCCGTGATCGACAACGTTCGAGGCATGGCAGGCGGGGATTGGGGCCCCGTCGTCGACGCCATGCGGGTCGGTGCGATATTGCCGGCGCGAACGCCGGCGGGGGAGCTCGTCTGGACGCCGGTCGATGACGCCCAGCTGCGCCTCGATCACCGTGTTCGCGCACTCTTCGTGTGCGACTACCTCGTCGATGCCGACGCCTACGAGGAGCTGCTCAACATTTGCGTCGCCTGCTACCACATGGACTTCGACGGCAGCGGCCGCGCGTGCACGCGGTGCGTCCCCGAATCACGCGTCAGCGTGGTCCGTAGTCGGGGCGTCTTCGGCGCGAACGTGGCGGCGAAGAAAGCGGTGCGCTAGGCCGTTTCCACGAGGGCCGCGACGTCGCACCTGATGCGCTCGGCGTCGAGCGGGGCGCCGGTGACCTCGCCCAAAGCCCAAACGCCCTCCGCGATGCGGCCCCCCGCGTTGGTTCGGACGACGAAGCCGCTCGGTGCGTGCTCCAGGAGCGCACCAGCCTGGGCGCAGAGTTCGTAGGCCGGCGCACGCACCGCGTCGACGAGCAGCGCATCCACCTTGTGAGGCTTCGGGGCTCCCTCGAAGGACACCTCCTTGGCTCGCGACGAACCGGCCGCGGAACGGGGCAAGCCGCGAACGAGCTCTACCTCCATCGGAAGCTCACGCCGACGAACCTCGTCGGCGAAGATCTCTCCGAAGGGACCGCCGCCCGGCGCTATCGCCACCGTCACGCGACCGCCCACAGCGACACCTTGACCGAGGAGCTGCAACGCCGCGCGGGCGCTGTAGATGCCAGGAAGGTCGTTTCCGTCGAATGGGATGACGCCGTCGTGAGCGCCGGGCGCAAGGACCAACGTCCTCGCCTCGAGCAACTCCGTCACGGCGGGTCCAACGACAAGGACGCCGTCGCCGTAGACGGCCGCTGCCACCGTGCTGGTGCGAACGGTGACGTCGCCGGTGAGAGCCGGCGCGATGAGCGCCCAAAGCTCCTTGACGGCGGCCACGTCCGAGAGCCCGCGGAGCGAGCCTCCCGCGACGAGACCGTCGTCGACGACCTCGACGCGCCTGCCCTTCTTGTGGAACGCCGTCGCGGCGGCGAGCCCAGCGGGGCCACCACCGACGATGAGAACGTCGAGCGAGCGACGAACCGCCGTCCTCGGAGCCCGCACGGCCTCCGGGACCCGCCCCAGCCCCGCGACGCGGCGAGCAAACGCTTGCATGACGTTTTGAACGCCAGGAACGCCGGCGAAGAGCTCGTGGTGGTTCATGCCATCGGGAAAGAACCAGTCGGTCATCCGCAGGAGGTCGAGCTTTCTTGAGCCCAACGTGTTTTGGGACGCGACCACCGTTCCGGCCCGCGCGGGCGCGAGGCATGTCATCACGTTGGGGGCGCCGTCGACGCGCATCAAGCAGCCGTCGCAAGCCCCGCGCATGCACGCCGGACCGCGCGGTCGGTGAAACTTGGGACTCCGCGCGAGGCCGATGGCGCCGGCCGCGACGAGCGCGGCCGCGACGGGCTCGCCTTCCTCGGCCACGAGGACCTTGCCGTCGAGCGTGATCTCGACGGGGTTCTTGGGAACTGAGGCACGAAACGGGGGACGAGACGCCATGAGAACGCGAGGAAGCGTCCCCGTAGCACGAGGCGGGACTAACCAGGTACACTTCCCGCTTCCCATGCGCCTGGGGCTGCTCGGACCGGTTCGCGACGAGGCGTCCAGCCTCGAGCCCGCCGTGGAATTTCTGCTCCACGAAGAGTCGGTGGGCCGCGTGATCTACCTGGGCAACGACGACGCGCTCGACCGCTGCGTCGAAGCTCGCGCACGAAAGCTCGTCGGCGAGGACCCCACAGACAAGGGGACGTGGCGACGCGCCGTCGATCTCATTTCGAACGGCGCGCCCTCGGAGATCGACGCGTTCGTGGCCCGAGAGCGTGAGCGTCGGCAACTGCGCCGCTTCGAGAGCCTCCCGAGACCGGCGCTCCGCACCGTCGAAATGATCGGCGACCGCCTCAGCGTGCTCATCTTCGACAAGAGCATGCTCGACGAAGAGGACATCTTTCCCGCGGCGTTGCTCTTCTACGGCAAGTCGCCGGGCTTTCTGGCGAAACGAATCGGGACGAGGTGGTTCGTCACACCAGGAACGCCGAGCGCCGAAGCGGGCATCGTCATCCTTGAGGAGAGCGGCGAAGATCTCGTGGCGCGCTTCCATTCGGAGACCGGCAACGCGCTCGCCGTGGAGCGACTCCCGCTCGCGGCCGCTGCCAAGTTGAAGGTCCAGGGCGGCGCGTGAAGGTCGCTGTCTTCGGTGGGAGCTTCAACCCGCCGCACCTCTCGCACGTCCTCGCCGCCACGGCCGTGTTGTCCACGGAAGACGTGGAAACCTTCTTGGTCGTCCCGACCTTCCGCCACCCCTTCGGGAAGCCGCTCGCGCCCTTCGAAGACCGCGTGCGCATGTGCGAGCTGGCCATGGGTTGGCTACCGGGCGTCATCATCTCGCGCGTCGAAGAAGAGCTCGGCGGCGAGAGCCGCACGCTTCGTACGCTGGAGCATCTGGCGCAGCAGCATCCCGCGTGGTCGCTTCGCTTCGTCATGGGCGCTGACATCCTGCTCGAGGCGCACAAGTGGCACGGGTTTGATCGCATCGCGGAGCTGGCTCCCCCGATCGTCTTGGGCCGCGTCGGCGTCGACAGGGCCGACGCGCCGAAGGCGGTCCTGCCAAACATCTCGAGCACCAACGTGCGCGCGAGCTTGGCCGCCGGCCACTACGACGACGTACGCGCCGTTGTGCCGCGAGCCGTTCTTGAGCACGTCGAGAGGCGTGGGCTCTACCGATGAAACCGCGAAGGTCCAGTGCTCGCTCACTTGCGAACATGCGCATCGCGATCGTGGGAGCCGGCAAGGTCGGTCGCGCCCTCTATCGTGCTGCACGCGCCGCTGGCGCGACCCGCGTGACCTTGCGAGCGGCGCGGAAGGGCCTGCCGCGCAAGCGACTCGATGCCGAGCTCATCGTCCTGTGCGTGCGCGATCGCGAGCTCGACGAGTTGGCCAAGGGCCTTGCGGCCAAGGGTCTCGTCTCGCCGACGGCCGTATGCGTGCATGTCGCCGGTGCCCTCGACGCCGAGGTGCTGGCGGCGCTGAGGCCCGCGTGCGCCGGCGTCGCCCAAATGCATCCGATGATCTCCTTCGCGGACAAGAACCGTCCGCCGCGCCTCGTGGGTGGACACGTTCACGTGAAGGGAGACCCCATCGCGGAGCGCCGCGCGCGACGTTTTGCCCGCGCTTTGGGGATGGTCCCGCGGACCTTTCGCCGCTTCGACCCGGTGGGCTACCACGCGGCCGCTGCCTTCGTGGCCAACGGTGCCGCCGTGCTCGCGGCCTTGGGGGCAAAGATTCTTCAGAAGGCAGGCGTTCCGCTAGAAACGGCGCCGCGGATGTTGGGCCCGCTCGTTGGAAGCGTAGCCGACAACATCGGGACCCTCGGGTTTCCGGCGTGCCTGACCGGGCCGGTACGCCGCGGCGATGCTGGCGCCATCGAGAAGCACTTTCGCGTGCTCGCGGCGCGCGTCCCCGACGCGATGGAGCTCTACCTGGCCAGCGTCGCCGGCCAGCTCCCGCTCGCCCGCGAACTCGCCGATGCCGCGCCGGAGCGCTTCGACGAAGTTGAGGCGACACTGAACAAGCTTCGGCGACATGGCTCAGGGTGAGCCAAGGCCCGCGGCGCATTCAAAACCGCCGCAAATGCCTGTAATTACCCTGTCTCTTCGTGGTCTCTCCCAGCTTCGCTCTTGCCCCATCGCGCCCCTCGGGCAACTGTGATGCGCCTTGGGAATGGGTCGCTTCGCAACACTGCCGACACCGCTTTCGGCCGGTGATTTCTCCGGCGCCGAAGGCGCTGAGGGCGCCTTCACACGCCTCGATCGGAAGCTCGAGACCGCGCACGGTTGCCTCATCGTGCGAGCCCCCTCGACGTCGGTCGCACGCGCCGTCGCGGCGCACGCCGCACGCCGCCTCTCAGCCATGGGGTTTTCGGTCTCACAGGCCCCCGCGAACGCATCACGCGCGGCTGGCCTGCCAGTGTTCCGCGACATGGCCAATCGACTCGGCCTCACGGCGGAGACGGTAGCGGCCGACTGCGCCGAGCGGCTCGCATCGAGCTTTCGGGCTAGCCGCGGTGCTGTCGTGGCCGACCTCCCGGCCCCCGATTCTTGGGATCGTCAGGTCGCGTGCGAGTTGGCCAAGAGCGGCCTTCCCCTGGTCCTCGTCACGGAAGACCCCGCCGGCGACGACATTCCCGGCGAGCTTCTCGAAATTGGCGGACGCCTCGACGCCGGGGACCGTAGGCGCTTCGCGGCCACCCTAGCGGAAGACGTTTTTCTTAGGGCGCCGGACGGCGATCTCGTCGCCGTGGATCAGTGGTGGCGACGCGCTGCGGCGGCTGTCGATGCGCCCCTGGCGCCACTTTCCCCGGAGGCTACGAGCGTCCTTGTGCGCCTCGTGGCAGCCGGTCGCTCGTGGCCGACACGCCAATTGAGCGCGCTCGCCCTCGGCGCCGAGCGGGCGTTAACCGAACTGCTGTCGCAAGGCGCTGTCCGCGAAGAAGCCGCGCATCTGGTCCCCGTGGCCGAGGCGCCTACGGCCACGCCCGCCGAACGAAGCCTGGTGGCCGACGCCCTCGAGACCACCTTCGTAAACGACGTCTGGGCAATGGCGCACGCCGCCTGCCTCCGCGTCTCCAGTGATCCTGCGCGCGCCCAGCAGGGATTCGACCTCGCGCTTCAACGCGTCGCCGTCGATGCTCGGCGCGAGCTCATTCGCGCTTGGGTCGAGGCGGTCCACGACTTGCCGACCGACCAGCGGGCGCCGCTTCTCTCGTCGGCGGCGCACGCGTCCCTCGACGCGGGCGACTCGCAAGACGCGCTTCGCCTTGCGCGACTCGCCGCGAGCGCCGAACCGGCGAACGCGGCGTTCGCGCTCCTCGTTGGACGCGCAGCCATGGCCACGGGAGATCTCGCGACGGCGAAGGCCGCGTTGGTTCAGGCGGCGCAAAAGGGCGAGACGCCCCAGGTGATGGTCGAACTCGCCGAGGTCGCCTACTTGACGGGCGACCACGCGAACGCCAAGCAGCTTGCCACCGTGAGCGTCGCGACCTCGGACGCGCGGGTCCGGCTCGCCGCGCGAAGCGTGCTGGGCAAGCTGCTCTTGGCGAGCGGGAGCCTCGACTCCGCCGAGGCCCACTTCGCCGAGGATGCCTTTACGGCCAATGTGGCGGGGCTCGGCAGCGCTGGCCGACGCGCGCGCCTCAACCGTGCCATCGCGCTCATGCTTCGAGGCCAGCTCGTCGAAGCGCGCTCGCTGCTCGAGGATGTTCGGCAAGAAGGCCGCAGCGCCGGCGACGTGCAGGCGCAAGCCTACGCACTCGAGAACTTGTCGAGCCTCGCGTCCCGCGAGCGTGACTACGGCGCCGCGCTTCGCTTCGCCGACATGGCCTTCGAGCTTCGCCGCTGGCAGGGCGACCGCCTTCGCATGGTGCGCCTCCTCGTTACGCTCGGCATGATGCGGCGTGTGCTGGGGCTCTTCGAGCACGCCACTCATGCGGTCCGCTTTGGCCGCCGCGTCCTTGGGCCCGGCATGACCGTCGACGCGGCACCTGACTTCGGCTTGATTGCTGCGCGCATCGCGCTCGACTGCGGCCACATCGACGAGGCTCGGGAAGAGGCAAGGCGCGCGCTTTCCGAGGGCGAAACGGCTCGAGAACGGGGCCGCGTCCTTGGTGAAGCGCACCGACTCTTCGCGCGGATCGCCATCGAGGAAGGCGACGTGGGCCGCGCGAAGTCTGCGCTCGCGCAAGCCGAGGCCTTCTCGCGCAGCGACGTCCGCGACGACAGCCGCTGGGAGCTGACGTACATCGCGGCGCTCATCGCGCGCGCCGAAGGCACGCTCACCAAGGCCGACATCGAAGCCGTGATGGCTGCCCTCCCGCCCGAATACGAGTGGGACAACGAGTACGAGCGCATGACCTACGTCCTCGCGAGCGAGGTGGAGCGCGCGAACGGCGAGTTCCAAGCCGCGCGAGCGTACCTCGACCACGCGATCATGCTGCGCGACCGTGTCGTTCGCAGCCTCGACCCCGAGACCCGCGAGTCCTTCCTGAGGCGGCCCGACGTCGTGGCCTTGGAGAAGCTCGCTTCCGACATCGCCCGGGAGGGTGATGCCTTCGGCGAAGAAGCGCCGGCGACCACCCGCGTGGGTTCGGTGATTCCGCTCAAGGCGACGCGGCGTGAGATCGTCGGCGAGGACCCCGCGATTCGCGGCCTCCGAAGCGCCATTCGTCGCGTCGCGTCCTCCGGCGCGACTGTGCTCGTACGGGGCGAGAGTGGAACGGGCAAGGAGCTCGTCGCCGAAGCCCTTCATCGCGCGAGCGACCGCGCCGCCGGGCCGCTGGTCACGGTGAACTGCGCCGCGCTCGTCGAAACGCTGCTGCTCTCGGAGCTCTTCGGCCACGAAAAGGGCGCCTTTACCGGCGCTGCTTCGCGGAGGCGTGGCCGCTTCGAACTCGCCGAGGGCGGCACCCTATTCTTGGACGAGATCGGCGACATCTCGCCCCGCACGCAAGTCGCTCTCTTGCGCGTCCTGCAGGAGAAGACCTTCGAACGCGTCGGCGGCACGAGCCCCATCAAGGCCAACGTGCGGATCGTTTGCGCGACGCACCGCGACCTGAAACAGATGGTGGAGCGCGGCGAGTTCCGAGAGGATCTCTACTACCGCCTTCGCGGCATCACGCTTGAGGTCCCCGCCCTCCGCGCCCGTCTCGGCGATCTCCACGCCATCGCCAAGACGCTCCTCGACCGCATCGCCGAAGAGCGAGGCGAGACCCCCAAGACACTGAGCCCCGCCGCCCTCGAGCTCCTGCAGCGTCACCGGTGGCCTGGCAACGTTCGCGAGCTCGAAAATGCCCTCCGAGCCGCATCGCTCTTTGCCGACGGCGCGCTCATCGACGTCCGAGAATTCGTTGAAAACGTTGATGATCTTCGCGCCGTGGGGACCACGGCCCTCGGCTCCGTGCCGCCGCCGCCGGTCTCGGTGCCGCCGCCCCGCGCGACGGTGCCCTCGCTCGACTCCATCGAGCCGGCCAGCGTGCCCTCCCTCCTTGGAGAAGACGAGGACGCTGATGGAGCCCTCCCGCCGGGCGAGGCTGGAGCCACCTCAGCCGCGTACAGCTGCATTCGTCAGGGTGTTCCCCTGGGCGACCTCAAGCGCCAAATCGAGCGCGATTGCGTCGCCCGAGCCCTCGCGGAAACGAAGGGGAATATCACCCGTGCCGCAAGCCTTCTGGGGATGAAACGTCCCCGTTTGTCTCAACTCGTGAAACAATACGGACTTGCTGCCGTGTCGGAGAGCTCGTCATGAAATCGATCGCCTCGTCCCTCGTTCCGCTCCTCCTGGGCGCCCTCGCGGTGCTTTCGGGCTGTTCCGCCGCGCCTGGCGATGACGAGGCCGGCACGTCCTCATCGGCGTTGACCGCTGAGGAAGCGGCTCGCGCCAGCGAAGGGGGCGACAACGAGACCACCGCCACCATGCGCGCGGAGCTGCCGCGGCAGCGTGCGCAGCTCACCTTGATCCCAGTGGAGGTCATGGCGCCCGCACCTCCGTCGCCGTGGAACGAGCCCAAGCCGCCGGCGCCGGCACCGGCACCCTGAGCATTGAATTCTGAGCGATCGCGATCCGACACTCGCGACCGCTCCACTCCAGCGCTACCCCGCCGCCCGAAGGGCCGCGGGGTTTCGCTTTTCTGGCGGTCGTTTCTAACCCCGACCGGCCTGTGACACACTGACGCGAACGTGCAGGCGCTCCGCCCTCAAACGACTCTCTTCTGCGCCGTACTTGCGCTGACCATCGCGCTATCGGTGCTCCTCCGGGGGCGGCGACGACCGATTCACTGGCTCTTCGCCGCGTTCTCCACGGAGGTCGCCGTCTGGTGGGCCAGCCAGTCGTTCATCGGCATCTTCCAAGCGACGATCTGGGTGCGCGCGACAGCCGTCACGACGATCTTCCTTCCGCAGTTCACGGTGCACCTCTTCCAGTCCATCGTGCCGGCCGCCGAGGGGGCCGGCACGACGAGCCGCTTCATGACGCCGCTCGCGAAGAGCGCCGCCTTCGCGGGCATCCCGATGCTCGTGCTCGTGCTCTCGCCCTACCACGAGAAGCCCTTCGCCCTCGGGCTCGTCTACACGTACGTGGTCGGCTTTCTCTGGGCCGCGCTCATCGACATGTGGCGTCGCGGCAAGAAGAGCCCGTCGCGCGCCGTGCGCGATCGCGTGCGATTCTTGTTCTGGGTCGGAGCGCTCGCGACGACCTTTACGCTCGGCGACTTCTTGTCGTTTTTGGGCGTGCGCCTGCCGCCCATCGGCGCCGTCTTGTCCACGGTGTTCATCTTCGTGCTCGCCGAGTCGATGGCGCGACCTCGCCTCGCCGACCTCTACGAAATGGCCGGGCGCCTCCTCGTGGCAACCGTGCTCGCCTTCGCGCTGGCAGGCGTCTTCTGGATCTTCGTCACGGTCGTCGGCGGGTTCAACACGATGTACCTGAACGCCGTCCTCGCGGCGCTCGTGTTCTTGATGCTCTTCGATCCGATCCGCCACGAGGTCGAGAAACGGACCCACCAGTTCTTCTTTCGAGAGCGGTTCGCCCTCGAAACCAGCGTCGCAGAGCTCCGGCGGCGGCTCGCCCACGTGCTCGAGATCGACGAGATGGTCCAGACCATCCTCGTCGGCATCGAAAGCTCGCGTCGCGTGACCTCATGCGCCATCTACCTGCGCGACCAAGAGGCGAACGGCTACGACCTTCTCGGCAGCGTGGGCAGCGCGCCGCCACGCCGCATCGAGACACTCTCCGCGCGACCGCTCCTCGATCGGCTCCACGCCGTCCCGTCGGTCTCGCTCGAAGAGCTCGAGCGCGAGCCCAAAGACGCCGACGCCCCGGTGCTCACGGCCGCTGCGGCGACGCTCGGCGAGCTCAAACGCTCCGTGGTCCTCGCCGTGCGCGCCGACAGCGACGAGGTCATTGGGCTTATCTGCGTCGCCGACGAGCGCGTGCGCGACGCCTTCACGCCAGAGGAGGTCTCGCTCCTCGAGACCCTCGCGTCGCAGATCGCAGTGGCCGTCACCAACAGCCGCCTCTATTCGCGGATGAAGGAGCGTGACCGCTTGGCGGCCCTCGGCGCCATGGCCGCGGGTCTCGCCCACGAGGTCAAAAATCCGCTGGGCGCCATCAAGGGCGCGGCCCAGCTACTCGAGGGCTCGCCCTCCGGTGACCCTGCGTCATCGGAGTTCGTCGGCATCATTCTCGAGGAGGTCGACCGCTTGAACCGCGTCGTCGGCAGCTTCCTCACCTACGCGCGCCCGCACGCGGGCAATCCCGTTCCCCTCGACGTGAACGCCGCCGTGCGGCGCACCGTCCAGATCCTGTCTAGCCAGAAGGCTGCCGAAAAGGGCGACGACATCGAGATCAAGCTCGAGCTCGCGGAAGGGCTGCCGCGGGTAAAGATCGATCCGGAACAGCTCCGGCAAGTGCTCATGAACCTCGTGCAGAACGCCATGCAGGCGATGGACGGCGAGGGCCGCGTCACGCTCTCAACGGCCGTGCGTCGTCGCCCGCGAGCGACGTGGGGCACGGGCCTCGAGAGCGAACGAATGGTGGGCAGTCGCCCCGAAGACGAAGTCGTCGAGGTGGCCGTACGTGACACCGGACCCGGGATCTCTCAGACGATCATGAAGAACCTCTTCGTGCCCTTCTTCACGACGAAGGCACAAGGCACGGGCCTCGGCCTCGCCATCAGCCAGAGCATCATTCGAAGCGCCGGCGGCAGCATCGACGCGCAGTCCCACTCGGGGGCCGGCACGACGTTCTTGGTCGCCCTCCCGGTGGCAACCGACGTCTTGGCGTCGATGGCACCGGCCGTCTCGGCGCCGGCCAGCGCTCCTGAGCCCATCGGACCTCCGCTCAAGGCGTGAGGCGGCGCCGAAGGCGCTTCACCATGGGCCTCAGTCGCCCTGCATGAGGCCTTGGATACGCCCCGTCGGAAGGAGGCGGACACCGCGGGCTGCCGGTACGCGCGGGAGCCCCGGCATCGTCATCATGTCGCCCGTGATGGCGACGAGGTACCCGGCGCCGGCTGCCAACCGCACCTCGCGCACCTGGAGAACGAAGTCTCGCGGACGGCCAACCTTCGTCGGATCGTCGGAAAGCGAGCTCTGCGTCTTGGCCATGCAGATGGGGAGCTCGGCGCCGCCAGATTTGATGGCGCGTTCGATGTCGGCCGGCGCCGAGCCGACGAGGCGAACGTCGGTCGCGCCGTAGATCTCGCGCGCGATGGTTCGGATCTTGTCGAGCGGCGACGCGGTGAGCGGATAGAGCTGCTTCTCTTTCGGCGGATTCGCATCGGTCGCCATGACGACCTCGGTCACCACGCGGGCGAGCTCGAGGGCTCCTTCGCCGCCGCGCGCGAAGCCGTCGTGGGCCGCGCAACGAGCACCGCGGGCGAGGGCCGCCTCCGTCACGAGGGCGACCTCGTCGTCCGGGTCGTTGGGGAATCGATTGATGGCGACCACCGCCGGAAGCCCGAATTTTGCGGCATTTTCGAGGTGTTTTGCCAGATGGTCGAGGCCCCGCTCAAGGGCCGCGCGGTTCGGCTGGCCGGCTTCCTTGACGGGCGCACCGCCGTGCATGCGCAGCGCGCGGAGCGTGGCTACGAGCACCAACGCGCGAGGCCAGATGCCCGTCGCGCGGCTCGTGATGCCCATGAATTTCTCACCGCCAAGATCGAAGCCGAAGCCGGCTTCCGTGATGACGAAGTCACCAAGGCGAGCGGCCAGCCGCGTCGAGAGCACGCTGCTCGCGCCGTGAGCGATGTTCGCGAAGGGCCCCGCGTGTACGAGCGCGGGGCCGCCCTCGCCGGTCTGCACCAGGTTTGGCTTGAGCGCGTCGCGCAGCAGCGCCGTCATCGCGCCAGCGGCGCCGAGGTCTGATGCGCGCACCGGCTCACCCGACGCCGTCTGGCCCACGATGATTCGGCCGAGTCGCGCCGTCAGGTCGTCGTAGCCCGACGCGAGGGCCACGATGGCCATGATCTCGCTCGCGGCGGTGATGTCGAAGCGCTCCTGGCGCGGCACGCCGTGGCTCTTGCCGCCGAGACCGACGATGACGTTCCGCAAGAAGCGGTCGTTCATGTCGAGGGCGCGACCCCACGTCACGCGGCGCGGATCGAGCTCGCCTTTGTCGCCGACCGATTCGCGGAAGTGGAGCGCGTTGTCGACGAGCGCGCTCAAGAGGTTGTGCGCGCTGGTGATGGCGTGAATGTCGCCCGTGAAGTGGAGGTTGATGTCATCGGCCGGGACCAACGTGGCGAGGCCGCCGCCGGTGCCTCCGCCTTTGACGCCGAAGACCGGACCGAGGGAAGGCTCGCGTAGCGCGACGATGGTCTTGTGGCCGAGGCGACGCATCGCCATCGAGAGCGCGAGTGACGTCGTCGTTTTGCCTTCTCCAGCGGGCGTCGGGTTGATCGCGCTGACGAGGACGAGTCGGCCGGCACCGCGCGACGGCGCCGCTAGGGCGGGGAGCGCGATCTTCGCCTTGTCACGTCCGTAGGGTTCGACGAGATCGCTCTCGATGCCGAGCTCGGCAGCCACTTCGGCGATGGGGCGTGTCTTCATGTGTACCTGGCTTCAAAGAGGGTTCGTACGGCGGGCTCGGAGCGCACGAGCGCGAGGGAGTGCTCCGCGTGAGCGTGCGCGTACCCATTGCCGATGACAAGGTCGACATCCTTGCCGACGCCCTCAGCGCCGAGCGCCGCCTTGGTGAAGCTCGTCGACATCGCAAAGAAGTAGACGACGCCGCGATCGCGCGTCGCAAGGATGGCGGCCATCTCCGTGTCGGCCACGTTTACGCAAGAGAACGACACGTCGACTTCCCGGCCACCATTCTTCGCAAGGACGGCGGCGCGCACGGCGACGGGATCGCGCGCGTCGAGGCTGATGACCTCGTCGCAGACGCCGAGTCGACGCAGGTCGTCTGCGTAGGGCGCGTGACTCTCGACGCCGATGATGCGGCCGCCGGGACCGGCACGACGGCGCGCTTCGACGGCGCAAAGGACACCGCTCTTCCCGCCGGCGCCGAGCACGAGCACCGAGGCGTTGGGCGCGACCCAGCGAGCGACCTGAGGCGCCGCACCGGCCACGTCGAAGATCGCGAGCGCTAGGCGCTCGGGCATGTCCTTGGGCATCCTCGCGTAGGCCCCGCTCGCAAAGAGAATCGCCTCGCCGGTCACGTCGAGCTGGGCGCTCGCCGGCCGAATGGCCGAGATGCTGTCGATGCGGAGCGGCGTCAGCGAGAGCGACACGAGCGTCGCGACGCGGTCGCCGGGAGCGAGGTCTCCGTCGCCGCGGCCGCTGCCGATCTGGAGGACGCGTCCGAGGAGCATGCCGCCGGAGCCGGTGACGGGGTTGTGCTGCTTCCCACGGTCGCCCACGGTGGCGAGCACGCGGGCCCCAACGTCGCCGCCGGCCTCTTCCATCTGACGAAAGCTCGCGGCGTCAACGTTGAGCGTTTCGACGGCCAGCAGAAGCTCGCCCTCGAAGAGTCGAGAGAAGTCGTTGTCGACGCGCTGCGCGGGCTGCGGGAGGGCCCCCCGAGGCACGAGAGTGCGGTGGACGCCGAACGGATCACCGCCAGGGACGAGGGGACGGAGACCGCCTTGCATGGGCCCTTTTCAGTCGATGCGGGCCGAGAATGCAACTGAATCGAGCGTTGGCGGAGGATCGGACGCAGGAAAGCGGAGGCTCTGCAAAAGCCCTCGAAATTGCCGCGTGGCGGGCGACATTGATGGAAACGTGCTGGTTTCCGGGCCCCGCTCGGCCCGGCGCTCCGGAACGCCCCCTTCCAACGGGCCTCCTGAAGACCCGCCTTCGGTCGCTCCCGAGTGCCTTCACTTGACCCCTTTTGGCCACCCTCGCTACTCTTCGGAGACCGCTCCGCGAAGGTGTGCGCGGGATGCGCAGTCTTTCCTCCAGCCCGCCATCGTGACGGGCACCGCCGGTCCGCCGAATGCAAGACCCGACAGCCAAGGCGCCTCCTCCGCCCCCGCGGTCGGGCAGGCAATTCGTGCTGCGCTTCATTAGCGGCAAGTACCAGGGCGGCGAGTTCCCGTTGGTCGCCGACAAGACCGTGTTCGTCGGGCGCTCGAGCGATCTCGACATGGTCCTGGTCGAGGACATGGTGAGCCGCAAGCACGCTGGCATCCACGTTCAGGGCGACCAGGTCTGGATCGAGGACCTCGGTTCGACCAACGGCACCTTCGTCAACGGCGAGAAGATCAAGCGCGCCCGCCTCAAGGAAGGCGACCGCGTCCTCATCGGAACGAGCATCCTCAAGCTCGTGGCCACCGATGGAACGTCGACGCGCGACGTGCCCAGCGCCGAGCAGCGCCCCGAGCTCGAGAGCGTGGCCGCGCAGCGGCGGACCAGCCAGGCGCGCACCATGTCGGGCAGCATCGAAGAGGTGCCGCTACCGGACCTGCTTCAGCTCTTCGGCACCTCGAAGAAGAGCGGCGTACTGGTTATTCGGACGGAAGACTCGACCGGCAAGATCTTCCTCCGCAAGGGCAACATCTTCTTCGCGAGCATCAACGACCTCGATGACGTGCCGCCTGTGAAGAGCATCTACCGGCTGCTCACCTGGGAGAAGGGCCTCTTCGATCTAGAGCCGCCGGAGGAGCGTGAGTTCTCGACGACCGTCGACCTCACGGTGCCGGAGGTCCTCATGGAGGGCCTTCGTCAGCTCGACGAGTTCAACCGCATCAAGCCGCAGTTGCCGGCGCCCAACGCGCGCCTCCGCGTTCCGATGCCGCTCGAGGCCCAGCTCCGCAACCTGACGCCCGAGGCGCTCGACATGTTCCAGCTGGCGCTCAGCTTCCCGCAGCTCGAGACGGTGCTCAACCGCGCCCCAGGGACCGACCTGGACGGCGCTGAGCAACTCTTGAAGCTCATCAAGGGCGGCTACCTCATCGCCGAGTGAGCGCGGCGTCCTAGAGCGACCTTGTCCCGCGGCTTCTGCGATGCAGAAAGCCCTCGTGGGAGCGCGCGCCAAGCGGAAGGACCGTGCGGGGCGCCAAAGACGAAGTGCGCCACAAAGCGCGAAAGGGCCCCACCCTCGCGGGGGGACCCTTCTGCGCGCCGGTATGCGACGGGTCTAGCTCAGAGCGGCCCGTAGCCGTAGAACAGCGAGAGCTGCCGAACCGTGTCGATGTTGCTGCTGTACGACTTGAGCTTCGCCGTTTGAGCAGTGCACGTCGCAGCGACCTTGCAGACGGGGTTTCCGCCTGCATCCTTGACGAAGGTCAGCTCACCGGTCACCGGATCCTTGGCCGTCGTCTCGAAGGTCGCCTCGGCGAGCTCGTTGGCGAACTGCAACATGCGGGCGCCGGGCGTACGCATGACGGGCGCGTTTCGCGTGTTGATGCGCTCGGTGCCGAAGAACTTCGCCACGTAGGTGATGCTCGACAGCGGGTCGGTGTAGCGGACCTGCTCGTTCGGCAGGAGCGACACCGTGGCGCCGTCCCCCGTCGAGAAGATGCGCAGCTGCGCCGTCGTGTCCATCGTCAGCTTGGTGGCGCCGAAGATGAAGGCGTTGAGCATGCCGTACATCTGCTGGTTCCAACCGTAGAGCGGGTTCAGAACCACCGAGCCGGCGGGGTAGTCGAGCGTCGTCGTCGTCGGCTGCGCTTCGTCCCAGGCGTACCAGGGGAGGTACTGGACGCGTGCGACCTTGTTGGTCGAGAGCGTGCCCGTGCCTGTTCCGACGTAGGGACCGAGCGTCGTGATGTCGCCCTGGAAGAGCTGCGACATGAGGCGGCGCACCTGGTTCGGGAACACGTTCGTGAAGTTCGTGTTCTTGTAGCGGCCGTCGATGTAGTCCTCCTTCGAGTTGGAGACGTAGTTGTTCTCCGCTTCGAGCAGGTAGTACATCGCGTACGTCTTCTCGAGCCACGAGCCGGCAACCAGCGGGTACTGGTACCAAAGCTCGCCCTTCGAATAGTCGTAGTCGTTGTTGATGAAGCGACCTTCTCCGGAGCCGGCAGCGATGCTGAAGTCGCCGGTCGGGTTGTCCTTGACCTCGCCGGCCGTGAGGGCGCGGGCGGTGGGCGTCTTGCCCGTCTTGTCGATGACGTAGGTGCCCGGCTCGGGCCGCGTCATGACGCGGGCGAACATGTCGAAGGCGTCGGTGGTCGCGAGGCTGATCGCTTGCAGCGAGTCGGCGTTCTCGAACTCTGACGAGTTCTGGGCGTTCGACGCAGCCAGGAAGAACGACTTCGACATGCCGTGAATCTTGTCGAAGTAGCGGTCGATGGCGCGCGACCCCGCGCTACGCGGGCTGAAGGCTGCGCGGTCGCGGCGGAAGTTGTCGAAGATGTAGCGGTTCTCGTACGAGGTGATGAGGAACTGCATCATCTCGTACGGGTCCGCGCCGCCGTCGTGGCGATAGACAGGGATGTTCCCGATGTCCGCGTACTCATCCGAGCTGAACGTGTACGGGTGGCGGGCCATCGCCCTCGGCGCCTTCTTCGGGTCCTCGAGCTCGCCCCAGGCGGGAAGGCCCGTGTAGACGGCGAAGTTCGAGACGAGGTCGGGGCGAAGCTTGAGGACCTCTTCGCCGTACTTGGCCCGCGTGGCCATGTCCTTCAGGGACGGGTGGATGAGGCGCTTGCCCGGCGTCTTCGAGTAACGGGGGCACTTGTAGTCCACCGGCGAGGTCGGGTTCGGCTTCGTCGGAACGCACTTCCGATCACCGGTGTTGTCGATGAGCTTGAACGCGTCGTTGAGCTTGCTGTAGTGCTTGTCGCCAACGGAGACGCCCATGTAGTAGGTGCCGTCGAGCGCGCCGACGTAGGCGTCGCCCTTGTCGGTACCGACGATGGCGTCTTCCTCGACGTCCGCCACGTTGCCGTAGATGAAGCGCATCGCCGCCTTGTCGTAGGCGCCGAGACCGATCATGTCGCCCGTGGGATCGCCCGGGTAGTCCATGACCGTGGTGTTGGCGAACTTCCAGATGATGCCGTTGACCTCGTCGTCGGTGACCGGATCGATCCAGCGGGGACCGACACACTCTTTGCCGTCGGTGTGCGGCGTGACGCTGTCTTCACACACGCGCTCTTCACCGTTGCGGGTGCGGAGCTGCCAGTATTCCTGGTGGTAGTTGAAGGGGTCTGCGCTGCCGGTGAAGTTGTGGCGCAGCGTCATCGAGTGCCCCATCTCGTGCGAGATGACGGCGTAGTGGAACTGCTCTCGCATCCACTGGTGCAGGCGCTTGTCGCGGAGGGCGCGGCACGCCGGATAGTCGGCCTTCTGGTCGAGCGCCGGGTCGTAGGCACACGCGCCCGCCTTGTTGGGGTCGGGAAGCGGATAGTCGCGGAGCGCCATGCGAGCGAGACCGACGATGCCGTTCGGCTCCGGTTGCTCGATGATGCACGCGTGGTTGTTGGCCAAACCGAGAGCGCGCTGCCGCTCCATCCACTTGTGGAAGGTGGGGTGCATCGTCCGCAGGGGCGAGGCCATGTTCAGCGTCTGTTCGTCGGCGACGGGCGCGTTGGCGGGGAGCCCCGCGAACTGCATCATCTCCGGGGTGATCATCGCCGCTTCCCAACGGGAGCCGATGAGCTTCTGGCGTGCAGCCGCGATCTCCGGCGTGACGCTCGCGCCCAAGGTCTTGGCGAGATGCTCGTTGGCCTTCTGGCGACGGACCGGCCCGGGCAGCGCCTTGTCGGCCGGCGTGAGGCCGTTCATCGACATGATGGTCTTGTCGATGGAGCGCGACCGCGTCTCGATGTCGGCCTTCGTCAACGTCTTGGGCAAGTGCTGAGCGGCGCCGAGCTTGCTCGCGCTGACCCAGTCACGGAGGTACTTGCCGCTGGAGACCTGCTCATCGGTGATCTCACCGTTGACCCAGCGCATGATGTCCATGTTGCTCTGAACAACGAGGTCGAGGATAGGCACCCACTCGTTGACGCTCGCAGCAACCTTCTCACCGGTGAGCGGGTCGACGGCGTCGACCATGATGCCCCACGGGCCGCCCGAGTGCGGGCCTTCGATGAGGTTCACGAAGTTGTAGCGAATGTCGCCGATGCGACCAAAGATGGGCTTCAACGCGCCATCGGCGCCCTTCTTGAAGCAGGACGGGTGATCGGTCTCAACGGTCGGGTTGTGGCACATCACGAAGACGTCGGCGATGGCGGGCACACGACGCTCGCGTTCGGCGCTCGCCTTGTCCTCGCGGATCTTGTCTTCATCGAGGTCTTCGAGAATGGCGGAAATGCGCGCGGTGTCGGTTCCAAGGGCCGCCGCGTCGAAGCGGACGCCGACTCGCTCAGCCTCGGCCTTCATGCCCAGAACGAGCGCGTACTTGACCGCGATGTTCCAGTCGTTGAGCGCGCGCGCCGTCGACGGGAAGAGGTCGTTCTTGTCTTCGGGACCGAAGTACCAGGGGATCGTGCGGATCTTCCGCTCGTAGCGCGGCAGCGCGCACTTCTTGGTGGCCAGGTCGCAATACGCGCCCTTGTGGAGGAGTTGCCCGCCGCCGTCGCGGAACTCGCAATCGTCTTCCGTGCCCCAACCATCGTCGGGCGTCAGGATGCGGTTTCGTGCGCCCTCCGCGACCGTCTTCGTGTCGCGCTTGGGATCGACGCCGACCGGCGTGCCAGCTTTCGGCTGGCCCTTGGGGTCGGGGATCGGCATGCCGGTCTTCGGATCCGTCGCCAAGGTGCCGTCGGGGCCAGCCTTGTACTTCGCGATCTCGCCCTTTTCGTCGCGCCAGAAGTCGACGCCGCACTGCGAGCCCTCGATGTGGCTCTTCTCCCAGACGTTGTGGAGGGCCGCGAAGCGGTGCCAGTTCTGGTCGACGAGACCGAAGTTGCGGTCGTAACTGAATCGCTCTTCGAGGAAGGCGCCGAACGCCTCCATCTGCTTTCCGTTCCACTCGACGGGCTCGTAGTCGCGGTCCACGACCTTCTTGAAGGAGAGGCGGAGCGTGACTTCGGTCGGGTTGCAGTTGGCGACGGGGCTCGACCAGAAGCACGCGGGGAGGCGACCCCACGGCGTGTCCCAGAGCTCGGGCGACGCGAAGACCTTTTGGGTGACGTCGAAGTACCCCTCGTCCGTGTCGAACAGCGGGCGATTGGGGTCGTTGGGATCGGCCACGTGGTACGCGACGGGCGAGTACTTCACCGAGCCGAAGGCGCCGAGTTGCGAGAGGGTGTCGACTTGGTAGCCGTCCGTCACCATGTTGCGCGACCAGTCGACGCGGATGTACTCGCGGTCGTACCAGGGGCGGTCGCTCGTGTTCTCTTCGATGATGTTGAGCTCTTCGCCGGTGCCGGGGTTGTAGGCCCGCTTGACGTCGAACTGGCTCTCGATGGCAAACATCGCGACGACGGTGCCGTCGTTCGTCCGCTTGGAGCCCTTGTGGTCGGAGTTCTGGATCCGCTCGTGGGTCATGCGAGCGATCAGCTTGTCCTCGACGATCTCCCACTTGATGCGGTTAAGAGGCTGCGCGTACGTCGCCGGGAAGAGGCCGTCGAGGCCGGCACCGTAGGGCACCTCCACGATCGTGTTGCGCATGTAGAACTCGGGATCGTCCGACGCATCACGCAGGTTCGTGCCTACGAAGAAGGACTTGGGCAGCGCGTTGGGCTGGCGGAAGTCCCGCGGATCACGTTCTTCGGCACAGCCAACAGAGGCGTATCCCACGCCCGCGAGCAAAGCGGCCAGCCCCAGTCTCCGCATCCACTTCGATTGCATCTTTTTCGTCCTCCGACCCACTCGTCCGGGCTAGCGCCCGAATCACCGAATCACAGAAAGCAGCCGCCCCAGAAACCTGGGCCTCCGCCGGCAAGCAAGAGTCGCTCCAGCTCACAGACGACGGACGGGCGCCAGCCGGGAGCCAGATAGTCGGGGGAGCGGACGGGCGTCAAGCGGCCCGGTCACGTTCGGTGAGGGCCCAGCGCCGTTAGCTTCCTGCCACCACGCGCCTCCAGCGCCCGTCAGCCCACTGACATTGCGGGCCCGATGCGAGCGTGGTAATCGCCGCGCCCTCTGGCGAGACAGCTCGGCCAGGACCGCTCCCCCGACGGCCATTCCTGAGGTTCTCCTCGTGAAGACCGCGTGGGCTCGGAAGTTGCTTGAGGGGCGCGGACGCGACCCATCAGGCTGTCAGCGTCACCAGAAGCGCGCGTTTCGGAGGCAGAACAATGAAGGTGTGGACGAGGCTAGGAGTCGCCGCGATCGGAGCATCGGTCGGCTGGGCGAGCGTGGGATGCGCCGTCGAGCAAGAGCCCATCAATCAGGTGAAGCCGCACGCGCTCGACAAGACGTTCTTCGTGGGCGCGAACCTGCGGGACGCCAAAGACGACCCCGAGTTCTACTACCGAAACACGGTCGTTGACGTCCCCTACGGTCTCTCCAACGACAGCTACAGCGACAGCTTCCTGTTCACGCCGGCGGCCGCCGACACGAACCGCATCAAGTGGGAGATCACGGAAGGTGCGCTGCTGGCCCGCCAGACGTACGAGCGCTTCGAGAACGCCGACGGCAAAGGGACCAAGCGGACGAACGACGGGCAAATCGTCGCTGCGTTTCCGATCCTCTCGCACTTCGACATCCAGCGGAAATACAACCCCGCTACCGGCGCCGAAGACAACGTCATCATGGAGAACGTGACCGATCGCCCCTGGTACGATCGTCAGTACCTTCGCGTCGACTGGTCCAAGAACCTCGTCACCGACGGGTACCTCGTCGACACGCTGGCGATGGCCGGCATGTTCGGCGGCGTGAAGTACGACCCGATTCAGTACGACGTGCGTGATCCGGAGAGCCCCGACGCGCCGCACTTCGACATGAACGACGGCTACTTCGACGTGACCGCCAAGGCGTTCGCCGCGCCGCAGACGCTCGACTTCGACTGGGGTTCCATTCCAGCCTGCTACGCGATCATCGCCTACGCGCCGCTCATGCACCCGGCGGTGAACTGCAACCCGACGGAGATCACCCTTCGACTCTCGTTCCACAAGGTTCAGGATCGCGACTTCGAGCCGACCGACTGGGACGGCAACCGAGCGCAGGCCTTTGGCTGGATCACCACGCAACGCTACGGCTACGAGCGCAACTACGGCCTCGTCGACCAGCGGTGGCACCACCTCGCGATGAAGTACAACATCTGGGAAAAGAGCCACATCGAAGGCTCCCAGTGCGCCGTCGACTTCTGGCGCGACGAGGACGGGCGGATCGCCAGAGTACAAGGCCAACGGCGGCGACATCGCCGCCGACGGCAAGACGGGCCTGCCGATCGCCGACGCGAACGGCAAGCCGCGTCAGGGCACGCCCATCGGCGCGGATCCGAAGCGCGACGTCGACAAGAACGGCACCGAGGACGAGTGCGAGTTCCGCGATGGCGGCGGCAAGCTCCTTCACGAAGGCGCCTACTGCGACACCATCTCGCGCAAGTGCGCCCTGCCGACCTACGAGCGCACGATCCGCACGACGCCCTGGTACCACAGCGCCACGTCCCCCGAGGACCTCTTCGCGTCCTCGGCGGAAGCGCTGAACCAGTGGAACGTCAGCATCAAGCGCGCGGCCCAACTGTCGAAGCGCGCGGAAGCGAAGCGCGTCGGCAAAGACATCGGCGACGTCCTCGTCGATGAGGCGGCCCTCGCGGAAGACGACGGCAAGACCGTCCCCGACGTGTTCGTCATGTGCCACAACCCGCCGGTCAAGGGCCGTGACAAGGAAGGCTGCTTCAAGAAGGTCGACGGCCAACTCGTCGCGCCGACGGTCCGTCTCGGTGACCTTCGCTACCACCACGTGAACCTGGTCCAGGCTCCGCAGATGCCGTCGGCGTGGGGCGTTGTGTTCCCGTCACACGATCCGCTCACCGGTGAGGCCATCGGTACGACGGTCACCGAGTGGCTGTACATCACGGACCTCCAGGCGCGTTACCTCGTCGACTTGGTCCGCTGGTCCAACGGCGAGGTCACCGACGAGCAGATCCAAAACGGCGCTTTCATGAAGGAGTGGATCCAAGCGTCGCAGCAAGGCACCAAGCAGTGGAAGCCTGAGATCATGCCGAACGACCGCGAAATCGCGAGCCGCTTGGCCTCGGTCGAACCCACGCTTGGCACCGCCAACGGCCTCTCCGACGAAGACAAGAAGCTCCCGCTCCAGCTTCGCCGCAAGAAGGCCGCAAAAACGCTCGCCGGCCTCGGACCGAGCGTCGACCGTGACGTCGAGGGGCGCCGCAAGGCCCTCATGAACACCTCGTTCGAGACGGCCGCGATCTCCCCCGACATGCTGAGCGCGGCGGCACTTCCCCGCGACATGCAGCTGAACGGCAACAAGCTCGCCATCGAGCGAGCGTCAATCTTCCGCGGCATGAACCCCGAGGTTCGCAAGTGGGTCGAGCGCACAACGGCCCAGGCCATGGGGCCGAAAGGTCGCTGCGTCATTCAAGCCGGTCAGTTCGACGGCATCGTGGGCTTGGCGCGCCAAGCCGCCCGTGAGTACCCGCTCCCGGACCGCAACAACCCCGAGTTCCCGGCGCTCCTCCAGCAGCGCAACGAGAAGATGCGGATGTGGGCGCGCGAGCGCATGCACGTCGCGGTCATCGCCCACGAGATGGGTCACCAGATGGGCTTGGAGCACAACTTCACCGGCTCCTTCGATGCGCTCAACTACCACCCCGAGTACTGGCAGCTACGCACGCGCAACGGCAAGGAGAAGCCCTGCACGAGCGTGACCAAGCCGAGCACCCGCGGTGACGAATGCGTCGGTCCGCGCTGGGTCGACCCCGTCAGCGAGACGGAGGAGAACGGCCAGCTCTGGAAGTGGGGTTCGTCGTCCATCATGGACTACGCCGGCGACCTTTCGCAGGACACGCTCGGCATCGGCTCCTACGACAAAGCCGCGATGCGCTTCGGCTACGGCAACGTCGTTGACGTCGATGTCGACGCGAAGCAGGACAGCCCCAAGGGCAAGGCCTACCTCGAGGTCCTCGACGGCTTCGGCGGCCCCACCGGCTACATGGTCGGTGGCGTCCACTACAGCCAATACCAGGAGAAGTACAACGCGCTCGGGCGTTGCACGGCCGAGTCAGGCGCCGACCCGCTCTCTGCAAAGTGCAGCGGTTTTGAGATGGACCACGTCTCGCTTCGCGACATGAAGTCGGTGCCGAAGTTCGGCGGTGATGTCCTCAAGGCCGACCCGTCGACGATGGCGAACTTCGCCGTCGACCCGCAGGGGCGCGTCCGGCACCCGTACATGTTCGGGACCGACACGTGGGCCGACGAGACCAACAGCACCGTATTCCGCTTCGACGCGGGCGCTGACGCGTACGAGCAGCTCAACTACCTCATCGGCTCCTACGAGCACTACTACCCCTTCACGCACTTCCGCTTGAACCGGGTGACGTTCTCCACGAGCGCCGCTGAAGGTCGCGCGCTTCGCAGCCTCCGCCCCCTCAAGGGCATCATCAAGGCCTTCGCCCTCGACGCGCAGCTCTCGCCGCCGGAAGACCGCTCGGATCCGGCGCGTCTCCTGCCCTTCGTGGTCGGTGGTTCTGACGCCATGGCCTTCATGGCGCGAGTCCTCACGCGACCGGAGCCGGGCCCCTACCGCTTCCGTACCGGGAGCCAGGGACCGAAGGGCTTCGGCTCACGTGCCGACCTCCTCGAGGAGCTGAACGACCCCATCGGCGACTTCAACGTGCCCGCGGGCTCCGGCGACGGCCGCTTCCTCCACGACGAGTACGACTACACGAACGGCTACTTCTGGGGCGACTTCCAGAAGCAAGCCGGGAGCTTCATCGACAAGTGGTACGCGTTCTACTTCCTCGTCGAGGCGTACGACAACTTCACCTTCGACTCGAAGGACACGTACGTCGACGGTCGCTACCGCAACGTCAACTTCCTCACCCTCTACCCGAACCAGGTCCGCCGCCTCTTGTCGAACCTCATGCAGGACGACCCGCTCACGCTGGGCCCCTACGTGAAGGCGCCCGCCAAGAAGGGTGACCCGGCTCGCGTCGTCTATCTTCCCTGGGAGAAATACGACCCGAAGGACCCGACCACGACGTCGCTCGAGTACCCCGCGGACGCGACGGTCCTCAATCCGCTGGTGGGCTGGGAGCAGCAGAAGCTTGGCCTCTACCTCCTCTTCCTCCACGGCGCGAGCACGCTCCAGATGGACCTCATCAACCAGATGCGAATCTTCTCGCCGGGCGGCCTCGACACCGTCGACATCCCCGCAAACGAGCAGCTCCGCTACCGCGATCCCCTCACCGGGATCCTCTACGTCACCCGAGCCGGTGGCCAAGAGGTCGTCAACTCGAAGCGCGGCAAGGTGGAGAAGTTCATCGGCGCCCGCATGATTCAGCACGCCAACCAGCTCGCCAACGAGGCGTACGTTGTGACGTCGACCGCGCCGACCGGCGAGGCGACCTACCAGCGCGACGCGCAAGGGCGGCCGGCTTGCAAGACCACCGACTGCACGTCTGCCGACAGTCAGATTCGCGCATTCTCCGCGAACCTCGACTCGGTTCGCGAGCTGACGCGGTACATGGGCTACGGCCCGCTGTGAAAGGCAGCCCGAAAGGGTAAGTCCACTGGCGCCATGAAGGCGCCGGCGGGCTCTCGAAGGCCACTCGCCACACCGGCGGGTGGCTTTCGTGCATTTCGGGTTTCCGAAGAATCGCGCGGACAAAGCGCGGTATTTGATGGTACCGTTTGCGCTCTACCGGGAGCGGGGGGTGCTCGCCGGGACGCCAATTGCCCCCGTTCGGGCGCTTCAAGCTCCGAGGTCGATCGTGGACAGTGATCTCGCAGACGCAGTCGACGGCCTGAAGACCGTCTTTCAAAAGCGGAAGCTCGACGCCACCTTCGGCGCCGCACCGGCCGAGCTCGTGGAGCAGCTGAAGAAGCAGCTTCGCGTTCCCCCGCGCTACCGAAAGTTCCTCCTGAAGGCGAACCCGACGAAGGTCGAGACGCAGACGCCTGTCGAGCGGATTCGCCTCTTGCCGGCGGAGGAGCTCGAGAAGGCCCAGCCCAAGGATCCGAACTGGAAGGCGACCTGGGTCGTCATCGGCGAGAGCTCGCTCTTGAGCGATCCGTACTTCCTCGACGTCGCTCGCATCGACCCCGAGGGCGATTGCCCCGTCATGACGAGGATGAGCGGGCAAGACAGGACGCAGCCGACGTTGGCGGCGTCGAGCTTCGCCCAGTTCTTGCGCATTCTCTCGACAGCGATGGAAATCGCTGCTGGCTTCGGCGACGCCATCATGGACGACGAAGACGAGGACAGCTTTCGCGAAGCGCTCGGCCCCAAGGTCAAGGTCATCGACTCGGCGGCGCTTCGCGCTGGCCACTGGACTTAGCCGCGGGCGCGCCCGCGAGGCCATGCCGGCGGCCTCTTTTTTCCTCGGCTCAGGCCTGCTACGTCCTCCCGCATGGAGAGCGCGTACTCGAAGAGTGTCTTTCGGCCGTCGGAGATCGAGCATCGGTACGGACCGAACGTGCACCTGCTTGACGACCCGCTCGCGTGGACGCAGCTCGCGCGCCTCTGCGCACGGGAGACTGGGCAGCCGCAGGTGGGGCGCCTCGTCAAAGTGCTCTACGAGCGGTTGAGCGAAGTCGTCCTCGCGGCGGAATTTCCGCGCACGCGCATCGATGTTCCGACGCGCATGGTCGCGTCCTCACCGCAGGCCGTCTATCGCGGCGTCGCCGTCGCCGCGGCGACGAAGGCCATCACTGTGGGCATCGCCCGCGCGGGCACGATGCCCTCGCAGGTCGTCTACGACCTCCTGAACGAGGTGCTCGACCCGGCCGGGGTGCGGCAGGATCACCTCTTTATGTCACGCGCCACCGATGAGGCGGGCCGCGTCACGGGCGCCACCTGGCACGACGCGAAGATTGGTCGCGACGTCGACGACCGCATCGTTCTCTTCCCCGACCCGATGGGGGCCACCGGCTCGTCGCTCATCAGCGCGTTGACGCACTACAAGACGCGCCTCGACGGCAAGCCGGCCAAGTGCATCACGATGCACCTCATCGTCACGCCGGAGTACGTGAAGAACCTGCTCGCGGCGCACCCCGACACGATCATCTATGCCCTTCGCATCGACCGCGGCTTGAGCGCTCCCGACGTCTTGACGACGGTGCCCGGAACTCGCTGGGAGGAAGAGCGCGGCCTCGACGACCACCAGTACATCGTCCCAGGCGCAGGGGGCGTGGGCGAGCTCTTGAACAACGCTTGGGTGTAGTCCGCCGCCCGGCGCGCCCCGCTATCGCCGGCGATGGCGAGGGTTGTGCGCGAGGACGAGCGAGAGGTAGTCGGGGAGCCGCTGATCGCTCCCGAGCCAGGTGCGAGCTGCCGACGCGGCGAGCTGCGGCAGGCGCTCGACCATCCGCCGAACTTCGTCGCTTCCCTTCGTCGGCTCCTGCGCCGCGAAGGCCTCGCGCAGCTCGTCGCAGGCCCGGCCACGAAGGTGGCCTCGGCGGGCGAGCTCTTGGTAGCTGCGAGCCAGCGAGTCGCCGTCGAAGCGGTGGCTCACGACGAGATCGTGGGCCACGCTGAGCAGACCTTCCGGCGAGAGGCGCCGGTCTTCGTACACGACGAAGGCCGCCTGAAGGTAGTTGTAGAAGGGAACGACACGGACTCCGTAGGCGCGGAAGAGCTCGGGGGACGTCTGTCCCTCCAGGTGGATGAGGATGCGCTCGACGCCTTCGACCTTCGCGACGGCGCGTGCGTTCTGGCGAACCGTCTCGATGACGTCGGGGTAGACGCGGCCGCGCTCGCAGATCTCCACGAGGACGCGCTCGGACACATGGCCCGAGATGACGTCGGCGTAAAGCGAGTAGACGAACGCGTCGGCCTCCGCGTCGTCGCCGAAGAGGGTCTCCGTGAGCCCTCCCTCCGCGCAGAGCGGCATCGGATGAACGCGGGCGTCGAGCAGGTTGGGCAACTTGTAGCCCAGCTGGTCACGAACAGCGCGGAAGCGCAGTCGCAAGACATTTTCGAGGTTCGGCTTCAGCGTGAAGAGGTCCCAGCGGATGCCGTCGATGCGCAACTTGCTCTCGAGACGCCGGCGCATCTGCTCGGGCGAGCCCGAGAGGATGTGCACCGCCGCGCCGGCGCGCGACATCTCCCGAAGGAGCGTGGCGGCTCCCGCGTGCGTGCGCTTCTCGTCGGGCCGCTCAAGAGCCGTTCGCAAGAGATCCCGTACGGACTCGAACTCCGTGCGCAGGTAGGTCTTGTCGAGATCCCAGCGAGTGATGTGCGGGGCGGGCCCCACGGGCGTGTCCTCCCGCCGGCGCGAGCCGCCGGACTCGCGCAGTCTACACGAAGGTCACAGCGGGGGGCCGCAGGTGGCAAAGGCGCCGGCTTTCCCGGGGCGGCATGCGCCGAGTCCGTAGCGACGACAGTCCGCGCGAACCGGCAAGCCGGACGCGCAAAAGCGGAGCGCGGCGCCATCGCAGGTCGCCGGCCCTCCGGCGCACGCGTCTCCAGCGGCGCATGATGCCCCGTCCCCGAGCACGTCCAGGCAGCTCATCTGAGCGGCCGCGCAGTCGGTTTCACCGACGACGTGGCGGCCTTGCACGCTCAGGCACGAGACGCGGACATCGCCGACGCACCGCGCTCGGCCCGGTGCGCAGGGCCGCGTGCCGATGGGCACGCAGCTTGCGCCTTGCTCACCGGGTGCGCTCATCGCCTCCGTGCACCGCGTGCCGCGAGGGCACCGCGCGAGCTCGGCGATTCCGTCCTGGCACGACACGAGCTTCGAGATGCCATCGCAGCGTCTCGTTGCGGCGGCGTCACCGCACAGATGCGGCGATGCACAACCGCGAACGACGATGCCGCTCGCGATGCGCTGTTCGCGACACGTTCCTCGCAGCTCACCGCAGCTCGTCATGCGCGGCCGCTCCCCGTCGCAACTCACCAGGCGGTTGTCGTCGCAGAACACGATGCCGCCGGGCCGGGCGTCGCAGAGGCGACGCGCCGCATCGGTCGCTTCGCGACCGACGCACGCGAGAACGTCCGAGCAAGAGCGCGCTCGACTCAGGCACTCGGTCTCGCCGTCGGCGCCTCGCGACGCGGCTTCATCGACGCAGCGCGACAGGAACGAACCATCGGAAGCAGCCGCTTCGTCGCACGCGAGCAGCCACAAGCAGGCGCGCACCGGCGCTTCGAGCGCTGGCGGCGCGACGAGCGGCGGCGATGCTCGCCTCGGAGGGACCTCGGCGACGGGGGTCGCCGGCGCACATGCCGCAGCAAGAAGCGCGACGAAACCGGCTGGCGTTAACGCGAGAGGCGCGCTCATCAAGAGGCGAGAGAGCGCTGCAGCTCTTCGAGCGACGTCACCAAGTCGGCGACCTTGGCGCGCGTGGCCAACTCGATAGCTTCTCGCAGGTACGCCTGGGCCTCTTGGTTGCGCGAACGGCCGCTCGCGACCCGCGCCAAGACCCCGAGGACGCGTGCGCGGTCAGGCCCGCTCGGACCGGCCATGTCGAGCGCCTCTCGAAGGACGCCGTCGGCGTCGGTCAGCGCTCCGGCGATGGCGAGCGCCTCGCCCAGCTTGCGGCTGAAGATCAAGACGGCGCGCATCGGATCGTCGAGCTCGCCTCGGAAGAACTCGCGACGCGCCAGCTCGAGTCCGCGGCGGAGGGCGAGGATGTTCCCGCTCGTGTCGCCGCGCGCGGCGCACTGCACGGCGACGCGCTCCAAGAGCACGAGCGCCTCAAACGAGTTGTGCGCGTGGAGCTCGTGCATCGCGCGCACCTCAATGGGTGCATTCTCCGCGCGGGCCCAGTTGGCGGCGGCCTCGTGGAACTCGCGCCTCGCTCCGGCGGGGATCGTGGCGAGCACCACGTCGCGGAGCAGCGGATGGGCTGACGTTAGCGCGCCGGTCTCGAGGTCGAGCTCGACCATGCCCGCCGCCTTGAGCGTGCTTGTCGCCTCTTCGAGCGAAGCGTTCTCGCGAAGGAGCGCGCCGAGCGTCGCCGGCATCGCTTCGTCACCGATGACGGCCAGCGCCTGGAGCAGGCGACGCGCCGGCGCCGACAACCGCTCGACGCGAAGGGCGATGAGATCGGCGAGGCGCGGCGGCGCGCCCGTGCCCCCTTCCCTTTGGAAGCGAACGAGTTGGTCGAGGTAGAGCGGTGAGATTCCGCGGCCGCCGGCCATCGACGGCGCGCTCGGCGAGCCATTCGTCGCCAGGAGCTTGGTGACGACGCTGGTGGGGAGCCCCATCAGGATGCGCGGCGTCGGCACATCGGAGCGCCAGTCCGGTGAAAACTCGGGCGTGTGGGTCGCCAGGATCATGACGGGGACGAGCGGCGGGTCGGCTACGGCGTCGTCGATGGCGTTGCGGCTTCCGCCATCGATCGCTTGGAAGTCGTCGAAGGCGAGGACGACGCGTCGCCCCTTGCCCCGCTCGTTGGCCCGGACGATGGCCCACCGCAGCGCTTCGGCCGCCGCGAAGCGGCGCTCTTCGGGGCGAAGGCGCGTGGCCGACTCGTCGCTCTTTGGCTGGAACAAATCGGTGAGCCCCTGGCGCGCTTCTGGGCTCGCCGAGGCCCATTCGGCGGGGCCGCCGTCGGGACGCAGACCCGCGAGGACGCGAATGGTCTTCCGCAGCGCGTAATAGGAGACCTCGGCCCACTGCGGGTCCGGACCGGTCACCACCACCGTGTCCCCGGCGGCGGCGCAGATGAGCAGGAACTCACGCAAGAGGCGCGTCTTTCCCACGCCGGAGTCTCCGATGATGCGCGCTGCGGAGAGCCCGGTGCGCGCGTCGGCGCGCCGCTGCTCGAGCCACGCGAGGTCGTCGTCGCGCCCCACGAGAGGCAACGGAAAGCGCAGGCGATGCTCCGCCGAGATCTTCCGCTGAGACGCCGGCATCAAGACGGGCTCGGAGATGCGTGGCGAAGCCGAAGGCGGCGGCGGCGCAAGCGACGGCGAGGTCGACTGACCGCACTCACCGCAGAACTTCTGCCCAAACGCATTCATGGCGCCGCACGCGCCACACTTGGTCGCGCTCGGCGTCGGTGGACGCGCCTTCGTGTCAACCTCGGCGAGGGAGTCGACGAGGGCCTTCGCGAAAATCTCGGCGCTGCCGTAGCGTTCTTTGGGATTCTTTGCGAGCGCCGTCAGCGTGACGTTGACGATGGGCTCGGGGATCTGACGCTCCGGCGCCACGAGGCGCGGATCCATGGGCGGCTTCGAGAGGTGCATGAGCACGACTTGCGTCGGCGACTCGGCTTCGAACGGAAGGCGTCCCGTGAGGAGCTGAAACAGCACCACGCCGACGGCGTAGACGTCGCTGCGCGCGTCGAGCGGATCGCCGCGACCTTGCTCGGGGCTCATGTACTCGGGCGTGCCGCACACGATGCCGGGGCTCGTGATCGAGGGCATCTGCGCTTCTGCGCGCATCTTGGCGAGACCGAAGTCGACGACTTTGACGAAGTCGCCGCCGGCCCGCATGGGCTCAAGGATGATGTTCTCGGGCTTCAGATCGCGGTGAATGATCCCAAGGTGATGGGCCTCATCGAGGGCTGCGAGGACCTGACGAAGGACGTCGATGATGCGCCGAAACGGGAGCGGGCCCTCTTCGTACGCCACGCGGGCGAGGTCGCGCCCGCGCAAGAATTCCATGACGAGGTAGAGCTGACCGTCGCTCGTCTTGCCGAAGTCGATGACGTCGACGGAGTTGGGATGATTGAGGCGGCTCGCGGCTCGCGCTTCAGTGATGAAGCGCGCAACGGCGCTCTCCTCACCCACGAGATGCGGGTGAACGATCTTGACCGCGACGGTGCGACCCAGGTTGGTCTGCTCGGCGCGGTAGACACGCCCCATCCCGCCAATGCCGACGAGCTCGAGGATGACGTACCCGCCGGGCAACGTGCGCCCGATCAGCGGGTCGTCGGTGTCGCGCGAGATCTGACCGATAGGGAAACCGCACGCGGGGCAAAAGCGATGGGTTTCATCGCATTCAAAGCCACATTGCGGACACGTACGCACGGTTCGGCGAGGCTATCACGCGCCAACTGTCGTTGAAACGCGCGTTGACGCGTGGAATTGGCGCCCCAGCAGGCACCCTGCGGTAATTGTGGACGCTTGGGCGCGCGGGCGTAGGATGGTGCGGTGGCGCGCCCCCGCATAGGCGAGCTCCTGGTGTCGGCACGCGTTCTGGCCCAGGACAAGCTCGACGAAGCCCTCCGCCAGCCGCGAGCGCCGGGGCAGCGGCTCGGCTCACTGCTCGTCCAGCTCGGTCTCGTGAGCGAGACCCAGTTGACGCAAATCCTCGGGCAACAGCTGAGCGTCCCTTGGGTGTCGCTCTACCACATCGACTTCTCGCGACAGCTCCTCAACCTCGTGCCTCGTGAGGTCGCGGAGAAGTATTGCCTCGTCCCGATCTACGTGCGCCGCGTGCGCAAGCAGGGCGAGACGCTCTACGTCGCGATGGACGACCCGACCAACGACGTGGCCCTCGCCGAGGTCGCTCAACATGCGGGGCTCCCTGCGCAACCGATGATCGCCTGTCCCACCGACATCCGGAGCGCCCTTCGCGTTTACTACGGAGCGCAGGATCCGGCGGCCCCGCCACCACCCGCTCCCCTCTCGGAGCGGCTCGGTCCGATTGCCGGCGCCGGCACTCGCAGCTCAATCCCTCCGGCGAAGCCAGAAGATGTGGTCGCCGGCGACCACCCGGACGCGGAGCCGGAAATCGAAGCCGTTGAGGTCGAACTGCCGCGGCGCGCGCAACGGCCCATGGTGGCCGTGACGATGCTCGACGGCACGACGCTACGCATGCCCGCGCGCGGCACGAGCGATGGAGAAGCGGGCGACGGCGAAGCAGGCGACGCCCCTCACGCGACGCTCACGGCGCGCGACATCGTTCGTGCGCTGCGCGACGTCTCGCACGGCAAGGCGCAAAACGAGATCGGCATCGAGATCCCCCGCTGGGAGGAGCTCTTCGCGGCGCTCCTTTCGGTGCTCATGCGCAAGGGCCTCGTCGCCGACTGGGAGTTCATCGAAGAGCTCCGCAAAGTGCGACGTCGACCCGGCGAGCCGGCAAAGCCGAAGGCCTGACGCACGCGTTCGCTTGCGCGGCTACGTCGAGAGCTCAGCGATTTCGGCGTCTGAGAAGCCGGCCTCGCGGAGGATCGCGGCGGAGTGCTCCCCTTGGCGCGGGGGAGGCAAATGCGAGGCGGCGCGATCGGTCACCGGCAGCCGCATTTGGAGGAGCGGGCCCCAAGGCGACGGCAACTGGAAGAACGCGCCGCGAGAGGCGAGGTGCGCGTCGGCGACAGCCTCCGCGGGGCTCAGCACCGGCTCGAGGCAAACGTCTCGCTCCTTCGCGAAGGCGACCCACTCTTCGAGCGTGCGCTCGAGGAAGATCGACGCGAGGTCGCGACGCAGCGGCTCCTGGTGTTCGCCCAGAGCAAAAGCCTCCGCATCGAAGGGCTTGCCCACGGCCGCGAACAGCGCGCCAAGGAACTTCGGTTCGAGGGCGCCGAGCGACACGGCCCGCCGATCTTTGGTCGCGTAGACGCCATAGCCCACGAGGCCACCCGTCAGCTCGGCGCCGCCGGGCGCGCGCGAGACCCCGCCGGCGAAGTGGCCGAAGGGCACCGCGGCAAACGACATAGACGCTTCGAGCATCGAGACATCGAGGTGTTTGCCTCGTCCCGTGCGCGCGCGCTCGGCGAGGGCACCGAGAATAGCGATGACAGACCACAACCCTCCGCCGATGTCGGCGACCTGCGTGCCGGGCACCGTGGGCGGGCCTTCCACGGGTCCCTGCCCGAAGAGCGCGCCAGCGCGCGCGACGTAGTTGATGTCGTGCCCCGCGCGCTGCGAAAGCTCGCCGGTCTGGCCGTAGCCGGTGAGCGAGCAGACGATGAGCGCGGGGTGCTCGCGGAGGAGATCCTCGGGAGCGAGGCCGAGGCGCGCCAGGACGCCGGGGCGAAACTGCTCAAGCAACACGTCGTAGCGCGCGAGCAGTCGGCGGAGCGCCGCCTGCCCCGCTGGCTTCTTCAAGTCGAGCGAGAGACTCCGCTTGTTCCGGTTGAGGAAGAGAAAGAGGCTCGACTGCGGCGTCTCGCCCGCGCCACCCAAGCCCGCGCCACCCAAGGTCGGTGGCATGTGCCGCAGGTAGTCGCCGGCGCCCGGCTCCTCCACCTTGTCAACGCTGGCGCCCATGTCGGCGAGCACAAGCGACGCGAACGGCCCTGGAAGAAGGCGACTCAGGTCGAGGACACGAACGCCTTCGAGGGGCGACATCGGCGGGTGCGCCCGGAGGCGCGGCTACTTGTACTGGAAGAGCTTCTGCATCTTCATGGCGAGCATCTGGTTGCCACCAACCTTCAGCTTGCCCTGGAAAAACAGCTGCATGCCGTTCGCCTGCGGGTTCTCCATCAGCTTCTGGAAGTCATCGGCTTCGATGGTGATGGTGCAGTCGGCGGCGTCGCTGCCGGCCTTGCAGGCAGGACCCGAGGCCGACACGTCGATGTTCCACTCGCCGGCGCCGGTGATGTTCATCTGGAACTTGGCGCCGATGGTCCGGGCGTCCTCTGCGTTCCGCAAGAGGGCGGCGGGCAGGTCGTCGTTGAAGAGCTTCTGAATGTCGACAGGCATGGACCCACTCCTAATGCTCGTCTCGCGGCGCGGCACGTGCCGTTCGAGTACAAGGTGCAGCTACCACCCGGTCACGCGCCGCGTCAAGGACGGCCGGCGTCTCGGCCGCGGGCGCGTGTCACTTCCCGCGGCGGCGCCGCAGCAGCACGGCGAGTCCGAGTAGGCCCAGGGCGAAACGCGACCCGCTCGACGCGGAGCCGGGCGCGGCCGCGCAACCGCTCTCGATAGGCTGGGCCTTCGCCTTGGTCTTCGGCTTTCGAACCCCGGTGCCGAGCGAGTCGGGCTGACCGGAAGGGAGGTCATCGGCCTGCGCCAACGACGGAGGGGTCTGTGGCACGCGCGGGGGCGTAACCGGTGGCGTGACGGGCGGCGGGGCCGCTGCGCCAGCGGTCGGAACCGTCCCGCCGCCGGGCGACGCGCCGGTCCCGCCGCCGGGAAGCGTGGGAATGCCCCCCGTACTGCCGGGACCACCCGGATAGGGCGGGTAGCTGGGCGTTGCCGGCGGGGTGGTTGGCGGCGTGTACGGCGGGTAGCCGGGATCGACCGGCGGCTCATACGGGTCGACGGGCTGCGGCGTGACCACCGGCGGCGGCACCGGGTCGGTCGGCTCGCGAGGCGCCGGCGTCGTCCCGGCGCCCGGCACATCAACGCGCGTGCCGTTCGTGAAGAACGGCGTCCGCTGCGCGGCGGCCTCCTCGTTGATCTCCACGTGAACGTGGTCGTTGTGCGGGTGCGGACCGCCGTAGCGCTTGGTGTTCGACCCGTCGGCGCGCCAAACGGTGCGGTCCCAAATGATGAGCTGTACACCGATCTGTTGCGCGTTCATGACGAGCCAGTTGGCGACTTCGTCACCTTCCGGACTGCTGTCGGGCACCATGACGTCGAGCGCGCGACCGGTACCGTGGACGCTCATCTTCGACGTGTTGGCCGTGTTCGGCCGACAGGAGAAGCCGCCGATGGAGGAGATTTGCGAGAACTGCGCTTCGAGCGCCGCGCCGAGCGCGCGGCCACCGGGCAAGAGGCCGCTGCCGCAGGCGCTCGCGTCCCAGCCGGGGGCGTCGTCGTATTGCACGTTCGCCTGAGCACCCGCCGCCCGCACCTCCTCAGGGAGCGTCCAGCTGCCCGACGCCGCTTGCTGGGCGACGCCCAGGTCATCGGCGGAGCAACCGACGGCGATGCACGAGAGCACGAGGAGGCCACCCAACCGGAGCCGGATGCGCGCCCGGTTGAGAGGCGCTGGCACGAGACCGGTAGCGAGGGAAAACTTGCTCACGCCAGAGGCGGTGCACGGAGTGGACCAGGCTCGGCGCAACGCGCCTCGGCACAAAAGGCGCGGCGAGCGCGGAATTTCCGCCTTTTTTGGTCGCGGTCTGGCGTCGGTCGAGCAACTTCCGTCGCACCTCAGTGACACCACCGGGGCGGGCGCTGGCCACGCTGCGCATGAGCGGGCGAAGCATGTTCCGGGAGGCCAGCCCCCTTTCCAGCGACCGGCGCGCGCGCTACGAAGCCAAGCAACATGGGACTTCTCGACAACAAGGTGATCATCGTAACGGGCGCTGGCGGCGGCATTGGCCGAGCGCACGCGCTCGCGCTAGCGAGCGAAGGCGCGAAGGTCGTGGTGAACGATCTGGGCGGGAGCCGCGATGGGTCCGGCGCGAGCGCAACGCTCGCGGACGCCGTCGCCGCCGAGATCAAGGCTGCCGGCGGTGCCGCCGTAGCCCATCACGGCTCGGTCGCCACGGCGGAGGGCGCGCAGTCGCTCGTCAGGGCCGCTGTCGACACCTTCGGTCGTCTCGACGCGCTGATCAACAACGCAGGCATCCTGCGCGACAAGAGCTTCCTCAAGATGGAGGAGGAGATGTGGGACGTCGTCGTGGCGGTCCATCTCAAGGGCTCGTTCTTGTGCTCGCAAGCGGCGGCCAAACAGATGGTCGCGCAAGGTGGCGGTGGGCGCATCGTCAACACCACGAGCGTCAGCGGCATGCTCGGCAACTTCGGTCAGTCGAACTACGCGGCCGCCAAAGCCGGCATCTACGGTCTGACGCGCACCATGTCCATCGAGCTTCAGAAGCATCGCATCACCGTCAACGCCATCGCCCCCATCGCGAAGACGCGGATGACCGAGGACCTTCCGATGTTTCAAGGCGTCGACACCTTGAGTCCCGAGCACATCGCGCCGGCCGCCGTCTTCCTCGCAAGCGACCTCGCCGGCGACCGCACCGGGTACGTGCTCGCTGTCGCCGGCGCGCGGATGTACGCCTTCAAGGTCGTCGAGACGGCGGGCAAGTTCAAAGACGCGGACGCGGGCCTTTGGTCGCCCGCCGAGATCGCCGAACACTGGGATGCGATCGTCAAAGGCTGACGAATCGCCAGCACGTTTCGTGTAGCCTCCGAGGACGTCATGTCGAAAGCGCGTGCCCTTCTGTCGGCTGCAGTCAGCTACGTCCGCAAGAATCCCGATGAGCTCGTGAAGGCCGCCGTCAACGCGGCGAGCGGACGTTTTGGGGTCCCGATGGCGGCGCTACGGTACCTCGCGGAGCAAGCGCCGACCGGCAAGCGCATGCCCAAGGACATCGAGTTGGCGACGGCACCGCCCGCGTTGCGCCTCTCGGCGACGGTCGACGCCATGGGCACGAGCCTCAGGGCTGGCGGCGCCATCAAAGTGGATCACATCGAGGTGTCCGTCGACACGCTCCGCGTTGGTGTTCGCCTCAACGATCTGAAGCTCACGGTGCTCGGCGAGAGCGACTCACCGGTGGCGACGCTCGTGAAGTCGGGCGCGCTCGACCTCTCCAAGCCGGGCAACCTCGTCAAGCACCTCCCTAAGAAGCCCGCCGCCATCGTCGAGGCCGAGGGCGACCGCATCGTCCTCGACTTGATGCGCGTCCCTTCGATCGCCAAGAACAGGACCGTGCAGAAGGTCTTGTCGGTGTTGACACCGCTCGTCGGGATTCGCGGCATCGAAACCGACCGCGACCACATCTACGTGAACATCAGCGCGACGCCGAAGGGCCTGCGCCAAGCCTTCGACGCGATCCGGAAGATTTAGTTCGCGAGCTCGGCGCGGCGCATCGTTGGGGAGGGGAACGTCTTCCCCTGCCCCAACCTGCCAAGCGAAGCCGCGTTCAACCGTGCATAATTTCGCCTTTCAGGGACCACGCGATGGCGAGCACGTCGTTGCGTGTCTGCGCGTCGATGCCCACCGCTACGAGCGCCGCGACGATGTCGTCAAGCGCGGCCATGTACTCCGCAGGACTGATGTTCATGCCCTTGTGGGCGCTCTTCATGTCGCGGCCCGTGTAGCGAGGTGGGCCGCCGGCCCCCAACTCCAAGAAGCGTGCGAGATGCACCTTGAGCTCCTGCAGCTTCGGCGGCTGTTCGAGGTACGGCCGAAAGCGCGCACCAATGGTGGGATTTTCTAAGTGACGGCTCGCCACTTCCTCGACGATGCGCTCGATGCCCGACGAACCGCCCAGCCTTTCAAACAATGACTTCACTTCCATGACTTCCTCCTTTTTTTTTCGACCCAAAACAGACCGATCGGTCTAATCAAAGACGCAGCGGCGCGTGCCCTCAGCGCGCGCGCGCGGGCTCACGGCCGCACGGCGGCGAAGTAGAAATCGAGCATTTGACTGAGTGGACTCGGGCTTCGACGGAGACGGCTGCGAAGCGCGGCGCCCTCCCAGCAATTGACCAGCAGGTCCGCGAGCGCGCGCGGGCTCAAGTCGTCACGCAGCTCGCCTCGCTTCTTGGCGACGGTGAGCGCCTTCTCTAGGCGGCGCGCGATGACGTTGAAACACGCCTCCACCTTCTCGCGGAACGTGGGGCTTATGCCGGACAGCTCCTGGCCAAGCCCACCCAAGAGGCACCCCAAATAGCCGTCGCCCTTGTAGCCCTCGGAGACCATCTCGAAGAAGCGCCGGATCTGCTCGACCGGAGTGTGCCCATCGTCTGTGAAGGCAGCATCGAGGGCGGCGTGAACGCCCTCCATGTAGAGGTCTATGGCTTGGAGGGCGAAGTCCTCTTTGCCTTCGAAGTGGTGGTAGAAGGACCCCTTCGGCACGCCGGCTTGTTCGAGCAACGTCGCCACGCCGAGATCGGCGTAGCCGTGCTTCAAGAGGAGCTTGAGCCCCAGCTCGAGCAAGTCTTGTTTCGTGGACGAGGTCATATCGGCGACGCGGGCAGAATAGACCGATTGGTCTACTTGTCAAAGGGGTGGCCCGGCCGCGCGGAAGGAAGGGTCGACGGAGCCCGATGAGAGCCCCGGCTGGGCCAGGCCTGCGGGCTCGCGGCCGCCGCGCGGAGCCTCGCAGCTCGTGCACGACCGGTCATCGCTCCGCACTGGCGCCGCTTGCGTGGTGCGGGAGAGGGCGCGGACGCGGGATGACCGCAGCAACGACGCCGGCGCAGTCGTCCGCCGGCGCTCATCGAAACCTCAGCGTCGCGTCCTCCGATCCTTGGAAGAATCCTGCGATGAGCATCGCGCGCGCGTGGACGGTGGGTGGCTTGATGGGGTGGATCGCCGCTGCGAATCTCGCCGCATGTTCGAGCGAGCCACCGGCGGAAGACGCTCCCGCGTCGAAGCGCGACGACGGTGGAGGCAAGCCGGCATCCGACGCAGCCACGGCCGCGCACGACGCGACGCTCAGCCTAGACGCCGACGTTGCGAGCGATGCCGCCGATGCGTCGATCGATCGCGTCGAGAGCTACGATGCTGGGGACGCGGACGTGGAAGACGCGCGCGACGCCGGTGATGCGGGCTCCGTTGCTGACGCCGCCACCAGCGACGCGGCGGACGCCGGTCCCGCGACCCCTGCCGTCGCCGGCTACTCGGTGCTCGGCGAGATCAGTCACCCATTCGCGAAGCCCTACGCGCTCGCCGTCGACTCGACGAATCATCTCTACGTGTCCGAGCAGACCGACGCCCCCGACACGCACACGCTCTATCTGGCGAGCCGGTCCTTCGCTGGCAACATCGCGCCGGGCCACTCTCGCATTCTGAAATTCGACGCCACCGGCGCGTACCTCGGGTGGATCGGCGGCGGCAGCGACAACTCGAAAGGCTTCCACGGCGCCGCGTCGCCGGCGACGGCCGTCTACGGCTACGACCCCGGCGTGTTCAACATGATCCGCGGGATGGCCATCGACGAAGCCGATCATCTTTTCGTACTCGACAACTGGCGCATCCAAGAGTTCGACGCAGCGCACGCCTTCGTGCGCTGGACCGGCTTTCAATGGCCAAGCAGCTACGGGTGGCATGCGAGCGGGCAGCCCGACTCGTACGCTGGTCCAAAGATCGGCGGCTTCACGTGGGGCAGCACGCTCCGCATTCACGGCGGCCGCTTCTGGGTCGGCAATTGGTTCTGGAACTATCCGGGCTTCGTCAACGGCGATTGGAACTGCATCAGCGCGCTCGACGTGACCACGGGCCTCGGCGTTGCTTGGCTTGGCGGCGCGCTCAACACCGCGACCCAGGCCAAGAGCTCCGGCTATATCCCCGTCGGTGCGCCGATGGAGCCTCGGTCCGCCGTCGCCCACAGCTCGACGCCGGGCATCTTCTCCAGCCCGCGTCACTTCGTGTGGCGGAACAAGCGTCTCTACATCGTCGACAACACGAGCGACCCCGTGGTGTCCGTGTTCGACGAGAGCGGCGTGAGGCAGCCGGGCAAGCTCGAGCATCTCGTGGGCGCCGGCGAGAAACCGTTCGCGATCGCCGTCGACCGCTTCGGCAACGTGATTGTTTCGGACATGTACACCGGCTCGGTTCGCTTCTTCAGCTGGAAGCTCGACGCCAACGGCGAGTTCACGCAAGTCGCGGAGTGGCAGCTCGACGCGCCTTCAACGCCGAACGCGAGCTATCCGTTGATCTCGGACTTTGCGTGGGACAGCGACGACAACCTCTACGTAGCCGCGACGACAAGGAACAAAGTCTACAAGCTCAGGCTCACGTATTGACGACGAGCGTCGCGATTGCGCCCGCACCAAGTCCGCGAGCGGGATTTGCTCGTGTCGGGGCGGCGCCAGCCGACCCGCACGCCGAATGCGCCACCCCGCACTGGCGCCGCTTCGCGGCGCCTGGTCGGGGAGGCGGGATTTGAACCCGCGACGACGAGCACCCAAAGCTCGTGCACTACCGGACTGTGCGACTCCCCGTTCGATGGACCGTTACCACAAAACGCTCCCGCGCAGACCTGTGAGCCCGCTGCCGGTCCCTCCCCCGCGCCTGGATGGAAACGCTTTTGAGACAGCCGGGCAGCTTTCGAGGATTCCGCGCCCCCATGCGTGGACAAGCCGAGAAACACCCATAAAGTTTCGCTGTAGGCGAATGTGACCAATTTTGATGATGGCGTAACTTTCCGCCGCGGCGGGAAAATTACATTGCGCCCACCCTCGCCGGATGCTGAGTTCCATATCCGACGACTTCGCCTTTTCGGCCGGTCGTTTCGCCAGAGAGGTGCCGCGTGGGTTACCCTGATCGAGCTGCCGCCAGAAGCGAGCCTCCGACCATCCGAGGTGGCAGTCGCCCCATTCGACCATCCGATAGCGGAGAGCGGGCCATCGCCGACAGACAAGAAGAGGACGTCACGCGGGCCCTGCCGCCCGGCCACCGGCCGAAAGGCTACGAGGAGAACGTGAGCAACAAGCCGCAGGACATGACCGCAGTACGCCCGCCGACGGCATCGACTGGCCCCGCGCGAAGCTCGTCGCCGGACGTCAACGCCCCTGCGAGCGCCGTCGAGCCGCGCAAGAGCCGCCCCGCCGACATGACCACGGTCCGCACGATGTCGCCAACGTCGACGCCGCCCCTTTCGCCACGCGTGGCGGACATGACACGGGTGCGGCCGCCGGAGATGGGCTCGGGCCGGTCGAGCGCCCCCGCGGCGCCTTCGTCGTCGGCTCGCATGTCCGTGCCCTCCGCTGGCGAGATCAACCGCAAGGTCAAACGCAAGCGAAGCGGCATGTTGGCCATCTACTGGGCCGCGGGCATCGTCGCGATGCTGACGGCCGGCGGTATTCTCACGGCGATGATCGCGCGAGGCGACGCCGACAAGTTCATTCAGAAGGGCGCCGCGTCCGGCGCACCTGCCGCTGCGCCCGTTGCTGCGCCGCCGGCGCCGGTTCAAGCGGCGGCGCCTGCGCCGACCGAGACCGCAGCCGTGGCCGCGGCGCCTGCGTCCGCGAAGAAGTCCGATGGGGTCAACGCGATCCCGGGCACCAAACCCGGCACCATCGTCAACCTCGAGCTCTGGAAGAAAGCGGGGCGCGGCGACCCGGCTCTCGCAGCGAAGGCGGCCGCCGCGCCGCCTCCCCCGCAAACCGCTACCCCTTCGCCGGGCGCGGCGGGCACGGCGGCCACGCCGCCCGCTCGTCCCGCGACCAAGGTCCTGACGCCAGACAACGATCCCGCGGTGAAGCTCGCGCGCGACCAACTCGAGGCCACGTTCAAGTAAGCAACGTGATCCCGCTTGGCGACGCGTGATACACATGACGGCGCGTAGTAACTCGGCCATGCGGAGCGCAGGGTCGAGCGGGAAATTGTCTCGGACGGAGGTCTCTCGAACGTGATCGCGCGTGCTCGCGGCGCTGGATGGCGCCATCAAATTCTCCCGCTGGGCATCGCTGCCGTCGGCTTGTTGGTTTCGACGCCAGCCTTCGCTCAAACCGCCGAGGCCAAGGTCGACAGCGGCGGAATGATGATCGGGCTCAAGCTTGAGCCCGGCGTCGCCTTTCCGCTTTCGGCACCGCAGACCGACAACTTCGGCGTTGGTGGCGCGGGCATGGCGAAGCTCGGCCTCGGGGTGCACCCGCTCATCGATCTCCAAGCGACCGCCGGCATCCTCGGCTTCGGCGGCAAGAACACGCCCACGGTCAAGGGCGAGCTCGTGTCCGTCACGTTCCTCGGCGCCGGCGCGCGGATTCAGAAGCCGCACACAGACAACAGCCTCTCGCCCTGGGTCGACGCCGACGTTGGCTTTGTCCAGACGGGGGATCTGAGCCGGTTCGGCTACGCCGTCGGCGGCGGGCTCCAGTTCCCACTCGGCGACAAGGCCGCGTATTGGCTCGGTCCGTTCGTCCGCTTTCTGCAAGTCACCTCCGGCGACAAGCCGAACGTCAACGCCGACGACGCGAAGATCGTCATCGCGGGGCTCACCCTCGAGATCGAACTGACGGGCCGCGGGCCGAAAGACACCGACGGCGATGGCGTCCCCGACACCATCGACAAGTGCCCGACCAAGGCAGGCCCCAAGGAAACGCAAGGGTGCCCGGACACCGACCTCGACGGCCTACCGGACCACGAAGACAAGTGCCCAACGGAGCCCGGCCCGAAGGAAAACCAGGGCTGCCCCGGTGGCGACAGCGACGGTGACGGCGTACCCGACAAGGAAGACCGCTGCCCAACGATCCCAGGCCCCAAGGAGAACAAGGGTTGCCCCGACTCCGACGGCGACAGCGTCAACGATGCGGACGATCAGTGTCCGAACGTCAAGGGCGAGCCCGACAACAAGGGCTGCCCGAAGTACAAGCAGGTCACGGTCAAAGAGTCGAAGATTGAAATCGCTCAGAAGATTTTCTTTGCGTTCAATCAGGCTACAATTTTGCCGAAGTCGTTCGACATCCTCGATGAGGTGGCTCAAGCTCTAAAGGACGCGTCGAAGTTGCGCGTTCGCATCGAAGGACACACCGATGCGGTCGGAGCGGTTGAACACAACTTGGCGTTGTCCGAGGCACGCGCGGCGGCAGTTCGCGAGTACCTGATTGGGCAGGGCCTTACCCCAGATCGTCTCGAGTCGAAGGGCTATGGCCCCACCCTTCCCCTCGAATCGAACGCGACAGCCGAAGGCAGGGAGCGCAATCGGCGCGTCGAGTTCGTCATCCTCAACAAATAGTTTCTCGAGCGAGGAGCAGGTCATGAGCAAGCGTGGTTGGCTGGGCGGATGGATCGGACTCGGTGTTCTCATCGGCTGCGGTGTGCAGGCGGTGGACTATCCGGACGGCGATGGCGGTGCAGGTGGTGGCGGTGTCACGAAGCCCGCTGACGTCGGCGCCCCGTGCACGACCGACGCCCAGTGCAACGGGCGCGTCTGCGTCAATGGGCAGTGCGGCAACTGCGCCTCGAATGCACAGTGCAAGGATCCGACGAAGCCCGTCTGCGACACGGCGTCGGGCGTTTGCGGACCGTGCACCACGAGCAGTCAGTGCGCCGATGGCTTGGCTTGCGTCAGCGGCCAGTGCAGCGCCTGCACCTCGAACGAGCAGTGCCCCGCGGGGCAGGTCTGCGCGAACGGCAAGTGCGGCCCCTGCCAGGCGACCTCGCAGTGCACGCAGCCGCAACAGTGCCTCCTCCCGCAGGGCGTTTGCACGAGCGGCACCGGCGGCGACAGCGGCGTCACCATCACCGACTCGGGTCCCGGCTTTGATGCTTGCGCCACCGGCGGCTACGCGGGCTTGTTGCCCGGTCACACCTCTGTGTGGGGCACCTCGCTGGCCGCCGCCGCAGGCGGTAAGGTCGGCAAGGCCGCCGGCGACAACGCCTGCAACCTCACCTTCGCCGGTTCGCACGTCTGCACCTGGCAAGAGCTCAAGACCCTCGACACCTGCGGCAAGCTCATCGCCCTGAAGAACACGACGACAAATGCGTGGCTGCACCGCGACACGCCCGAGACCGCCAACGGCACGACCATCACCTTCGAGGACGGGCGCCCGGCCGGCCAGACGAGCGCCGGAACCGGCGCCCCCAATCAGCGCGGCGGCAGCTGCGACGACTGGCGCTACGGCACCAACCACATCGCAGACGGCGAGTTCGTGGAGTTCGGTGGCGGCACGATGATCGCTCGGCTCGACGGCGACACGGCCAGCGACGACACGTACAACGGCCTCGGCTACCCCTCAAACTGCGGCGCAAACCCGTGCGTCTCGCACGCCGTCAGCGGCAAGCTCGAGTGCGGCGGCGTCACCCGCGCCATCCTGTGCTGCAAGTGAGCGGGCACGTGAGCGGCATCCTGGGCTGAGGGGCTGAGATGCGCGCCGGCGCTTCGCTACGCTGGGCAGGTGTGTTCGTTGGGGGGCTCGCAGTCGCCATCGCTATCTCGGCGCGGGCTGATGAGCCCGCCCAGACACCTTGGCCCGGCGGCGAAGCCCCCGACGAGCCGACCTTCGCGCGTTGGGTCGACGAGGCCGTCGAGCTTGGCGCTCGTGAAGCCGCAGACGAGGCCGTGGCCGCCGTGGAACCCGCAGAAGGCCGCGAGGCCTTGGCCGTCTCCCAGGAGCGGCTCGACCAGGGCGGGGATATCAACGACATCCTCTTCCGCCTGGGAGACAGCATCTTTTCGCACGAGTTCGATCGCGCCGACGGCTTCGGCGCCGGCGCGAGCGGCAAGCTTCGACGAATCCACACGGGCGTCCGCGGAGGCCTGGACTCGCACGCGTGCAGCAGTTGTCACTCGGTGGGCGGCGTCGACGGCGCCGGTTCCGAGACCCAGCGCGCCTTCGTGGAAGGTGACGGCGTGCGCGAGTCGTCAGCGCTCGCGCGCAATGCGCCTCAGGTCATCGGTGGCGGCATCGTCCAGGCGCTCGCCCTGGAAATGACCCGCGAGCTCGCGGCCTCGCGCGACGTCGCACTGCTGCAGGCAAAGACGACTGGCGCGCCGGTCACCGTGGCGCTCAAGGCAAAGGGAGTCTCGTTCGGAGCCCTCACGGCGGACCCCGGAGGCAGCCTCGACACGGCGCGCGTCGAAGGAGTGTCGACCGATCTCGTCGTGCGACCCTTCGGTTGGAAGGGCAACGTGGCGACGCTCCGCCGCTTCGCGGAAGACGCCGCGCGTGTGCACTTTGGGATCCAATCGACGGTCATCGCCGCGTCCCAAGAGAAGAACCCCGACGTCGTTCGCTTTGGTCCCGGGCCCGGAGCCGATCCCGACAACGACGGCGTCGTGCGCGAACTGGAAGAAGGCGCTCTCTCGGCCATGGCCATCTACATGGCGATGCTGGAGAGCCCCGCGGTGCGCGTGCCGTTTGACTTGGGCCTCCGCGAACGGTGGGCGCGAGGCAGCGCCACCTTCGATGCCGTGGCGTGCGCCACCTGCCACACGCGCGAGCTGACGCTACTCGGCGTCTCATGGCGCGAGCTGCCCGACACGACCGGTGGGCCTGGCAACCTCGTCTACATCATGACGGAGGGCGATCAGCCCAAGAGCAGCGCGAACGTTCGCCTCTTCAGCGATCTCAAACGGCACGACATGGGGCCCGAGCTCGCCGATCGGCACGTCTCTGCCGACGGAATCCCAAGCACGGTCTTCCTCACGAGACCGCTGTGGGGCCTCGCCGACACGGCGCCTTACCTGCACGACGGACGGGCGCCATCGCTCCCGGAAGCCATCGTCGCCCACGGCGGAGAAGCGACGGCTTCGCGCGACGCTTACCTCGCGCTCTCCGCCGACGGCAAAGCGGACCTGCACGTCTTTCTCCTCTCGCTTTCGCGCGCGCAGCGCTTGCGGATGGCCCGATGAGCTCGTTCGCGCGCCGCGTCGCTCGAGCCCTCGTGGGTCTCGCCGTTGTTGCCGGTGCGGCTGCCACAGCAGGGTGTGACGAATCGACGGCGGTGCCCGCACGCGTGCAGCGTTCTCCCATGGCCAAGGCCCTCGGCATCTTCTCCACGCGCACCCCGGCCGACCCGCGCGCGCAAGGGAGGCTGGCGCTCGAGCAGGACGCCTTTCGACGGGAGAGCCGATTCCTCGAGGGGGCGCGGCCCGGGTACCTGTTCCGCGCGACGCGCGTGGAACAAGGCGAGCTTGAGGCTGGCCTCTGGTCGAACGAAGAGATGTACCAGTTGGGCGGCCAACTCTTCCACGTGCCGTTTACGAAGGACGTGGGTTTCGGCGCAGCCGACTTGCCGACGCTGGCCCGATTTCATCGAGGCCGTCGCGGTGGCCCCGACGCGCACAAGTGCGCGACCTGCCACTGGCGCGGCGGCCTCGCGGGAGCGGGCGATGGCGCCGACAACGCTTACCTCGACGGCGATGGCGACAGCCAGGACTCGGCGCTCGAGCGAAACCCGCCGACTCTCCACGGCGCGGGCCTCGTGGAGCTCCTCGCGCAAGAGATGACGCGCGACCTCGCGAGTCTGCGCGAGGGTCTCATCGCACGAGCGCGCCGAGAGAAGGCCGCGGCCTCCGTAGAACTGCTCAGCAAGGGCGTATCCTTTGGCTTTCTCGACGCCAAAGCCGATGGGTCGCTCGACACATCACGGCTCGCGGCCATTTCGCCGGACCTGATCGTGCGGCCCTTCGGCTGGAAGGGTTCGTTTGCGACCATCCGCGACATCGTCGAGGACTCGCTGAACATCCATCACGGAATGCAGAGTGAGCACTTCGCCCGCGCGGCAGGCGCTGAGCGAGCCGGCAACGGCGGCGGCGACGACCCCGATGGCGACGGCGCGACGAGAGAGATCACCGAGGGGCAGACGTCGGTGCTGTCGCTCTTCGTCGCGATGCAGGAGACGCCGCTCTCCCTCATCCCGACGAACACGCGGACGTTCGTTTCTGATTCGGACTTTGCGATGAACGTCGCGGAGGGCCGGCGAACCTTCGAACGGCTCGGATGCGTCGAATGCCATCGACCGGCGCTCAAGCTCGAGAGCAGCGTCTTTCGCTTGGCGAGCCGCGCGGGCGGAAAACCGCTCGTCGTCGATCTCGGGAAAGAGGCCGCGGAGCCGCGCGTCGCGGCGCCGGCCGACGGCGGCGGCACGTGGGTCGAGCTCTACAGCGATCTCAGGCGTCACGACATGGGTCCCGAGCTCCGTGAATCACGGCCTGATCGAGGGGTGGCTCCGGAGCAGTTCCTCACGCGCCCGTTGTGGGGTCTCGCGCGAAGCAAGCCGTATCTCCACGACGGCCGCACCGTGACGGTGGAGGATGCGATCTTGGCTCACGGCGGCGAAGCGTTGCCGGCCCGTAACGGGTACGTCTTCCTTCCCGAGACCGAGCGCCTCAAGGTCCGCTCGTTTCTCGCTTCCTTGGGACGCGCGCGACGCTTGGTTGCGCCGTGACGGTCGCGCCATGACGAGCGCAGCCCGCGCGGCTCTCGCCGCAATGGCCATGGCGGCGCTCGGCTGCGGCAAGGTCGCTCATGAACCGCCGCCTTGCGCCGCCAACACCGACTGCGACTGTTCCATCGAGCGCCGCCGAGAAGACCGCAGCTGCTGCCCCGCGTGGAGCCGTGCTCTGGCCGGGGCGTGCCAACCGATGACGCTGCGCTCGGCTCCAGGGCAGCGTGATCTGGGCCCCGCCGGCGCCCGCCGCGTCTCGATCGGCATCGACGACGACGGCCGCGCCGTTGTCGGTTGGGTGACCGCCAACGACCAAGAAGCACGCGCCGTCGTCGCCGCCGAGTCCGCCGCGGGTACCTTTCGTCTCACCGAGCCCTTTGCGGCTGTGGGAGGCCAGCCGACCGACTTGTCGCTCGCCACCGGTCCGGGGCGTCGCGCGACCGTCGCTGTAACGGTGGTGGAGACGAAGCAGCCCGACGAGAGCTACGTCTTCGTGGCGGAGCGCACCGACAGCGGCGCCTGGCTGGGGCCGACCGATCGGGCCGACCGCTTCTCGTTTCTCCCGCGAGGCACGCAGCCGCACGTGCTCCGGGCGCCCACGGGCGAAGTCCTCGTCACGTGGGATCAGTGGGCTGGCGACTCCTACGGAGTGCAGATTGCACGGAAATTGCCAGACAGCGCTTGGGACCGGCCCAAGACCGCCATCGAGGCTGTCTCGCACCGCGTGCTCTACGCCAACAGTCCGCGGTTGGCGGCGGCCCAGAACGGTGACGTCTTGGTGAGCTGGTATCAGGCTGTCCGCGATGCGCCGCCGCCGGCGGCCGGCTCACTCATGGCCTTCGTATCGGAACGAAGCGGGCTCACGGGAACGTTCTCGGTATCAACGGGGCAAGACCACTTGTCCGTCTTCGGCACCGACGTCGGCGGGCAAGGCGCGGGCAGCCCACGCGCGGCGTTCTCGCCCGTCACCGGAGAAGCCGTCTGCACGTGGACGCAGCTCGACGACGAGGCGAAGCTCCGTCCCTACGTGGCGCAGCGAGCGCTCGGCGGTCCGTGGCAACGGCCAAAGACGCTCGCCGCATCATTGGGACGGAGCCGCGGGCACGTGGAGCGCCTCGAGGTGGCCTTCGGTGCGCGCGGAACGCTGGTGCTCGCCTGGACGCAGGAAGGCCCCGATGGCAAGGTTCTCTACGCCCTTCGTCGCAGTCGACAGGGCGAGTGGCTCGATTCGCCCGACGCGCCGGTCCGCATCTCGCTCGAGGGGGCCAAGGCTGGGAACCTCGCCCTCGCAACGGGGCACGATGGAGCCATCGCGATTGTTTGGAGTGAGCAAACGGAGCGCGGCTCTGCGCTACGTCTGCGGCGCGGCTGGGAGGGCGCCGGCTGGGATCCGCCAGAAACGCTCGCCGAACCGGAGCGCAGGGCCGACTGGCCCGCCGTCGCCTTCGGCGGCACGCCCGAGCGCATGGCCATCGCGTGGACCGAGGGCATCCTCGGCCGCGTGTTCGTGAGCGTGCTCGAGTAGCGCGGCATCAAGCGCATTCACATCGTGAACCGCACCGCGGCGTCCGTGGCGCCAGATCGGGGCGTCAACGCTGGGCGTCAACCACTGGGCGTCAGAAGCGCGAGCGCATCACGAAGAACGCGCCCAGCACGCGCGGCGTGGGCAGGTTCTGCGGCTCGCGACTTGACCGAAGGAGGAGCGTGTAGTCGGCCTCCATGGCGAGGCGCGTGTCCTTGCTGAAGTGCACCTCAAGGCCCGCAGCGACTTGCGACGCGTATTCGCGATTCTGCGGAAGGACCTGTTGAAGCGTCGGGTCGAATCGCCACTCGCCAAGCCCCACGTGAACAAAGGGCTGCACCGCGCCGAGATCGAGCCGCGCACGACCAACCAACATCCGCATCGAACGGTTGAGGCGCATGCCGTCGGTCATGCCGGCGCGGCCGCTGAGCGCATAGGCCTGCGACCAATCGCGCGCCACAAGCGACAGGCGAACGGGCGGGTTGAAGGGTGCCGTTGACTCGACGGGCTTGTCGGACAGAACAACGGGCCTTACAGGGGGCGTGGTGGAAGGCGACGCAAGCTGCGACGTCCGCGCTTCGAACCAGGAGTAGCTCGACTCGAGCACGCGGCCCACATCGACGGGAAGCGCGTAGGGCTCCGCCTTTGCGATGGAGGGCGCCGCCAACGCGCCGGCGAGGACAGTGAGCACGGAGAGACGGCGAACGAAGGTCGTCATTCGAGGTGCGGCGCGCGGCCGTGAGGAGAGACGAGCAACGTGCATGCCCTCGTCGCTCGCCGGATAGCGCCCCTCAAGAAGTACCCTGAGATCGCGGCGAGGGCTGAAAATCCGCTTATTTTCGTGGGAGCTGCGACCTGCGTCTCACACATGTCGCAGCTCGCTGCTGGATCGAGCTTGCCCCACGTGCTGCTGCCCATCGGCAGCATCCTGCAAGCGTATCTTCGGCGCCGTGCAAGCGCGTGCCGCGCGTCACGACCGCCTACGCGCGCAGCTTGTCGGACTGGCCCATTCGGAAGAACGAACGGAGCGCGCCGCGCAGCTCACGAAAGCGGCCATGGGCCACGCACTCGCGCTCGAGCCGATGGGTAAACCGCGTAGCGACGGAATTTGCCAGCCGGTAGCGCTCGCCTTGCTCGCTCGCCGGGGCGTGCGTGTACGCCACCCCCTCATAGAGCCGCCTTCGAAGCCGACCGCTCGCTTCGACGTCGAGCTCCGGCAACGACGCGGCGAGCACGACGTACTTGTCGACCTCGGCTTGGATCTCGAGTTCGAGTTGCGTCGTCGGTCGATCGGTCTTCGCGCGCTCCGCCAAGTACACGAAGTGGCTCACCCCTTCGATGAGCTGACAGACGCCGTCGAGCTCGAGTCCATCACCAGACGCAGAGGGCGTGAGTGGTGCAAGGCGCAGCGAGACCTCGATGCCGTCGTCTTGTTCGCGCAGCAGCAGCGTCTCGCGCTCCCCCGATTCGGCCGGCGCGATGTAGTCCCCCACGTCGCACGTCGCCTCGAGGACGTAGAGGCGCCCCAACGCCGCTTGGACCTTGCGCGCCATCTCGCGTTCGCGCACGAGCGCCACGCCGTTGCCGCGGAGGCGATCGGCCCCGCGACTCTCGTCGGTCATTGCACGCCCTTCGCGTGACGCATCGGCACGAGCCCGTGGTGCGTGAGCTCTTCGGCAAGCTTGGAGCTGCCGGTCTTGAGCCAACGCTCGTAGGCTTTGAGGAGCCCCCGCGAATCGCCGGTGGGCCGCCCGATGGTGGCGTCGGCGACCTCCGAGAGGACGTTCACCCAGCGCTCAAACGTGGACGCGAGCTCGCCGAGGACGTCGAGGCGGGGCGCCGAGCGGTCTTCCGCGCCGGGCCCAAGCAACGTGCTCGCGGCGTGGTAGGCCGTCACACCGATACCAACGACGTACTTCTGGTCGACGCCGCGAGCCTCGAAGTGATCACCGAAGAAGCCGGTCGTGTAGAGGACGCCGTCGCCCAGCATCCGGAGCCGCTGAAAGCGCTCGGAGGTGCCTGGCGTGTGAAGCGCCTCGTCCAAGAGCAGCGTCAGCGGCCGGTCGAGGGCCGCCTCGGCTTGCGGGTCTGGCTTGGCGTAGTCGGCGAGGAGCGAGACGACATAGCTCGTGGTGCCGTCGTTGGCGGGTACCCGTTGGCTCTTGATGGCCTCTTCCACAACTTCGCGAAAAAACCCCGCAACCGAACCCGACGCCACGATGGTCATGTTTTGCCGCCTCCGCACCACCCGCGAAGGCTGAGGGGTCCGCTCGTCGCGGTCCCGGTCAGCGCCAAAGCGAGGGTCATGATCACTTGTACGGACGCTTGCGATTCTTCGCAATTTCCGTCACGCGCGACCTACCCCGGCGCCAAAGAGCGCTAGCCACCCTGCTCGCCGGTGCTAACACAGCGGCCCGGGCGAGGCGCGCCCGCAACAATTGTAATCATTTCAAAAAGATGAACATTGTGACGCCTCCCCCTTGACGGGTCCGCGGGGGCGATTATGTTGCCGCCGGTCGTTAGCACTCGTCACAGGCGAGTGCTAACAATCGACCGGGTCGCACCCGGCGGAGCCCAACCGGGGTGCTGCCCCAGCGGCTACGTTTCCCGGCCTCGGCCGGTTATTGCGCACCCAGCAGCCCTGGCTGCGCCGATTCAGGAGGACATCATGGCGAAATTCCGTCCGCTTCAAGACCGCATCATTCTCAAGCGCGTGCAGGAAGAGGAGAAGTCGAAGGGTGGGATCATCATCCCCGACTCCGCAAAAGAGAAGCCCATCGAGGGCGAGATCATTGCGGTCGGCAGCGGCAAGGTCCTCGAGGACGGCACCGTGCGCAAGCTCGAGGTCAAGGTCGGCGACCGCGTCCTCTTCGGCAAGTACAGCGGCACCGAAGTGAAGATCGACGGCGAAGAGCGCCTCATCATGCGCGAGGACGACCTCCTCGGCATCCTCGAGAAGTGAGTTAGTTCGGGGCTTTCGCCGTCGCGAAGACCCCTTAGGTTTGCCCGCGCCCCGCGCGGAAGGCCGGTTCGAACCGGGCCACGAAAGATTTGGAGCAAGACATGTCAGCAAAAGAAATCGTCTACACGGAACAAGCTCGCAACCTCATCCTCTCCGGCGTCAACGCCCTCGCCGACGCGGTCAAGGTGACCCTCGGCCCCAAGGGTCGCAACGTCATCATCCAGAAGTCCTTCGGCTCGCCGACCGTCACCAAGGACGGCGTCACGGTGGCCAAGGAAATCGAGCTCGAGAACCGCTTCGAGAACATGGGCGCCCAGATGGTGCGCGAAGTGGCCTCGAAGACCAGCGACGTGGCCGGCGACGGCACCACGACGGCGACGGTCCTCGCGCAAGCGATCTACCGCGAAGGCTCCAAGCTTGTCGCCGCGGGTCACAACCCGATGGAGATCAAGCGCGGCGTCGACAAGGCCGTTGAGGTCCTCGTCGATACGCTCAAGAAGATGGCGAAGGTGACCAAGGATCCGAAAGAGATCGCTCAGGTCGGCACCATCAGCGCCAACGGCGACGTGGAAATCGGCCAGAAGCTGGCCGAGGCCATGGAGAAGGTCGGCAAGGAAGGCGTCATCACCGTCGAAGAGTCCCGCACGGCGGAGACGACCCTCGACGTCGTCGAAGGCATGCAGTTCGACCGCGGCTACCTCAGCCCGTACTTCGTCTCGGATCCGGAGCGCATGGAGGCGGTTCTCGAGAACCCCTACATCCTCATCAGCGAGAAGAAGATCTCGAACATGAAGGACCTCCTCCCGGTCCTCGAGGCGATTGCCCGTCAGGAGCGTCCCCTCGTGATCATCAGCGAGGACATCGAGGGCGAGGCGCTCGCCACGCTCGTCGTCAACAAGCTCCGCGGCACGCTCAAGTGCGCCGCTTGCAAGGCGCCGGGCTTCGGCGACCGCCGCAAGGAGATGCTCAAGGACATCGCGACCCTCACCAAGGGCCAAGTCATCGCGGAAGAGCTCGGCCTCAAGCTCGAGAACGTCACCATCAGTGACCTCGGCCAGGCGAAGCGCGTCGTGATGGACAAGGACAACACGACGATCGTCGACGGCGCCGGCGAGAAGGAGAAGATCCAGGCCCGCGTCACCGAGATCCGCAAGCAGATCGAGAACACCACCAGCGACTACGACAAGGAGAAGCTCCAGGAGCGTCTCGCGAAGCTCGCCGGCGGCGTTGCCGTCATCAAGGTCGGTGCGGCCACCGAGACCGAGATGAAGGAGAAGAAGGCCCGCGTTGAAGACGCGCTCCACGCGACGCGTGCGGCCGTCGAAGAAGGCATCGTCCCCGGCGGCGGCGTCGCGCTCATCCGCGCGCAGTCGGCGCTCGAAGGCCTCAAGGTCAACGACGAGCAGAAGTTCGGCGTGTCGATCCTTCGCCGCGCCATCGAGGAGCCGCTCCGCCAGATCGTGGCGAACGCGGGCCTCGAAGGCTCGATCGTCGTCAACAAGGTCAAGGAAGGCAAAGACGACTTCGGTTACAACGCCTCCTCGGACGAGTACGGCAACCTCTACAAGATGGGCGTCATCGACCCCGTCAAGGTCGTCCGCACGGCCCTCCAGAACGCGGCCTCCGTTGCGAGCCTCATGCTCACGACCGAGTGCCTCGTCGCCGAGCGCCCCAAGGCGGAAGACAAGTCGTCCGGTGGCGGCCACGGCGGCCACGGCCACGACTTCTGAGTCATACCTGAGCTAGCTCCTAGCTCTACCAAGGCGGCCCGTACGCTCACGCGTGCGGGCCGTTTTCATTTTTCCAAGTCCCTATTCTGGCGCGTGATTTCACGAACTTTGCTGCCCTCGAAGGAACGCCCCAGCACGACCCCTCAAATGCGGGGCTTTGACCTTGCACCCTACGTTGGCTGTGGGATAAGAGCCGGCATCTTGGCGGGGGCGGTCCCGTAACTTTTGCGCGACGTTTCGCGCGCTTCTCTGGTCCCGTCATCGGGCGGAGGTTTTTCGGTCATGCGCACAAAGTCTTTGGGTGTTCTCTTCTGCATCGCGGCCATGAACGTCGCGGTGGTCTACGGCTGCAGCTCGGAAGATGCCGCCACCACGCCGATCGACGAAGAGGCGGGAACGACCGGCAAGGAAGCCGGCCCGGGGAGCATCACGACCGATGCCTCCGACAGCAAAGACGCCGGCAAAGACGCGAAGGCCGACGCGAAGAAGGACGCCGCCAAAGACACGGCCACGGCTGACGTCGCTCCCGACGTGGCCCCCATCGTCTACGACCCGCCGTATTCGCCCTGCGATCCCCTCAAGGACTACGGCTTCGGCTCCGGCGGCATCCAGCGCGCGGCTTGCGGCCTATGCGGTGATCCCACGACGTCCACCGGCAAGAGCCGGGTTTGCCTTAAGACCCCTGACAGCGGCGTGCCCTTGCCTGACGGCGGCACCCCGTTCCCCAACCCGAACAACCTCACGGGCTTCTGGAGCGACTGGAGCAGCTGCACCAACGGCCCCGGAGCCGTTTGCGATCCCGCTGTCACGTACCCCGACGATGTGTGCGGGAACTGCGGCACGCAGCCGCGCATCTGCACCGGTAGCTGCACCTGGGTCGTGGGACTCACCTGCAACAACCAAGGCCCGTGCAAGGCCGGCGACCTCGACTGGGAGGGGCTCGGTTGCCCCGCCGGCCTCGGCCGCACGAAGACGTGCAACGCGCAGTGCAGCTTCGACACCGCGCTGACGTGCACGCCTCCCCCGCCGAACCCCAACAAGATCACGGTCAACTCGACGACCGTCGGCGCGACGTTCACGGGTCAGTTCACCTTCGACGCGACGAAGAAGCAGAAGAAGATCGACGTCGCGGCCCTCTTCTCGGGGCTCGGCACCTGCCCCGTAACGCTCGATACGGACGTCGCGACGTACCAGTACGTCGAAGTGAAGAACGCCACGGCGAGCGCCATCAAGGTCTCGCTCTACACGTCGGCAGGCACCGCGCCCGTCGCGTCCGCGGACACGATCATGACCGTCTACGCGGGCGCCCAGGTCCCGAAGACCGACGCGGAGCGAGAAGCTTGCCTCAACTACTACGACGACGCGTGTGACTCGACCATCGCCACGAGCGACGCCGGTCCGGCCTTCAACCCGAAGCCCTGCGTCTCGAACGCCGCCGGGCTCCTCAAGGGCGAGGAGCTTCCCGGTGGCGCCGGCAACTTTGCCGGCACGCCCATCGCGGCGGGTGCGTCGGTCACGGTCTACATCGCGCCCTACACGACTTCCACGTCGCCCGGCACGGGCGTCGGCAAGGTGAAGCTCAACGTTCGCGTCGAAAACTGACCCTCAGCAGCTTGCTCGCGAAAGGGCGCACGGACCTCGGTCGGTGCGCCTTTTCCCATTTTGGAAACGAGCGTCTGGCACCGGTTCAAGCCATCCATGCACAAGCGCTCGACGCCCTAGGTGCGGAGCGTTAGCGTCTCGCGAGTGAGCGTCGGTTCTCGTCCGCTGTTTCGCCCTTCTGGCGCCGCTGCGAGCGAGCTCCACGTCGAAGGTGTCGTCGAGCGCGTCACCTATGAGTCCGCCGAGTCGAGCTTCCGCGTGGTGCGCGTGACGAGTGACTCGGGCGAGGCGCTCACGATCGTAGGGACCTTTCAGCGCGTCTCGCCGGGTGCCCGCGTTCGCGTCCGCGGCACCAAGATCGTCGATCCGAAACACGGCGAGCAGATCCGGGCGCTCAACGTCACCGAGCTTATGCCGACGACGCTCGTGGGCATCCGTCGATACCTGGGCTCGGGTCTCATCAAGGGCATCGGCGAGGGTTACGCGAACAAGATCGTCGACACCTTCGGCCTCGAGACGCTGCGCGTCCTAGACGAGGAGCCGGAGCGCTTGGCCCTCGTACCGGGCCTCGGCAAGAAGCGCGTGGAGACGCTCCTCAAGGGGTGGCAGGAACAGCGCGCGGTCCGCGAGGTCATGGTCTTCCTCCAAGCGCACGGCGCGAGCCCCGCGCTCGCCGCTCGCATCCACAAGCGCTACGGCAAGGACGCCATCAACATCGTCTCGCGGGAGCCCTACCGGTTGGCCCTCGACGTCTGGGGCGTGGGGTTCAAGACCGCCGATCGCATCGCGCAGGAGCTGGGCGTCGAAAAAGACAGCGCGACGCGCATTCAGGCGGGCGTGCTCCAAGCGCTGCAGGATGCCACCGAACGAGGTCACGTCGCGGTCCCCAAAGAGGCGCTGAGCGAACGCGCGCTCGCGTTGCTCGAGTTGGGCGACGACGCTGGACAAGAGCGCGTGGAGACCGCCCTTGAGGCGCTCGCGCGCGGCCGATACGTGGTCCGCGAGAAGACCTCCGAGGGCGTTGTCGTCGTCTACCTAGCGCCGCTCCATGCGGCGGAGGTTCGCGTCGCCGAGCGACTCCTCGCGCTCGCCGGCCGGTCGATGCGTGCCCTCAACGGCGCCGAGCGTGCGCTCCGTGAGTTCGAAGCGCGCTCAAAGGTGGAGCTCGCCGAAGAGCAGCGCGAAGCCGTCGAGCGCGCCGCCAAGGAGGGGCTTCTGGTCCTTACGGGCGGCCCGGGCGTCGGCAAGACGACTATCGTGAGAGCCATTTTGTCGGTCTTCGAGCACGCGAAGCTCGTCGTGCGGCTCGCGGCGCCTACGGGCCGAGCGGCAAAGCGCCTCGCCCAGTCGACGGGCCGCGACGCCGCGACGCTGCACCGCCTCTTGGAGTTCGAGCCCAAGCGCGGCGCCTTCAAGCGAAACGCGAGCGCGCCTCTGGAGGCCGATGTCCTCATCGTCGACGAAGCCTCGATGATCGATCTGCCCATGGCCGACGCTCTCCTGCAAGCGGTTGGCGATGGCGCGCGCGTCGTGCTCGTGGGCGACGTCGATCAGTTGCCGAGCGTGGGGCCCGGCGCCTTTCTCCGCGATGTCATCGCGTCGGGCGCCGTTCCCTGCGTACGACTCTGGAAGATCTTCCGTCAAGCCGAGACGAGCCTCATCGTCGCGAACGCCCACCGCATCAACCGCGGCGAACCGCCCCTCGCTCCGCCAAGCGGCGGCGACGCGGACTTCTACCTCATCGAACGAAAAGACGCCGACTCGGCCCGCGACACCATCGTCGAGGTGGTCAAATCGCGCATCCCCAAGCGCTTTGGCCTCGATCCGATCCGCGACATCCAGGTCCTAACGCCCATGCATCGTGGACCGGCCGGTTCGCTCGCGCTGAACGAGGCGCTTCAGGCGGCGCTCAACCCAAACACCACAGCGCTGACACGGGGCGATCGCAGCTACCGCGTCGGCGACAAGGTGATGCAGCTCAAGAACGACTACGACCGCGACATCTGGAACGGCGACGTCGGCGTCGTCGACAGCATCGACGTGGAGGAAGGCACGCTCGTCGTGCGCTTCGAGGACGGAGAGGCTCGAGCTCGAACAAGGGCGACCGGCCTGCCGGACGCACCGTGCCGTACGAAGCCGGGGATCTCGACGAGCTGACGCTCGCCTACGCGTCGAGCATTCACAAGTCGCAGGGGAGCGAATACCCGGCCATCGTTATTCCCCTTCTCACGACGCACTTCGTGATGCTCTCCAAGAACCTGCTCTACACAGCGGTCACGCGCGGCAAGCGCCTCGTCGTCCTCGTGTACGACCCGCGAGCGCTTAGCCTCGCTCTGGCAGAGGACCGGCGCGGCGAACGCATCACCCGCCTCGCGGAACGCCTGGCTCCGCCGGGCCCGGCTCCCCATGGGCCGTCCCACGCCGCGCCTCGGCATGACCCTCCGCATTAACCGTTGACCTTTGGGCCGCCTGTTCGCACGCTGAGGGGAGCATGTTGGGACGCCTCCTCTTGGGAGCTTTCGTTGGGGGCCTTGTGGGCGCGCTCGCGGCAGCGGTGTTGCTCAAGGGTCTCGCGCTCGCGTCGGTTCCCGCGCTCGTGCTGTATCTCACGGCAACGGCTGTGGGCGCCGTAACCGGGCTCGTGGCGGGCAAGCCGATTTGGTCGAGCGGCGGGAAGATCGAAGCGGGCCTGAAGAGCCTCTTCGGCGCCGCGCTCGCCGCCGGTGCGCTCTTCGCGCTGCGCCGCTTCGTGCACACGAGCCTCGATCTCTCGACCTACGGAGCTGGCGTCGGCGAGATCGGTGAGCTTCCCGCCGTTGCGCTGCCCCTCATCGCGGCGACGCTCGGCGGCTTCTTTGGCCTCGACAACACACCCGAGGCCGCGGACGCGCCGCGGACCGGCGTGCGCGTGGCCAAGGACGTTCGCGCCGCGGAAGCCGCGGCGGATGAAGACGAGGCCGCTGAAGAGCAGGCGCCCCGCAAGGCGAAGCGCTAAGAGCGAACATGCCTCCGTTCCGCGCGGCCTTTCTCCTGGCGACGGGCGGTGCCGCCATCGTGACGGTGGACGCGTGCCTGCGCGGGCCCCCCAGCTTGCCGGTCGCGCTCGCGCTCTTCACGGCCTACGGGGCGCTGATCACGTCTGGCGTTCTCTTCCTGAGGTTACGCGTCTTCGTGGACGCGTTGCTGCGGGGTCCCAAAGGCGAGCCCCACGTCGCGCTCACCTTCGACGACGGCCCCGATCCCGAAAGCACGCGCCGAATCTTGGCCGTGCTCGCTGAACGGAGCGCGAAGGCCACGTTCTTCCTCATCGCGAAGAAGGCGGAGAAACATCCTGAACTGGTGCGCGAGCTGCTCGCTCAGGGACACGAAGTCGGTCTTCACTCCTACGGCCACGACCGCCTCTTCTCGTTGCGGGGCGAGCGCGCCGTTCGCGAAGACCTCACGCGTGGCGTCGAGGCTCTCGAGCGGCTCACTGGAGAGCGGCCCGTTTGGTTTCGCCCTCCCATTGGGCACACCAACCCGATCATCGCGCGCGTGTCGGAGGACTTGGACCTCGCCGTGATCGGATGGTCTGCGAGCGCCCGCGACGGGACAAGGGGCGCCAAGCTCGAAGCCTGTCTCGGACGGATCAAGCGAGGCCTCGCGCCAGGGGCCGTGTTGCTGCTTCACGACGCGTCCGAACGCGGCGACTACGAGCCGCTCGGTGCCGAGCTGGTGCGCGCGGTGCTCGACGAGATTGAGCGACGAAAGCTCACCGTCGTTCCGCTGTCTCGCTTCGTGTCTCTCGGGGGGCCTCGAAGGCACGGCCTTGATGGTCACACGTTGCCGTGCGGAAGCGCTGGCAGTTCGACCACAAAGCGGGCGCCTTCGCGGTAGTTCGCGTCGACGGAGATGGTGCCCCGCGCGCCTTCGACGATGCCCTTGCACACAGAGAGGCCGAGGCCGGTGCCCTGCCCGACGTCTTTCGTCGTGACGAAGGGTTCGAAGATCGAGTTGCGGAGACTCTCGGGTACGCCGGGACCGGTGTCCTCAATTTCGAGGCGAGCCACCTCGCCAACGCGCGACGCGCGAAGGCGAACCTCTCCGCTGCCGCCGAGCGCCGACGCCGCGTTGAGCACGAGGTTAAGAACCACCTGCGTCAATCGGCCCGGCGCGAGCCCCACTTCGAGCGTCGCGTCGACCTCGACCCGGAGCTCCACGTTCCGCACCTCCTTCTGATGGCGCACGAGCGCCACGACGTCGTCGAAGACCGCGCGAACCGACGCGACGCCGCTGCCCTCCGGCCCCTCTCGTGCAAAGTCGAGGAGATCGTGGACGACACCGTTGATGCGCTCCGTCTCCTTCTTCATGCGGAGCATGAAGTCGCGTTGCGCTGTCGCGTCGAGGCCGCCATCGAGCACCAAGTCCTCGAGTCCCAAGAGGGCCGCGAGGGGATTGCCGATCTCGTGCGCGACGCCTGCGGCGAGGCGGCCAACGCTGGCCATGCGATCGCTGCGCTCGAGCTGCACGTTGGTCTCCGTGAGACGGCGCGTCGTACGGGTCAGCTCGTCGATCTTCTTCTTGAGGTTCTCTTCTTCGACGAGCAGGTGTGTCGTCATGGTCCCGAAGGCCTCGCCAAGCTCGCGAATCTCGCGCGCACCGCTGTCGTGGACCACGAGCGTGCGCGCGCCGCCGGCGACACGTCCCGCTGCTTTCGCGAGCGACTCGAGGGGCCTCACGATGAGGCGGGTGAGGACGATGTAGGCGAAGATCAGCAAGCTCGCGGCGAAGACACCGACGTAGATGGCGACGAGCCTCACGAGCGGCGCGGCGCGATCGATCTCGCCTGCGAAGACCCGCGCCACGACGAGGAACTCGCCCGCGGGAGCGGCGACCTCGAGCACGCGCACGTGTGGCGTGCGAACGACCCGCGCGCGCGCGAAGCGTGCTGCCGGTCGCTCGACAACGCGACGCGCGATGAGCTCCGGCGGCGCCACGAGCGCAGCAGCCTCGGCGCCGGCGCTGGCCACCATCTGCCCCTGCGCATCGAAGGCGGCGACGGCTTCGAGGGCTCCCGCGTGAACGTAGCTGGCCAGGATGTCGTGAATCACGAGCGCCGGCGCCGACGCGTTTTGAGCGCGAGCCGCCTCCACGTCGTGCGCCACGACACTCGCCAGGGCGCGGGCTCCGTCTTCTCGCTCCGCGACGAGCGCCGTCCGGCCGATGCTCGCGATAGCAAAAAAGAGCGGGACGAAGGCCAAAACCAAGAGGCCCGCCAGCGCCAGGACGATCTGCACGCGGAGTCCTCTGCCGGGGCCCGTCACCACGGCCCCCATGTTCAGTCCTCGGCTCGTTCGTGTCGATTGTTTCGCCGCGACCCGCTTGCGAGCCAGCGAGAGGTCGGCTAGTTATTGAAAGTGGTTTTCAGTTTCCTCGACGAGGTGCCTTTGAGGGCGCCGTTCCGCGTGAGCCAAGTTGGGCTCGATCGCGAGCTGGTGGCATGGCTGAAGGCCGTCGGTATCGAGGAAGGCACGACGCTCGAGGTGCTCCGGCGGGGGATTTTTGGCGGGCCGTTGCACGTCCGGACGTCCCTGGGCTGCGAGTTGGCCGTGCACCGCGCCATCGCCAAGGGCATTCGGGTCGAAAAGGGCGAGGTTGACGCTCGCGTGGCGGCGGCGAGCGGGCCCGACCTCGATCTCGCTCCGCTGAGTGCGAGCACGGCGGCGTGAACGACGCGCAAGCGGCGAGCGACCACGTCGACAGCGGTGCCGGAGGAGTGAAGGACGGCGAAGGCCAAGGTCGCGCGAGGGAGTCCTCGAGCGGACGCGAACCGCTCGTCGTCATGGTGGGCCGGCCGAACTCCGGCAAGTCGTCGCTCTTCAACGCGGTGACCGGCTCGAGCGCCCGCGTCGGCAATTTCCCCGGTGTCACCGTCGACGTCTTGGAGTCGGAAGCGCGACTCGCCGATGGAACGAAGATCGAGCTCGCCGACCTGCCGGGTCTCTACACCATCGACCCAAACGCCGACGCGGCCACCGACGAAGGCGTGGCTGCCAAGTTCATCACCGATGCGCGGAACGACGGACGTCCCGTCGTGCTGATGCAGGTGCTGGACGCCACCCACCTAGGGCTGCACTTGCGACTGACGACCGAGCTGGCGCGCCTTGAGCTTCCGCTCGTGGTGGCCGTCTCACAGGTCGACCTCTTGAAGGACGCCCATCGCGCCATCAACATCCAGGCCCTTGAGGCAGCGCTCGGCGCCACCGTCGTGGCGGTGAGCGCGCGGTCCGCGTCCGCCAAGGCCGATGTGCTCTCGGCCATCGAGCGGTGCCTGAAGGAGCCAAGCCCACCGCGCACGGATTTCGATCCAGTGCTGACCGCCGACGGGGCCATTCGCGTCAAAGGGGGAGCGGAGGGGCGGGCTGCGACGGAACGACTCGACGGCGTCCTTCTGCATCCGCTCGCGGGCCCCGTCCTGTTCGTGCTGCTGATGGCGTCGCTCTTCGCGGCCGTGTTCCTCATCTCCGATCCTGTCACGACGGTCCTCGATGGACTCATCGCGCGTGCGCGCGCCGCCGTCGAGAGCCGCGTCGGCACCAACCTGGTGGCGTCGTTCATTAGCGACGGTCTCTTGGGCGGCGCCGGCACGGTGCTGGCGTTCTTGCCGCAGATCGTGGTCCTCACGCTGGCCATGGAGCTGCTCGACGCGAGCGGGTACTTGGCGCGCGGAGCGTTTCTCGTCGACCGGTTGCTGCGTCTCATGGGCCTGAGTGGTCGGTCATTCCTTCCGCTCCTCATGAGTCACGCGTGCGCCGTTCCCGCGATTTCCGCCACACGCATCGTGAGGGATCCGAAGGAGCGACTGACGGCCATCTTGGTCCTGCCGCTGATGACGTGCTCGGCGCGAATTCCCACCTACGCGCTCGTCGTCAGCACGTTCTTCTTTTCAGCCTCGGCGTTCCGCAAAGCGGCGATCTTCGTCGTGCTCTATTTCGCGGGCCTCGCCAGCGGCCTCGTCGCGTCGCTCATCCTTCGTAGAACGGCGGTGAGAGGTCGCAGCTTGCCGCTCGTGCTCGAGATGCCGGGCTACCGTATGCCTCAGCCAACGGTCGTCGCGCGGCAAGCCTGGCGCGCGGCGTCCCGATTCCTGAGAGAGGTCGGGACCACGATCGTCGTGGCTTCGGCGGTGCTCTGGGCCGTCCTCACGCTTCCGTCGCCGTGGGCGACCGCGACCGCGACCGAGAGCGCAACCATGACGGCGACCGCGCAAGCGCCACGCCCTACGCCCATCGAGAAGAGCGTCGCCGCATCCGTCGGACGCGCGCTGGAGCCCGTGACGAAGCCGCTCGGCTTCGACTGGCGCATCAACGTCGGACTCATCGGCTCCTTTGGCGCGCGCGAGCTGATGGTCGGCACGCTCGGCATCATCTTCGGCATCGACGACGCGGGCGCCGATCCGGCGCCGCTGTCGGAGCGCCTTCGGAGCGCAAGGGGCCCGAGCGGGACGCCGCTCTATCCGACGCGAACGGGCCTCGCGCTCCTGGCGTTTTTCGTCGTCGCGTGCCAGTGCATGAGCACCGTCGCGGCCATTCGCCGTGAGACGAGGAGCCTTCGGTGGCCCGCCTTCGTGCTCGCGTACACGTACGCTGCGGCCTATGTGCTCGCGCTCGCCGTGCACGGCGTTGCGGGCGCCATGGGTCTGTAGACGGCCGCGCTACCGGACGCCGAACAACTCGTTGACGATGCGCGCGATGCCGCCGCCGGTCTCGCTCGTCTCCGTCAGCACGTGACCAGCAGCTCGCTTCACGTCGTCGGGGGCTTGACCCATGGCAAACGAGTGGCCGGCCGTCTTCAGCATGGGGACGTCGTTGAGCCAGTCGCCGACGGCGACCGTCTGCTCGATGCCGACACCGTAGTGCGCCGCTATCCACTCGAGCGCCGAGCCCTTGTTGCCGCCAGCGCCGCGGACGACCATTCCCCATCCGCCGCCGGCGCGTCGCACGGGAAACATGGCCACCTGGGCGGCGTCGCCCACGTCGGCCTGAATGGCCTCGACGGAGGATGCGATCTGCTGCACGGTCCCGAGCGCCACGACGGCGGTGATGCCGTCTTCGTTTTCCCAGGAATGGTGATCGGCGACGCGGTCCGTGCGTTCGACGTCTTTGGACCACGTGACCACGTACGAGAGGAAGGGCTCTCCCTCATGGTCGTGAACGATGGCATCGCGCGCGAACACGAACGTGGCTGCGCCGCTGGCGGCCAAGGCGTCGCGAAGCTTGAGCGCGTGCTCACCGCGGATGCCGTGGTGCATCAGCGTTGTGTGCGTCGAAGCGCTGACGAGGTGACTGCCATCGACACAGCCGACGGGCCCCGTGAGGCCGAGCGCGACGGCCGTGGGGCGCGTCCCCGAATAGAGGCGCCCCGTGATGATCGTGATAGGCACCCCGGTGCGCGAGAGCGCACGCATCGCGTGCAAGTCGCTCGCGTGCGGTTGGCCGTTGCCGTCCAGCAACGTCCCATCGAGGTCGACGGCGAGAAGGCCCGGCGTTCGGGCGTTCGCCGACTCGGGGTTCATCCCGCGTGCGGGAAGACCGAGACCTTGCGCTTGGTATTGGAGCGCCACTCGTACTTCACGACGCCATCGATGAGGGAGAACAGCGTGAAGTCACGCCCCTGCCCCACGTTGTGGCCGGCCGCGATGCTGCCGCCGACCTGACGAACGATGATGTTGCCTGCGCGGACGGTCTCGCCGCCGTAAACTTTGGTCCCGCGGCGCTGCGAATTGGAGTCGCGTCCGTTGCGGGTGCTGCCTGCGCCTTTTTTGTGAGCCATGGCGTCTTACTCCTTCAGCCGGTGATGCCGGTGATCTCGAGGGCGGTGAAGGGCTGCCGATGACCCGTCTTCCTGCGATAGTTCTTACGGCGGCGGAACTTGAAGATGATGATCTTTTCGCCGAGGCCCTGGCTGGTGATCTTCGCGGACACCTTCGCGCCCTTGACGGTCGGCTGGCCAATCTTCACCGCATCGCCGCCCACGAGGAGGACCTCGTCGAAGGAAACGGAATCGCCAACACCGCCGGGGAGCTTCTCCACTCGGAGTTTGTCGCCTTGAGCGACCCGATACTGCTTGCCGCCCGTCTTGAACACCGCGTACATGAGCCCTCGCTCGGAGCCGCAGCGACCCGAAGGGCGCGTGCGGCGGGGGTTCTCGGTGTGGGCACAATGGCCCGAACCGAGGGACGCGGGAGTATACGGATCGGCCCGACCTTGTAAAGCAGTGTCTGCGTCCCGCGTTCGAATTGCCCTCGAATTGCCCCATGGGCGACGCCGACCGGACGGCGGCCGCGGTGCGCGAGGCAGAATCCGAGGGGAAAGCTGCATTCGAGGCTGACTCGACGGCCCCCCTCGGTGCTACTTTGAGGGGAGCCCGCTCCCGGCCCTCGGCGTGATTGTCATGCAAAACACCGTCATTTTCCGCGTTATCGGGCTAGCTTCCCTGGGCCTCGCGGCGGCGTGCAGCGCGCCCGATCCCGGCGAAATCACCATCCGCCGGCCTGCAAAACCCCAACCCACCCGCTTCGACGCCGGCGTCTCGACGGTCGGCACCGGAGGAGGGGGCGCCGGGGCCTTCGCCGGTGCGCCGCCGTACCTGCGGCAGAGCGGCCCATCAACCCTGCAACAGGCGCACGCGACGACGGTCATCGGCGGGACCAATCCCGCAGGACGAGACTGCACCGAATGCCACAAGGTCGGCGGGCTCGCGGAGCGCAAGGACGGCGGTGCGTCAACGCTGTGGACGGCCGGAGGCACCGTCTATACGTCGCTCAGCGGGCCCCCTGTCGACGGCGGCATCGAGGTCCGGATTCGGCTCCCCGACGGCGGCGGCGCCAGCGCCTACACCGACGATCAGGGGAACTTCTTCTTTCCTCAGACGCTCTTGCCGAGCGTGCCTGGAGGCTCCCTCGTGGGCGTGCGCGGCGACCTCGCCCCGACGGGGCGCAGCATGACCGGCATCCTCTTGGACAACCAAGGCGGCTGCTCGGGTACCGGCACGTGCCACGGCGGCACGGCCAACAAAGTCTTCATGCAATAGCCGGCGCCCGGCCGGGCGGTCTTCGGCGGTCCGCCGCGGCGCTGGCTCTCTCTGCCGAGCCGAGGACGTGGTAACGAGGACGCGTCATGACGATGCGACCCCTCGCCGGAGGCCACGCGCCGATGGGCCATGCGGAAGCGTCCGGCGCTGCGAACGGCCATGTCGCCATCGTGCTGCACGCGCACCTGCCCTTCGTGCGGCACCCGGAGCACGAACGGCACCTCGAGGAGCGGTGGCTCTACGAGGCGCTCATCGAGTGCTACCTGCCGCTGCTCGACGTCTTCGACCGGCTCGCGGGTGAAGGCGTCGGTTTCGAAGCCACCATGACCGTGACGCCGCCGCTCGCCGCGATGCTGAGCGACGCCATGTTGCGGAGGCGCTTCGACGCGCACCTCGCGCGACTCGAGGCGCTCGCCGAAAAAGAGATGGTTCGCCTCTACGGCGATAGTCGCTTTGCGCCGCTCGCCACCTTCTATCGTCACGAGCTGGCGCGCATCCGCAGCATCTGGGAGCGACACGGGGGCAACGTGTTGGCGGGCCTGGTCGCCCACTGGGACGCCGGCCGTCTCGAGCTCATCACCTGCTCGGCGACCCACTGCTACCTGCCGGCGATGGTGCCCGCGCGCGAAGGCGTCCGGCCGCAGCTCGAGCTCGGCTTTCGGGCCTTCGAGACGCTCGTCGGGCGACGACCCGAGGGCGCCTGGCTAGCCGAGTGCGCCTATCACCCGACGCTCGACGCTGAGATGGCGCGCGCCGGCATGAGGTTCACCGTCCTCGATTCGCACGGCCTCGATCTCGCGAGACCGCGGCCTCCCTTCGGCGTGCACGCGCCCATCGCATCCCCGAACGGCGTCGCCTTCTTTGCGCGAGACGCCGAGTCGAGCCGTCAGGTCTGGTCCCGGGAAGAGGGCTACCCCGGCGACTTCGTGTATCGAGACTTCTACCGAGACATCGGCTTCGACCTCGATGAGGAGCACCTCTATGGAGAGGTCGGTCCTCATGGCACGCGGCTGATGACGGGGCTCAAGTACTACCGCATCACCGGCAAGACCGATCACAAGGAGCACTACCAGCCGAGCGCCGCGGCGGCCCGCGCGCGCGAGCACGGCAGGCACTTCGCCGCGTCGCGCATCGCCCAGGTGAAAGACCTCGCCCACCGGGTGCCCCACCCCATCGTCGTCTCGCCGTACGACGCCGAGCTCTTCGGGCATTGGTGGTTCGAAGGGCCTGTCTTTCTCGAATCCGTGTTCCGCGAGCTGCACGCGCGAAGGGGAGACGGCGTCACCGCCATCAACCTCCGGTCGTACCTCGAGCGGTACCCGGCCATCGTCAGCGCGACGCCGGCGGCGACGTCTTGGGGAGCCGGCGGCTACGGCGCCGTTTGGGTCGGCGCCGAGGCCGCGTGGTCGTGGCGGCACGTGCACCACGCGACGCGGTACGCGAAGTTTTTGGTGGAGCAGCACCGAGGCGACGGCGGCCTGCGTGGACGCGCGCTCGATCAGCTGATCCGCGAGCTCTTGCTGCTGCAATCGAGCGACTGGAACTTCATCATCAAGACCGGCACGTCGATGAAATACGCCGAAGCCCGCATCCGCGCCCACGTGCATCGGCTCCGTCACCTGGGACACCTCGTCGAGACGGGGGTCATTGAAGGCGAAGACGCCGCATGGCTCGACGACGTGTGCGCCCGCGACAACTTCTTGTGGCAGCTCTCGGGAAGCGGGCTGCGAGACGTGTTTTGAAGAAGAGTCTTTGCTAAACGGAGGAGCGATGCTCACGCTGGAAGGCACCTACACCGCGATTGTCACGCCGTTTGCCGCTGACGAGTCCATCGACTGGAAAGCCTTCGACGCCCTCGTCGACGCGCAGATCGCTGGAGGCGTCAGCGGTCTCGTCCCCTGCGGCACGACGGGCGAGAGCCCGGCGCTCTCAGAGGAAGAGCAGCTCGCGGTCATCAAGCGCACGGTGGCGCGTGCGGCCGGCCGGGTGCCCGTCATCGCGGGCACGGGCTCCAATTCGACGCGCCACGCGATTCACCTCTCGAAGGCCGCGGAAGCCGCCGGGGCCGACGGCGTCATGGTCGTGGTGCCGTATTACAACAAGCCCACGCAAGAGGGACTCTTCCGCCACTTCACCGCGGTGGCCGCGGCGGTCAAGTGCCCGGTCATGATTTACAACATTCCCGGTCGCACCGGCATCGACCTCTCGGCCGACACGCTCGTCCGCATCTGCGAAGCGTCGCCGAACGTCATCGCCACGAAGGAGGCGACGGGCAACGTGCTCCGCGCGCAAGAGCTGGTGCGGCGACTCGGGCAGCGACTCACGGTGCTGTGCGGCGATGACGCGTTGACCTTGCCGATGGTCGCCATCGGCGCTCGCGGCGTGGTCAGCGTCACGAGCAACCTGCTCCCGAAAGAGGTGAGCGAGGCCACGCGGGCCGCGCTTCAGGGCGACAACGAAAAGGCGAGGCGCCTTCACCTGGCCCTCGTGCCCGTCCACGAGATCATGTTCGTGGAGGCGAACCCAGGCCCCGTTAAGGCGGCCATGGCGAAGCGCGGCATGCTCGCCGACGTCGTTCGCGGACCGCTCTCCTCGGCGACGGAACCGTCGCGGAAGAGGCTCTGGGAGACGCTCGACCGGTACGAAGGCCGCGCGCCGTGACCGCCGCGCGCCTCAAGCTCGCGCTCGTTGGAGCGTCGGGACGCATGGGGCAAGCGATCCTGCGCCTCGCCGAAGAAGCCGGAGACATCGACGTCGTCGCGCGGGCATCGGAGGGCGACTCGCTCGAGGCCGCTTGTGCGGCCGGCGCCCACGTGGCCATCGATTTTTCGTCGCCCGCAGCGACGCGTGCCTTCGTGGCGCTCGCCGCCGAGGCTCGGCTGCCGGTTGTGGTCGGCACGACGGGCCTCGGCGAAGACGATCGGCTCGCGCTCTCGGCCGCTGCCGCGAGCACGCCGCTCTTCGTCTCGTCCAACATGAGCGTCGGCGTCTACGTGCTGGGCGCGCTGCTCGAACGGGCGCTCGTGATGCTTGGCCCCGACTTCGACGTGGAGATTGTCGAAGCGCATCACCGACGCAAGGTGGACGCGCCTAGCGGAACGGCGATGACGCTGCTCGATGTGGCGCGCAAGACGCGCGCGGGCTCCGAGGCCTCCTTCGGTCGCAGCGGCCGGCCTGGCGCGAGGCCGGCGGCGGAGATCGGCGTCCTCGCGATGCGAGGAGGCGACGTCGTTGGCGATCATCACGTTCACCTGCTCGGCGACGGGGAGCGACTCGAGCTGACGCATCGCGCTTCGAACCGCGACGTCTTTGCGCATGGTGCGCTCCGGGCCGCGCGATTCCTAGCGCACGGCCGTTCGCCGGGCCTCTACGGGATGAAGGACCTCTTCGCGTAGCGTGCGACCGAACACACGTGCTGGGGGTCGCCGGACAGCGAAGGCGATCTAGAACGGCAGCGTGAGATCGAGCGAGCCGCCGCCCTTGCCGATGCGGGGGCTCACGGGCAGCGGGCGCCGCGCGCTCGCCTTGCCGCCATCACTCTGTCCTTTGTCGCCCGAGTCGGTCACGAGCAAGACGAGGCCGGTGCCCGCCGTTGCGGCGGCCACGCCATAGAACACCAGCTCCAAGAGGCGCACATTTTCGCCGCGCTCGACGCGTTTGCACGCCGCATCCAGCGCCGCGACGTCCGACTGGGGCACTCCTTGGGGTGAGCAGAAGTCGCCGCGCAGCGTCTCGTGGTCTCGACGATTCTCGTCTTTCAGCGTGAGAAACTCGGCCGCCTTCACGGTGCCGGCGATGCCAAAGCCGACGCCCACGCCGATGAAGCCGAGCGCGACGACTGTGCGCGTCGAGATCGGGGCCGACGGCTCCGGCGCCTTCGTTTCGCCAACGGCCGCGAGCTTGAGCGTGAGCACCTGCTCGGCCGTGGACGACACGTCGACTTCCCTGGTGAGCGTCTCGTAGCCGTCGGCCGTGACCTTAATCGTGTGACGACCGGGCCGAAGTTCGACGGTCGCTTCGCCGCGCACGATGGCGACGGCTTCGCCGCCGTCGACGACGAGCTCCCCGGTGAGATCGCCGACGCGGACCGTGACCGGCGCAGCGACCGGTTGGCCGAAGAGGCGATCGCTCAGCCGGCCAGCGATGCGACGGAGCACGTCGTCGTTCTGATCGCGCAAGTTGTCGCTAAACGACTCGGAGGCCACGGTGTCGGGTTTGCCTCGACGCCACAGGTGGACATCCGCCGTGACCTGCCCGCGATCGGGGCCCTTGCGAAGCTGGCCCCAGACGAAGCGGTCGACCTTGAGCTGCTCGCCGATCTTGATGAGGCAGAGCGGGTCGGGCTGCTGCCCGCAGCTCAATCCGTTCATGAGCGTGCCGAGGTTCACGGTCGTTTCGTCGACGATGACACCGGGCGCGAGCCGCGCGCGGGACCGAAGCGCGCCCGTGAGGGCTTCGGCTTGGTCCTCCGCGTCTTCCGAAGAGAGCCCGAGGATCGGAACCTCCGTCTTCATCTTCGACGGGGCGGCGCTCTCTGCGGGGCGGCTCTTCGCGGGCGGCGCCTTGGCGGGGGCTTTCGCCGGCGGCTCTGCCGCGACGGCGGCGGACGCGCCGAGCAGCAGCGCGGTGGCCGCCACGGCGGCGACCGATGACGTGGCCAGCGCCAACGCGCGTCGCTTCACGAGGCGATGCGGCAAGGGGCGAGCATCTCGCAGTCGAACCGAGAGCACGGGGAGCAATGGTACCTGCGAAGGGCCGCCCTGCATCAGAAAGCAACGCGAAAGCGGAGGTCACCTTCGCGGGGGCCCACGGACGGCGTCAGCGACCATCGACGGGGCGGGGCGGCGGCGGTCGTCTTCGCGGAAGGCTCGGTCAAGAGCAGGATGGTCCCTGCGCCCACGAACGCGACGCCAACGCTGCCCGCGATCCACGCGAGGGTGCTGTCGGGTTGGGCCTTGTCGCCGAGCTCGCAGGCGCGCCGCATGTTCGACGCGACCGATGGCAGCACGCCGGCCGGTGCGGGGCCGCACGGGTCTTTGATCTCGGCACGAATCGGATCTTGGCCGTACTGATTCTTTCGAAGGTCGGCGACATCGGAGCTGTTGCCGAACCACTGGACGCCTTTGACGGCGCCCACGACGATGGCGACGGCGCCGACGCCGACGAGGCCGTAGGCTACGAGGCGACGCACCGGCGAGGGGCGCTCTTCAACCTTGGGTGGCGCTTCGACGGCCTTGGCAACGAGCGAGACGGTGAGCGGCGTCTCGGCGCCAACGACGACGTTCACCGTCTGGCGGACCGGGAGGTAGCCGTCGGAACGGATCTCGATGGTGTGAGCACCGGCCTTGAGTTCGAGCTGCGCCGAGCCCTCGACGAGGTTGGCCTGCGTCACGCCGTCGACCGCCACCGTGCCGGCACCTCGCCCCGCGCGAACTGTGACCATGCCGGTCGTCAGCGTGCCCGTGAGGCGCTCGAAGATTCGGTTCGCGATCTTCTTGAGGCCCTCGCTCGCAGGATCGCGAAGGTCGTCGGAGAAGGTCTCCTTAACGACGCTGTCGTGTTTCCCGCGCTGCCAGTAGTGGGCCTCGACGGCGACCTGACTCTTGCCGGCCCGTGTCATGCGGCCCCAGAAGAATCGGTCGGCCTTCAGTTGGTCGCCGACGCGCTGGAGGCACGGCGCATCGAGACGACACTTGAGACCGGCCGTGAGGACCGCGAGGGACACGGTGCTCTCCGAGAGCGTCCAGCCGGCGGTAGCCTTCAACTTCGCGCGAAGGGCGGCGGTGAAGGCGTCTGCTTGCTCCTCCGCGTCGTCCGATTCGAAGGGAAAGACCGGCGTGCCACCGGCCGCAGACGCGGCCGGAGGGGCCGGCGTCTTGCCCGGCAGCGGGCGCTGAGCCGCAGCCGTGCTGAGCACGAAGAAGACGACGAGCGAGCAGAGCACCGCAAGGGCGCGCGGAAGCATGCGGCTAAGTTATCCTGACGTCGGCCCTGCAAGCAAAAGGAGCGAGGCCGCGATGCGCATCACCGGCGGAGCCTTCCGCTCTCGATCCCTGGCGAGCCCTTCTGGCTCCGAGACTCGGCCGACGGCAGATCGGGTCCGGGAAGCGCTGTTCTCTATCCTGGAGAACCGCTACGAGCTCACGGGCGCTCGCGTCCTCGATCTCTACGCCGGAACGGGCGCCCTCGGCCTCGAGGCCCTGTCGCGGGGAGCGTCACACGTTACGTTCGTCGAGCGGCGGCGCGAGGCGCTGGCCGCGATTCGCACCAACGTGGCCTCCTTGGGCGTCCTGGCCCAGTCGGAGCTGATGCCGCGGACCGTCCACGCGGCCCTCGCCGCGCTCGCCGGTCCCTTCAAACTGATTTTTGCCGACCCCCCCTACGCTGACGTTCAGTCTGGCGTTGCGGCGGAGGTCATGAGTGGATTGGCCCGGCTGCTCGGCGAAGGCAGCGTCTTTGTGCTCGAACACGGCAAAAAAGCCGCTGCGCCCAGCATTGCCGGGCTGGGTTGCGTCGACAGCCGCACCTACGGCGACACGGCTCTGGTGTTTTACGAACCCCGATGAACAACGAACCAGCAGACGGCGCATCACATCCGGTTGCTTACAGCGGCCGCGCTTTCGTTATACTCCTGCCGCTGGGCCGTGCTGTTGGCGGTCGGCGGCCACGGGCCACGCCCGTGATCGCACTTCCCGGACGCCGCTTGCGGCGATCGCTCCCACTGAGGTCCCTTAAGAGATGAGTGCCAGCACGCCTCCGCCCCCCACGGGCAACAACAACGCACTTTATGCCGGCGTTGCCGTACTGCTTCTCCTAGGCATCGGCTTCTTCGCTTGGAAGTCATTGAGCAGCCCCACGCCGACGCCGCCGGTGCCGTCGGTCCCCACGCTCCCGTCGGCGCCGCCGACGTCGACGCTGCGGATCGACGACATCCCGTTGCCGCCGCCCATCGACGCGGGCGCTCCGGATACCGGGCCCGTCAGGACGGTCACGGGCCCCGGCCCGAACCCCTGCGAGGCTCGCGTCTGCAAGGGCGTGGCTGGCTCCGAGCTTGAGGGAGCGGTGCAGTTCCGGGCGAAGCAGGCCCACCGCTGCTACGACAACGCGCTCGCCTCCGACAACACGTTGGCCGGCAAGGTGACGTTGAACCTGAAGATCGGCTCAAACGGCTCCGTCTGCGCCGTTAGTGTGGTGAGCAACGAGCTGTCCAACGCCAGCGTTTCGCAGTGCGTCGCCAACGCCTTCCGCTCCTCCTCGGGCTTCCCCGCACCGAAGGGTGGCTGCGTTGAGATCAACCTGCCCATTAACTTCAAACCCGGAGGCCGCTGAGCGATTCCTCTCTTGGGGAATCGCCGCGCCATCACGCTTCATGGAACGCCTCTCCGCTCGTGCGACCTTGGCAGTCGTTTCGTTCTCGTTGCCGCTCCTGGCGCTCGTCGCCTGCGGTGTCGACGGCAAGACGCCCGACTGCCAAACGGCGCAAGCGGGCTGCGAACCGAGCGCCGAGAACGCCAACCCAACGACTGACGCGCGCGCCGACGGAACCCTCGAAGGGGGTCGCGATGGGGCGACGAGCCCCGACAGCGCGACCACCACCGACGGCGGAGTGGATTCCGCCAGCGACGCGAAGTCTGATGGAGCCGACGCGAAAGCCGACGCCAAGCTCGACGCGGACGCGAAGACCGGCTGAGCGCCGCGATCATGGCGCCCGGCGACGATGATCTGCCGCAAGGCGGGCGCGGCCAGAGCGGGCGCGGCCAGAGCGGGCGCGGCCAGAGCGGGCGCGGCCAGAGCGGCGGCGGGAAGACTACACCTCCGTCGGGTGCACCAAGGCCCACGACGCGCCCCCCTTCGGTGCGTCCCGGCACACACCGACCGTCGGCGCGCGCGCCCGATTTGCTCGGTTCCGCGCGCCGCCTCTCGTCTCTGGACTTCGGCCTCGTAAGCGCCTCGAGGCGCATCGTCGAAGGCGCCCTCGGCCTCGTCTTGGGCGATCACTTCGTGGCCATCGTCGACGGGCCACAACACCCCTTCGCCGACGTCCTCCTCGATGCCGCCGTGTCGGCCGGCGGCACCGCGGAGCTCGTCGACCTCGACACGTTTGGGCCGCGCCCGCTGCGCACCGTTCCCGCCGCCCTCAACGGCGCGCTTGCGAGGGCCCAAACGGGCGTCTTGCTCGCGGCGCTCGATGACGCCGAGCACAGCCTCACCGAGGCCATCGAGCTCGCCGTTCGCACCAACCACTTACGGTTTGGGCACCTACCTGGCGCATCGCGCGGCGGCGTCGTGATGGCGTTCGCCGCCGACCCGAGCCGCATCGTCGACGTCAGCCGAGCCGTGCGGTTGCGCCTTCGCCCCGACTCGACGCTCCGCTTGCGCAGCCCCGCCGGGTCCGACCTCACGATCGCGCTCGCGCCGGAGAGACGATGGCACGAACGCGCGGGGAGCTTGCGCGGCGGCCGCTTGGAGCCTCTTCCGTTGGCTCAACTCGTCACCAACCCGCTGGACGTCAGCGGCGTCTTCGTGGCGAACGCGGGCGCGAGCCCCGAGTTTCAGAGCGGCGGAAGCCTCGCTCGCAACCCCGTGCATTTCGAGCTGGAGGGCGGCGTGGTTCGCGCCGTTCGGTGCCGTGACTCGGTGCAAGAGCGCCGCGTCGAGCAGGCCCTTCGCCGGGAGCACCTCCTCGACACGGTGGGCCTCGTCGCGCTTGGAACGAACGTCTCGCTCGACGGCGCGACGGGTGAATGGATCTTCGATCAAACGCTGCCAGGCTTGCACCTGATCTTCGGGAGCACGTTGCCGGAGCACACGGGAGCGCGCACCGGATCGCGGCACCAGCTCGTGGCCACCGGCACGCACGCAGACATCGATCTCGACGGCGCGCCGCTGCTCCGCTCGGGGCACTTCGTTTCCATTGCGTGAGGCCCGAGTGTCGACCCTCTTGCTGAAGATCGCGTACAGCGGGACCCAGTTCTCGGGGTTCGCGCGCCAAGACGGCCAGCGGACCGTGGAGGAGGTCGTACAAGGTGCCCTTGTGGCCGTGGACCCGGGATGCTCGAAGCTGCGCGGCATGAGCCGCACTGACAGCGGCGTTCACGCGCGCGCGCAGCTCGTGGCCTTTGATGCGTCGCTGGAAATTCCGCCGCGCGGCTGGGTCCTCGCGATGAACAGCCACCTGCCCGACGACGTCGCGGTGCGAGAAGCGCGCGCCGTTCCCGAGGGATTTCATCCACGCTTTGCCGCCAAACGAAAGCGGTACGTCTACCGGCTCCACCTGGACCGGGTCCGCGATCCGTTGCGCGCGCCCTTCGTCTGGCGCGTAGGCGGTGAGCTGGACCTTGCGCTCATGCGGGAGGAAGCGGCGACGCTCGAAGGAACGCACGACTTCGCTGCGTTCCGCTCCGCGGGCGACGGCCGAGAGAACACCGAGAGGACGTTGACCCGCGTTGCCGTCGACGGGCCCTCCGACGGTGAGCTCAGGGTGGTGGTGGAAGGCAGCGCCTTCCTCTACAACATGGTTCGCATCATCGTGGGAACGCTCGTCGACATCGGCCGCCATCACAGAGACAAGGGCACGATGGCGCGCGCCCTCGCCGAGCGAGACCGCGGCATCTTGGGCACGACGGCGCCGCCGACGGGTCTGTGCCTCGACGACGCGGAGCTCACGCTCCCAGAAAACTGCGGCGAGCCATGGCCGCTTTGATTTCGTCGCGCAACGTTCATGTGCGCGCGGCGCAGGCCGGTGAAGGGCGGCAGGTGGCCGGCCTTTGGCGCGAGCTGTGGGAGGCGCACGAGGGATGGGGCGGCTACGCGGCGACCCGCGACGAGCGCGCCTACGCGCAGCTCGCGATTCGCCTCGACGAAGACGCGCGTATTCGCGGCGGGCATCCGCTCCTCGGTCGTCACGTGCACCTCGTGGCCGCCATTGGCGACGACCTCGTTGGTCAAGTTGAGGGCTGGCTTGAGCGGCAAGGCGAAGACGCAGAGACGCCGCTGACCTGCGAGGTTCGTTCGCTCGTCGTGACCAAAGGCGCTCGCGAGGGCGGCCTCGCTCGGGCGTTGCTCGCGGCGCTGTCGCGCGAGGCCCGAACGTTTTCCGGCGGCGCCCCCGTACTCCTAGCGGCCGAGGTGCTCGACCCCAATCCCGCGCAGGCGTTCTACGAGCACCTCGGCTTTCGACCCGTGTCGTGGTCCACGCGCATCGCCACCGAGCGGCGCGGACGCGGCCGCCACGATACGCCCATCCGCGCCCGCGCTGGCACCGCCGACGACGCCGTCGCCATCGCCCTCTTGGAGACGGTGCTCGCGGGCCGACGGCGGCGCGCGAAGGACGCTCGCTTCGACCGGCCAAGAGCCCTCGACGCAGCGCTCGCGTCGGCCATCGCGCTGCACCTTTCGCAGCGACCGACGTCACCGTTCGACCCCGTCGAGCTCGTCGCCGACGACCGCGGCCGCGTGCGCGGCAACGCGTGTTTCGTGACCAACTGGCTCGACTACCCGTTCGCGCCGGCGCGCCGTGCCATCTTGGGGCGCATTGTCCTCGACCCGGCGGAGCCGGAGCCGCTGCGACTGCTCGAGCCGATCGTCGTGCAGGCCTGTCGCCACGCCATAACGGCTGAGGCGCCGACCATGGAGATCACCGATCTCGATGGCCCCGGCGGTCCGCTCTACACGGCAACGCAAGCCCTGGGCGCGCGCCCTTGGTCGCGCATCATGTTGCGCGCATACTAGGGCCATGCTCCGAGCGCGCGCCTTCCCGTTCGTCCTTGCTGCGACCGTTGTTCTCGCCGGCGAAGCGCAGGCTCAGCAGAAGGCGCCACCGGCCCCGCCGGTCCCCGCCGAGGCGAAGCGCCTTGAGGCGGCTTTCGCGGCGGCCTCCGACCGCGTCGCCGCCAGCGTCGTGCAACTCTTGGTGACGGTGCGCGAGGAAGCCGAAGGGCGCTTCGCGCGGAACCTCGTGCGCGGCGACGGAGCGACGGCGGGCGCCGCAGGCAGCGGCCTCATCGTCGGCGCCGATGGCGCCATCGTGACGAACAACGCGCTCATCGAGGACGCCCTGACGTTGCAGGTGCGTTTGCTCGACGGGCGCGTGCTTCCGGCCAAGCTCGTGGGTCGAGATCCGGCGACGGACCTCGCGCTCTTGCGGATTGAGGGTACGGGCTTCGCGGCGGCGCGCCCCGCCGAGGTCGAGCCGAAGGTAGGGCAATGGGCCGTGGCCGTCGGGGCCCCGTTTGCGTCGGGCAACAGCCTCGCCGTCGGGGTCGTGTCGAACAAGCCACGACGCAGCGTCGCCTTCGCGTCCATCGACGACGCGCTCCTGACGGACATCCAAGCCTCGGCGTCGACAACGGGCGGCCCGCTCGTTGACCTCGAAGGCCGTGTCCTCGGGATCACGAGCGCGGCGCTGAGCCGTGAATCGGGCACTGGCGTCGTGGTCCCCATGGCCGCCGTCAAGCGCGTCCTCGCGGAGCTCGCAAAGAGCGGCCGCGTCACGCGGCCCACGCTCGGCGCGTCGCTGCAAGATCTCACCCCGGAGCTCGCCGCGGCCATGAAGGTCGACGTCCGCGCCGGCGCCATCATCACGCAAGTCGCTGACGGCGGGCCCGCGAAGAAGGCGAACCTCGAACCCGGCGACGTCGTCGCGACGTTCGACGGCAAGCCGCTCCGCGACGCGGCGGAGCTTACCCGCGAGGTCCTGGCGAAAGACGTCGCACAAGTCGTCAACCTCGAGGTGCTCCGCCAGGGGAAGCGCTACTCCACACAAGTGACGCTCGGACCGCGCCCCGACGCGCCCCTCGCGCCGGTGCCCGTGCAGCAGCAGGGCGTTCCGCAAGTGGGCCTCGGGTTCAACGTTCGTGACCTCTCCGTCGACGAATCGAAGCAGCGAGGCTTGCCGGCAAAGGCGTTGCCGCTGGTCACCGTGGTCGCGCCGGGCTCCTCCGCGGATCGCGCCGGCCTCAAAGTCGGCGACGTGATCGTCGAGGCCGACGGCGTCGCCCTCGGCGCCGTCAAAGAGCTCCAGCAGGCGTCCCTCGACGGGCAGCTCCTTGTCCGCGTGCGCCGCCGCGACGCCGCGTTTTACGCGATCTTGAAGCGCTGAGCGCGAGCCCTGTCCCTCCCGGCGCCGCCGGAACTCTGCTAAGCCCCTGCCCCGATGATCGAGATCAGGCAAACGCCAGCGGGCGGAAATCTCAAAGCGTTTCTCGGCGTCGTCGACAGCATCTACGCCAGCGACAAGAGCTACGTGCGGTCGTTGGACTTCGACCTTTCGGAGCGACTCCACCCGAAGAAGAACCCTTTCTTCGAGCACGGCGACGCGACGCTCTTCACGGCGCACCGCAACGGCCAGTGCGTCGGACGCATCAGCGCCAGCGTGGATCACGAGCACCTCGATCGTCACAAAGATGCCACCGGTTTTTTCGGCTTCCTCGACACGGTCGAAGACCAAGAGGTCGTGACGATGCTCCTTCGCGCGGCCGAAGATTGGCTGCGCGGCCGCGGCATGAAGACGGTTCGCGGGCCCTTCTCGCTCTCCATCAACGAAGAGATCGGGTGCCTCGTCGAAGGCTTTGACTCGTCGCCGATGATCATGATGCCGCACCACAGGCCCTACCAAGGTGGCCTCATCGAGGGCGCCGGCTACACGAAGGCCAAAGACGTCTTCGCGTGGAAATACGTCGTCGGCGCCCTCAACACGCGCACGAAGCGAGCGCACCAGGAGGTCCAGGCGATGCCCGAGGTCACCTGCCGCACGCTCAGCCCCAAAGACCTCGACCGCGACGTGACGCTCGTCACGGACATCTTCAACGACGCTTGGGCCGAGAACTGGAGCTTCGTGCCGTTCACGCGCAACGAAGTCCGCAAGATGGCCAAGGACTTCAAGCTCATCTTGGAGCCCGAGCTTACGCGCATCGCCTTCATCGACGGCGAGCCGGCGGCGGTGGCCGTGGCGCTGCCAAACATCAACGAGCTTATCCCCGACTTGAACGGCAAGCTCCTGCCGCTGGGCTTCGCGAAGCTGCTCTATCGCCTGAAGGTCCAGGGGCCCAAGACTGCGCGTCTCGTGATCCTCGGCATCCGCAAGAAGTTCCGCTTCAACCGAAAGTACGCCCCGCTGTCGGTGTTCCTCTTCGGTGAGCTCCACGAGAGCGGCAAGCGCATCGGCATTCAGTGGGGCGAGCTGGGCTGGACCCTCGAGGACAACGGCCCCGTGAACGCGGCCATCCGCGTCATGGGCGGCGAGGTCTACAAGAAGTACCGCGTCTACGAGCGCTCGCTCGCGGTCTGAGGGGGCCGAGCGCTGCTGGCGAAAGGCTCCGGCGAAACCGGGGCGAACCAAAGAGGAGTCTCATCGTGCGCGTATTGGTCACTGGCGGAAGCGGCTTTCTGGGCAGCCACGTCGCCGAGCAGCTCGCTCGCGCGGGGCACACGGTTCGGGCGCTCGTGCGGCGCTCTTCCAACAGGAAGTTCTTGGAGACGCTCCCGGGCGTCGAGTTCGCCGAAGGGAGCGTCGAAGACGCGGCCCGCGTCGAGGAGGCCATGAAGGGCGGCATCGACGCCGTGATTCACTCCGCGGGGCTCGTGAAGGCGCGCGGCGAATCGGAGTTCTGGGCCACCAACGTCGATGGCACGCGCAACATCTTCGAGGCCGCAAAGAAGCACGCGCCCGGCCTGAAGCGCCTGGTCTTCGTCTCGAGCCTCGAGGTCTCGGGCCCGGCGGAAGACGGGAGACCCGTTCCCATCTCGCAAGAGACGCCCATGTCGGCCTACGGCCGCTCGAAGCTCGAGGCCGAGCGTTTCTTGAAGTCGCACAAGGACGAGCTGCCCATCACGATCTTGCGGCCAACGGCCGTCTACGGGCCCCGCGACAACGAGATGGTCGAGGTCTTCCGCTCGGTCTCGCGCGGCGTCTTGCCCATCAGCGGCGACGGCTCGGCGAAGCTTACGTTCATCTACGGCCCCGATTGCGCCGCCGCCTGCATTCGCGCCATCGACGCGAACGTCCCGAGCGGCGCTGCCTATTTCATCAGCGACGGCGAGATCTACGTCCAGAAGGACGCGATGGTCGGCGTCGAAGCGGCGCTCGGGAAGCGCGCCTTCGTTCGCCTCGGCGTGCCCTTCCCGGTGCTCGACGCCGTCGCCGCGGGCGTCGAGGTCTACGGCAAGATGCGCAACAAGGCCGTGATGCTCACGCGCGAGAAGGCGAAGGTCATTCGCAAGTCGTGGGTGTGCGGCATCGACGAGACGACGCGCGACCTCGGATGGAAGCCCGAGACCATGTGGCGCGAGGGCACGAAGCTCACGGCCGATTGGTACAAGCGCGAAGGCTGGTTGTAGGCCGCGCTCGACCCCCGACGCGCCATCAGCAACGGCGCGACGCGGGTTACCGACCGACGGCGATCTGGAAGTTCATCTGGCGATCCCAGCGGCTGTCGCGCACGAGGATCTTGCCGCCGGGAACGACGGGGGCTCGAAAGCGCGCGACGCCGAGCTGAGCCACGGCGCCACCCGTCAACGTGTAAGGCCTTCGCCCGGCGCGACGCGAGCCGTTCGCGCCCGCGCGACGATCTTGAAGTTGCCATCCACGACGAGCACGCGAGCCGAGCCCGGGAAGTCACCGCGGACCTCGACATCGAGCTCTCGGCGCTCTTCGCCGAGCGCGAGCGCGACCCCTTCAAAGGGGATGGGCCCCGAGTAGCCGGGCGCTCCGGGCCGGTAGGCGAGCTCCGCGACGCCTTCCGCGGTCAGGGTTTCCTGGACGTGCGCCAGCGAGCGCAAGTCAGCGCTTGAGAGCTCCGCTTCGTCGTCTGCCTCAGCAACCTCTGGCGAGCCGGAGCAGGCGACGGCGGAAAGGGACGTGCACGCCATGGCGAGGGCCAGCAGAAAACGCATGGCCCAACCCTGACACAAGCCTACATGTAAGCAAGCGCCATCGTGGCGCTCTCGGCTTATGCCGCGCTCAGTTGATGACCGAGGGGCAGCCGATGACGATCTGAACGTTGGCGCCGAGGTCGCTCGACACGTCACCGCACGATTGGCCGTTCAAGATGACTTTGGTGGGGTTCGAGGGGTCGTCGTAGCTCCACCCGTCGACATCGTCTTGCGGGATCAAGTTCTGATCGCCATTGCCGTCGGTCCAGACGACGTTGATCTGGTCGGGATTAATCGACGACGCACCGGCCTCTTCGTTCAAGACGATGTTGAACTCGCAGCCCACGGCCAGGCCGCGGATGCGGTTGATGGCGTTGATGAACTCTTGCTTGAGTTGGTTGATGGGCTTGCCGTTCGGCGTGACCTGAAAGTGGCAGACGTTGGCGATGTTGGTGGCCGCCGGGTTGCACTGCGGCGAGGCGCGCGTGCCGCCGGCGACAGCGACGTCGCCCATGAACTTGGGATCGTAGGAGAAGGCGCTGCCCGGGAACGGCCCGATGCCGACGGAGAAGGTCTTGATGGGGCCCTTGGGTGCCGGGATCGAAAGGCTGTCTTTCGCCGCGGTCACGCACTGGGCCTGCTCCGTGGAGCCGCCGTTGGGCACGCCGTCGCTCATGAGAATGACGACCTTGCGCGAGAGGTCGGCCGGCGCCGCGGGCGGGACCTCTTTGTAGTTGAGAAGGACGCTGTAGCCGCCCGAGAGCGCGAGGAAGGTGGGCGTGCCGCCGCTCGCGTTGGTGAGGTTGATTCGGTCGACCAGCTTCTTGTGATGACTCGCCGTGACGACCTGCGGGTAGACGTCGTTCGAGCCCGGGTACGGTCCGCTGCCGTTGGTCGTGTCGTTCTGGTCTTCGTAGACGATCATGCCGACGACGACGTTCGGGTCGTTCTTCGCGAGAATGTCGTCGAAGACGGCGTTCAAGGCCTGGACGGCGGCGGTCCACTTGTTGTCGCTATCCATGCTGCCAGAGCCGTCGAGGACGAACTCGAGCACGACCGGATCGGTCGACGTGGCCGCGCTGGCCGTCGCGCACGCCGCCTCAAAGATGTTGAAGGCGTCCTTCTTCGTCGTGTTTCCGGCGTCTTCGAAGATGCCGGGATCGCCCGCCTCGGCGGTCGCATCCGGCTGACCGTTGCCGTTGCCGGGCCCGGTACGGTTCGCCGAACTACACGCCGGCACCACGGCGGCTCCTGCTGCGAGCAAGGCGGTGGCAGACACAAGCGAAGCAATCTTCTTCATCCGTTCGGTCTCCTGATGGCGCGGCGAGGGCGTAGCCACCTCGGCCCCTCCCTTTCGGGAAGCGGCAAGGCGTTACACGCACCCCACGCCGCTGCAAGCGGCTCGCACGGTCTATGCTGCCGCCAGTGGGACGTCAACCTACCCCAGCCCGCCGGAGACGGGTCGGAGACCGAGGGGGGCCCTCCCGTTTTGGTCTTTTCCGACGCTTGCAGCCCAACCGTTGAAATTCCCCACCAGGGTCGCGGGTTTGAGGTGGGCGCCCCCGTTGACCACGCCGCACCGCGGAAAGGCAGGAGGAAAAGAAGCTCGCGACTTCCCGCCGGGCCGTCCCGAGACTAGGTTCGTCCCCCCGCCCTCTCTATGGGGCAAAACGCCGTGCCCTCGCGACGCGGCGCTTCGCTGTTCTCTCACGCAAAGCTCACGCAAAGTCGAACATGCTCACCTGGGCTCTCAAGAAACTCTTCGGCACCTCGCACGAGCGAGAGATCAAAAAGCTCCGTCCCCGCGTCGAGGCCATCAACGGCTTCGAGCCGGTGATCTCCAAACTGTCGGACGCCGAGCTCAAGGCCAAGACCGCCGAGTTCAAGCAGAAGCTCGAGAACGGCGCGACCCTCGACGACATCCTCCACGAAGCCTTCGCCGTCGCCCGCGAGGCCGGCAAGCGCTCGCTCCGGATGCGGCACTTCGATGTGCAGCTCATCGGAGGCATGGTCCTTCACTCGGGTTGCATCGCCGAGATGCGGACCGGTGAGGGCAAGACCCTCGTGGCCACGCTCGCCTGTTACCTGAACGCGCTCGAAGGCCGCGGCGTCCACGTCGTCACCGTGAACGATTACCTCGCGCGCCGCGACGCCGAGTGGATGGGACGCCTCTACGGCTTCCTCGGCCTTTCGACCGGCGTTGTCGTGAACTCGCAATCCGACGGCGAGAAGCGCCGCGCCTACAAGAGCGACATCACCTACGGCCAGAACAACGAGTTCGGCTTCGACTACCTGCGCGACAACATGAAGTTCAGCGCGCTCGACTACGCGCAGCGCGAGCTCAACTTCGCCATCGTCGACGAGGTCGACTCGATCCTCATCGACGAAGCCCGCACGCCGCTCATCATCAGCGGCCAACAAGAAGCGTCGAGCCACAAGTACCAGACCATCAACGAGGTCATTCCGCGCCTTCGCAAAGACGAGCACTACACCGTCGACGAGAAGGGCCACTCGGTGGCTCTTACGGAGGAAGGCATCGAGAGCGCCCAGAAGCTCATGGGCGTCACGAACCTCTACGATCCGCAGAACCTCGAATCGCTGCACATCCTAAACCAGTGCCTCAGGTCCCACTCGCTCTACAAGCGCGACGTGAACTACCTCGTCACCGATGACGGCAAGGTCCTCATCATCGACGAGTTCACGGGCCGCGTCTTGCCGGGCCGCCGCTGGTCCGATGGCCTCCACCAGGCCGTCGAAGCCAAGGAGAACGTGCGCATCCAAGAAGAGACGCGCACGATGGCGACGATCACCTTCCAAAACCTCTTCCGGCTCTACCGGAAGCTAGGCGGCATGACAGGAACGGCCGACACGGAAGCGTCGGAGTTTCACTCGACCTACAAGCTGTCGGTCATCTCGGTGCCGACCAACAAGGGCATCGGCCGCGTCGATCACGAAGACGTCGTTTACAAGACCGAGAAAGAGAAGTTCGCGGCGCTCACGCGCGAGATCTTGGAGTTCCACGAGCGCGGCCAGCCGATCCTCGTGGGCACGACGAGCGTCGAGAAGAGCACCGCCATCGCGAAGATCCTCACGAAGCAGGGGATCCCGCACGCGGTCTTGAACGCGAAGCAACACGAGAAGGAGGCCTACGTCGTCGCGCAAGCGGGACGCAAGGGCGCCATCACCGTGTCGACCAACATGGCCGGCCGCGGCACCGACATCATCCTCGGCGGCAACGCCGAGATGCTCGCCAAGCTCGAGTTCAAAGAGCAAGGGCGAGACCAGGATCTCGATCCCGAGGGCTACCTCAAGACCGTCGAGAAGTACGAGGAGCGCGGCCGCGCTGAGGGCGAAGAGGTCAAGGCCGCCGGAGGCCTCCACATCATCGGCACCGAACGCCACGAGTCACGCCGCATCGACAACCAGCTCCGCGGCCGCGCCGGCCGCCAAGGAGATCCCGGCTCGAGCCGCTTCTACCTGTCGCTCGAAGACGATCTCATGCGCATCTTCGCCGGCGACAAGGTGAAGTCGCTCATGGAGCGCATGGGCATGCCCGACGACGAGCCCATCGTTCACCCTTGGGTAACCAAGTCCATCGGTGACGCGCAGTCGAAGGTCGAAGCGCGCAACTTCGACATCCGCAAGCACCTGCTCGAATACGACGACGTCATGAACGAGCAGCGCAAGACCGTCTACCGGCTGCGCCAACAGCTGCTCGTCGGACGCTACTTGCCCGAGGTCGTCGACGACGAAGGCAAGCCGACGGGCGAGCTGCGCAAGATCGCCGCGAACGACGAGATCCGCGAGTCGATCAAAACGTCGGTGCGGGACATGGTTCTCTTCTTCGCCGAAACGGCCGACGGGGCTCCGCGCCCCGAGACCGTGGAGCAGGTGAAGTCGCTCCGCGACTTGGACGAGCTCGTCCAGCACGTCTACCAATTCTGGGGCTACAAGTTCGACCCGAAAGACGGCGACCGCGCCGCGCCGCAGAAGCTCTACGAGCGGCTCCACACGGAGCTGGCGCAGAGCCTCACGGAACAACGCGAACGACTCCTCGACCTCATCGACGCCGTGCTGAGCGCGATGGTGGAAGAGAGCTGCCCACGGAACGTGCCGCCGGAAGACTGGAAGTGGGCCGAGATGCGCGACTCCTTCGCCGAATATTTCGGCGAGAAGGCGCCCGAGGAGATCGAGCAACTGGCCGACCCGGCCGACGTGGCCCACGCGCTCTACAAGGCCGCGCATGCCGTCCTCGAAGGCAAAGAGAAAGACAAGGACAAGGGCATGGGCCTCGAGCTCTTGCTCCGCGTCTTCCGCATGATCTACCTGAACGAGATCGATCGTTCGTGGGTCGAGCACCTCACGAGCATGGAGCACTTGCGCGACGGCATTGGCCTGCGCGGCTACGGGCAACGCGATCCGAAGCAGGAGTACAAGAAGGAGGGCTACGACCTCTTCGTGAACATGATGCTCGCCTCGTCGAGCAGCGTCATCACGCAGGTGTTCAAGGCTCAGGTGCAGCGCGAGACCGAGGTCGACGAGCTCGAACGCCTCGAGCTCGAGCGGCATCGCGCCGCGCTCGAATCGGTGCAGATGCGCCATGGCAGCATCGTTGACGGCTCTCCCGCCGACGGCGACGACGGCTCGGTGCCGCCGCCGGCGATGCGCAGCCGTCCGCCGCAGGCGCGCGTCTCGCAGAAGCCGGCGCCGAAGGTCGGACGGAACGACCCCTGCCCTTGCGGCAGCGGCCAGAAGTTCCGTCAGTGCCACGGCGCCGCTCTTGAGCCTGAAGGCGGCGCCGACGACGCCACTCCTTGAGCCTTCCCTAGACGCTTCCCTCGAAGGACGGAGTGCGACGCCAAGTCGCTGAAACAACTCGCATGAGTGCCAACCGGTGGGTGAGCCGGTTGGAGCGCAACTGAGCCCTGGCCGGTTCGTTCGTGCCTGCTACATTCACCTACAACATGCGCACCGCGTCGCTTTTGCTGGGACTCCTTCTCGTCGGCTGCAGCGGCGGCCCCTCAGACGAGGGTCCCGCCGAAAGTAGCGATGAGGCGAACCTCGAGACTCGCTCCTTCGCCGTGACGATGGCGTCGAGTGGTGCGTCCCTCACGCTCGACGACGCGCCGCGGCTCAAGGCCGGCGCGAGCGGCAAGCTCACCTGCTCGGGGAAGTTCGAAGGCGTGGCTGGCGAACGCTGGAGTTGCAAGCGAGGAACCGAGAAGCTCGAGCTGCTTCATCGTCCGTCGAAGGACGAGGCGACGCTGCTCTACAAGTCGGGCAACTCGCCGCGCGAGACGTTCCGATGCACGAAGAGCGGCGATGAGCTGCGATGCAAGACGGCCCAGCGCGCGAGCGGCGGGCTTGCGTCGCCGTTCCCTTCTACGGTCAACGGCGTGACCATTCCCAACGCGCACGCCATCGACGGAGCCTCCTTGCTCATGCGCGGCATGGCGCCCAAGGCGCCGCAGTTCGATGAGCTCGAAGCGGCCGGCGTGAAGGCCGTCTTGATCTTCAAGAACGCGACCGGCAACGGCAGCGACGTCGAAGACGAACAAGCTGAGCTCGCTCGTCGCGGCTTCGATGCGGCGCGCGTTCATCACGTCCCCTTCCGCTGGAAGGAGATCGCGTCCTTCAAGGAAGCGTGTGAACAGACGGTCGACGCGCTCGCATTTCTGAAGAAGCAGGAAGCCGCGCGCAAGAAGACGTTCTTCCATTGCACCGTGGGCGAAGATCGCACCGGCATGCTCGCCGCCATGGCGCGGCTCGTCCGCACCCCAGGCGCTTCGGCGAGCGAGCTCTTTCAAATGGAGATGTGCGAGCGCGGCTACGGCCAAGGCAACCCGCAGAAGCCTTTCACGGTGACGCGTGCCCTCGATGAAGAGCTGACGCCGGTTTATCGGAAGCTCGCGTTCCTCGTGAAGAGCGGCGCCATCACGGCGTCGAACCTCGACACCAGCGCGTGCGCCAACGACCCCGAAGGCACCGCCGCCTTCGACGACGACGAAGAGCTCTCGCCGACCGGATTCCGCTGCGGGACGTCGACGGCGTACTGACGCGAGCGCCAAGCAGGCGCGCTCTCCGGGGAAGAATCGGGCCCGAAAGTGGGCAATGTGCCGCTCGTCTGTCAGGATCCGGTGTGTCCATGCAGGGCACCCCCACCGGTCCCACTCCCCCGTCGTCGAAGGCGCAGCACCCCACGCGCCTACCGGTGCGCATCATCATGGTGGCAGCCCTGCTCGTGGGCGTCGGCCTCAGCGTTCTCACGCTCGGACTCAAGAAGGGCGGGTTCCTCACGACGAGCGATGTGGGTGGTCTCTCCGAGATGGCGGGCTTCCAGGCGATGCTCCGGCCGCTCGACGCGTGCTCGTTGGCCTACGCCGAACGAGACAAGCGCGGTGCGCGTGCGCATCTGGAGTCGGTCTTCGTCGAGTCTTGTTCGCGTGGCAGCAGCGGGGGCGTCGACACCGTGGTCGTCAAAGTGCCGCGGTACCGCGGCGTCGGCTTCACCATGAAGCGTGCGGCGCCGAACGAGACCTTCAAGATCCTGGTGGAAAAGGACGAGGTCGTCTTCCAAGACTTGGTGGCCGCATTGACCGACATGACGCCGCGCGTAGTGGCCGAATTTGCGCCAAAACTGGCCAGTCAGAGGGCGTCGGGGGCGGCCTTCCAGCAACAGACCGATGAGCACAAGCGCCTCGAGCAGGAGCGAAAGGCAAAGGCGGGGCAGTCCTACCCGACGCGCTGAGGCTTGGCTCTACGAACTTCAGCGGCCGCGGCGACCGTGGTACACCAAGGGACATGAAACTGGCGCAGGTGATCGCACGGGTTGGTCTAGCTCTCACTCTTGGCGGTGCGGTCCTCGGGACTGCGGCCTGCGGCGGCCCCGGCGCACAGACAGCGAAGATCAAGCCCGCCGACATGCCGGAAGGCGAGACCTGGACCGGCGTCTACTTCCACCCGGTGTACGGCTACCTCCACATGGAGGAAAACGAAGCCAACATCCGCGGCAAGTGGAAGCGAACGGACCAGAGCGGCTGGGGCGAGCTCTCCGGCACCAAGAAGGGCAACGTGGCCCACTTTACGTGGAAGGAATACAAGTCCGGCGTCGTTGGCGGCGCCCAGACGGGCCGCGGGTATTTCGTCTACAAGAAGACCGAAGACATGGAGCAAGCCCAGCTCAAGGGCGAATACGGTCTCGGCGGCGATGAGGTCGGCAGCCCCTGGGATTGCGTCAAGCAAGCCCGCATGACGCCGGACCTCAAGAGCATCGGCGGCGACACCGGAAGCGCCGTCCCGGCCTCCGGCGGACTCGACTGAGCGAGCGATATGCCGGTCCCGCGCGCTCGGGCAGGTGACCCGATGGTCGCGGGTCCGCTTGGCGGCCTCGCGCTCTCGGTCGTAAAGCCTCTGGCGCCGATGCTCGCGTTGCGAGCGGCCCGGTGGCAGGCCGACCTCCTTCGGCTCGGCGTGCGCCTTCCCTTCTTCATGGTGCACGACATCGGCCTGCTCTACGCCGCCGAATCGGAGCAACGCACCCTCGGCCCGCGCGTCGTGCCGGAGAACCTCGGCAGCGATCCCGGCGCGCCTATCGCGCTCCGCACGCCCGCGCTGATGCGAATGTACGAGGAGTTCATTCGTGAACTGGAGCGCGGCGAGCAAAGCCACCGGGCCCGCTCACTCCGCCTCGGCGACGCCTTGCTTGTGGTGCTCCTCGCGCGCCTCTTGGGCGGCGTCGCCGAGCGCGATACGAGTCGCGCCGCTTGGGTCGCGCCTCCTCTGGACCTGGACCTCTATCGCGATCTCGACGCGCAGCTGCCGGCGCTCTACGCGGCGCGGGGCCGCGCCATGGAGCTGCAGTCGCTGGCGGCGTTGGAGCGCTCGCGGCTGCACCTGCTCACGGCCGCCGACGCCGTCGACCTCGACACGCTGCGCCTCTTGGGGATGTTGGGCCCCGAATCCGGCGCCGCCGGCGCCCTGGCGCACGTGGATCTCTTGGCGGCGCTCGGGAGCCCCGCCACCAACGACATCGTCAACTTCTCGCTCCAGCTCTTGCCGTCGATCCTCGAGACGCGGCGCACCCACGCCGCCGGTACCCACGCCAGCGACGGCTACGCGGGCGTTGGCACCAAGGGCTCCATCGACTCGATGGTCCTGTCGGAGCTCGCCTGGGACGACGACGAGTTGGCGCGTCGCTTCATCGAAAACGAAGTATTGTATTATGCACGCGAAGAGGCGCGCGAAGAATCGCGGCGGCTGCACTACGTGCTCGTCGACGGCTCGGCGTCGATGCGCGGCGACCGCCAGATCTTCGCGCGCGGCCTCGCCATCGCGCTCGGCAAGCGGGTCTTGCTATCCGGCGAGGAGGTGCTCTTTCGCTTCTTCGACTCGCGCCTCTACGAGCCCCACCGGGCCCGCGGCTCGCACCTGCCGGTGGCGCAGATCTTGGGTTTCCGCGGTGAGCGCGGGCGAAACCCTGCGCGGGTCTTCGCGCAGCTTGCCACCGAGCTCGCGCTCCTAAAGAGCCGCGAGCCGCGCGACATCGTGGTGCACCTCCTGACGCACGCCGCGCTCCACGTGCCGCGACAGCTCATCGCCGATCTCAAGGTGAGCGCCCACGTCTTCGGTGTCTTCATTCTGCCGAGCGACGGAGTCCTCGACCTCGACTACCTCGATCTCTTGGACCAGCAGGCGGTGGTCGATCACGCCACCTTGACCAAGGAGACGGCGCGCGCTCAAGCGGCCGTCGAGATCGTCGGCAACGCCGCCGGCGGGCCGCCCTCCCGAGCGTCGCGCGAGGTGCGCACAAGCCTTCCGCCCGCTTCGCTTCGCCGCTGATCGGACGGCGCCGCGGGACCCAAGGACCGGGCAGCGGCCCGTGTCGAAGAGCCTTCGAGGAGGCGTGCATGCGTCTTTCGTGGATCGTGGCTGCGTGGGGTGCGTTCATGCTGGCGGAGCCTGTCGCGCGCGCCGAATCGAGCGGGCCAGCGGCCGCTCCCGACGCGGCGCGGGCCGCTGACTTGGAGGGCAGGACGACTCGAGCAAGAAAGCAGCTGGGGGCCAAGGCGCCCGTCGTCGTGGTCGACGACGCGTTTGTGATCGCGGCGCCGCCCGGTCATGACGCGGCCCTTCGTTCGAGCGTGGCCTTCACACGCGACGTGCTCGCGGCGCTCGTGAACGGCCGCTTTCGAAGCCTGCCCAAGGCTCCCGTGTCGGTGATGCTGTTCTTCGATCGCGACCGCTACGAGGCGTATTGCAAGAGCGCTCTCGGCGAGGCGTGCATCTCGCGCTTCGGGTTCTTCCGCCCCGACTTGCGCGCCATCATCATGAACGCGGGGCCCGGCCTCGGCACCCTCTCGCACGAGCTGGTTCACCCGCTCTACGAGCTCGACTTCAAGGACGGCCCCACCTGGCTCAACGAAGGCATCGCCTCGCTCTACGAGGCGCCGGCTTTGGCCAAGCGCGGCGAGATCCGAGGCGTCACCAACTGGCGGCACCCGCGTCTCGCAGCGGCGCTTCGCTCGAAGACCGAGCGCGAGCACGCGCGGCTCGACGTGCTCTTTGGCATGAGCGACGACACCTTTCGCGGCGACCGGGAGGATCTGAACTACGCGCTCGCGCGCTACGCGTGCCAGTGGCTCGAGAGTCAGGGCAAGCTTTGGGAGTTCTACGCGCGCTACCGCGATGGCTTCGCCGCCGACAAGACGGGCGAGAAGGCGTTCCGCGAGGTCGTCGGCAAGACGCCCAAGGAGAGCCACGGCGATTTTTCAGAAGTGGGCGCTGGCCCTCAAGCGCTCGTGACGCCTAGCGATCGCGTTTGCCGCGACGGCGCATGCCTTTGACGATGCGCGAAGGATCGCGCGGCGCCGGCGTGGCCGCCGCGATGGCGGCGTTGACGCGGCGCACGTCGTCGGCGAAGCGGCCTTGAAGAGCGCGGTCGGAGACGCTCTTGCCGATGAGCTCGCGGAGGTGCGGATCTTTGGTGACGGCGAGCGTGGCGAGGGTGTCGAAGATGATCACGCCGAAGCGCGCGGCGAGCGCTCGCGGTGCTACGGCGATGGCGTCGACGAGGGCCTTGTACCCGGGGTAACGAGAGGCGGTCCGCGGCGCGTCGTCGAGGAGGCGAAACGCTTCCGCGAGGCGCGTGGCCACCAAGGCGCCGTCGTTCAGCTGCGAGAGCCACTCGGTCCTGGTAAGCGCGAGGAGCACGGCGGCGGCGTGGAAATAGCCATCCATCCAGCCGGCGACGCCTTCGAGGAGCGCCTCGCCGCGCCGAGCGCCGATGGCGGCAAGCGCTGGCGGAACGGCGTCGCGCACGCGAAAGCGCATGTCGTCGGCGAGCTCATGGAGGATCGGCAAGAGCTTCGCCTCCGCGCGCGGATCGCTCGCGGCGCGGAGGCCATACGCTGCCGTCGCGCAGACCGGCACGAACTCGAGCACCGTTCCGCCGGGCGCTTCGTCGGGATGAATGGACGCCATCCTTCGAAGGAGCGCGTCGACGGACTTTCCGCGCGCCGCGCACGATTCAGCGAAGGCGTCGACGATGCCTTGGTTGATGCGCGTGCCGGGCAAGCCCGAGACGCGGCAGAGGAAGTAGTAGAGCGGCCGCTCATTGCCTCCGAGGGCGGTGTCGATGTGGGCTTCGAGGGGGCGGGCGTCGGTCATGGCGCTTGCAGGTGAGTGGGGACGGCTTGGGCGGGGACCGAAGCGCTCTTGGGGACGGCGAAGAAGAAGCCGACGACGACGGCCATGGCGGTGAGCCCCAAGGCGAAGAGGCGTTGCGTGCCGGCTGGTGCCACGAGGCGCGCGTTGCGACGGCGGACGGCGAAGGCGCCGAAGACGGCGTCGAGCGCGATGAGCGCCACGAGGGCACCGGTGGCGAAGGCGACACCGGACATGGAGAGCACGCCAAAGGCGACGATGGAGGCCGCGAGGATGGCGCCGGCGGCGGAGTGCTCGGCGTAGAAGTGCCCGCCGCCGAAAGGAACGAGGAACGCGAGGACGAGGGCGAAGGCGGGCCGCTTCTGGGCGAGGGCCGGTGCATCCGCCTCCTCGCGCCCCTCGCTCGCGAGCTCCGGCGGCGGCAACGGACCGCGAAAAGGCGTCTCCTCGGTGGGCTCGGCGCGCAGCGCTTCGAGCGCGGAGGTCGCGAGCTCGAGCTGGCTGCGCCGAACAACGATGCGGATGTCGAAGGGGCTGTAGAGGTTGCGCACGCCTTCGGGGCTGCTGCCGCGCGTCTCGACGTTGAGCTCGTGATCGCGAAGGAAATCCAGCGTCATCCTCGCCTGCATCGGATCGTCGAAGGCGCAGATCTGCACCCAATCGTCTTCCGCGGGCGCCGTCATAGGCCCCGGGTAGCACAGGCGGCGGGCCACAGCCACGCCCCTCGCCGCGCTGAGGGGGCCGCGGGGCGACGATCGCGAACCTTCTCGGCGACTTTCTCAGCGCGCTGCGCTTCGTGTGTCGCCAGGCCCTAGCGACGCTTGAGTCGTTCGCACGCCACGGCCACGCCGAGGGCGCAGGCGCGCCGGTAGTCGGCCATCGCCTCCGCCTTCCGGCCCGTGCGCTCGTGGTAGATGGCGCGGGCTGCGCAGCCGGGGCCGCTCTTTTGGCCGCAGGCATGGTTGTAGAGTGCAAGCGTAAGCTCCGGGTCCTTTTCGGCGAGGAGGCCGTAGCCAACCTCAAAGACCGCTGCGAGCACGATGCATCCGAGGAGCTTGTCGGGCACCTCGGGCTTGCCCGCGATGGCGGCCGCGCAGGCTCGGTCGAAGGCGACGCGGGCCTTTGCCTCGTCGCGAACGAAGCCCTTGCCCGTGGCCTTGAGCTGAGCCACACGCGCGCAGGCCCATACGCTTGCCTGCGATTCGCCGAGGGCGCACGCGCGCTCGAAGAGCTCGGCGGCGGCCGTCACCGACTCGTCGCGCTGTTCGCCGATGAGGATGGCCGCGAGCGTGACGCACCCGACGGCGATGCCGACGTCGCAGGCGCGCTCCGCCAGGGGCTTCGCGCCGGCCCGATCGAGCGGCGTCCCCCTGCCCTCGGCCTTCGCGAGGGCGAGCTCCGAGCAGGCAGCGACGATCCCTTTGTCGCACGCGAAGGTGTGGTGCCGGACGGAGCGCTCCGGTTCGTAGAGCGCTTCGATGCCACCGCTGCCCGTGGCGCGGCCCATGGCCAAACACGCCTGCGGCTCACCGCCGTCGCAGGCCTTGCGAAAGAGCGTGATGGCGCGGGGCATGTCTTCCTCGACGCCGCGGCGATCCATGAGCGCGTGCCCCAGCGCGGTGCACGCCTGGAGATCGCCAAGGGTGCAGCCGCGCTCGAGGAGCTTCGCGGCTTTGGGCAGATCGGAGGGCGCATCCTTCCCCTCGGTGTGGACGCGCGCGAGCGTGGTGCATCCGTCGGCGGCGCCGGCCGTGCATGCGTGCGCCAAGAGCTCGACGAGACGCTTCGATTGCGCTGCCGTGCGCGGCGGCTTCAGGGTGAGCGCTTCGTCCATGCAAAGTTTCGCGTGCGCGTCATCGCACACGGCTGGGGCGCGGGGCACCGCCGGCGACGATGGGGGAGTCGCCACCACAGGAGCCCGGCCGCAGGACGCCGTGAGGACCAGCAGGACTACGCTTGGCAGGGCGCGAGCGACGAAGGCGAAGGAACGGGCGATCCGCACCGAGGTTCCGTACCACGCGAAGACGCCAGTTCGCGTAGATTTGAGGCGATGAGCGGCGCTCGAGGTCTACGCGCCATGGCGGGCGGGGCGAGCCTTGCGCTCGTCGCGTGCGGCTTCGACCTCGCGGGACTGGGCGTCATTTCGAGCGCGGGCGACGCCTCGCTCGATCCGTCGGCCGACTCGGGCGTGGGTTTCGACGCGGCGGTCGCGGACGGCTTGGCGCAGGATGTTGGCGCGCCCGAGGACGACGCGAACGAGCCTCGTGACGGAAGAGACGACGCGGCGTTCGAGGCAGGACTCGACGCGGGCTTCGACGCAGGCCCGAGTGTCGCGCTGCGCATCAACGTGAACGGCGCCGCGTTCACGGCGGCGAGCGGCGTCGCGCAAGGCGCGTGGACCGCCGACCCCGGCGCCGCTGGCGCGTGCGGTCCCAACGCCTTCTCGGTCGCCGCGGTGCACAACACGCTCGATGGCCCTCTCTACGTGGGTGAGGCTTTCGGCGACCCGCTCGTCTGCAACGTTGGCGCGGCTCTCCCGCAGGGCAGCTACGAGGTCACGCTCTTCTTCGCGGAGATCTACTACGGCGCCGGTTGCGCCGGGGGCGGCGGCAACAATTCGCGGGTCTTCGACATCTTCATCGAGGGGCAGAAGGTCGCGAACAACGTCGACGTCCACCAATTGTCAGGCGGATGTTTGGCCAACCCCGCGACAACCGCATCGCCCGTGGTGGCGACCTATCGGGTCGACATCCAAGACGGAACCTTGTCGATCTCGATGCCCGCATCGAAAGACAGCGCGAAGGTCTCCGCCATCAAGGTCGTCGGCCCGCTCTAGCCGCGCCCCGGCCGGCGCTGACCGCAGCGACGACGAAGCACCTCGGTCGCGCAACTGGGCCTGGTTTCAGAGAGGGAGCGCGAGTAGCGTGCGCCGGTCGAACGTGTGGAGGTCTCGGTGAAAAGGCTTGAAGGCAAGGTCGTTGTGGTCACCGGTGCTTCGCGAGGGGTCGGAAAGGCGTTGGCGCTCCGCTTTGGGCAGGAGGGCGCGAGCGTGGTCTTGGCGGCGAAGACGGTCGAGCCGAACCCCAAGCTTCCCGGCACCCTCGACGACGTGCGTCGCGAGGTCGAAGCGGCGGGCGGCAAGGCCTTCGTTCAGGCAACCGACGTCCGCGACGAAGCTCAGATCATCGAGCTGATGGAGAGGACGACGCGGGAGCTCGGCGGCATCGACGTGCTCGTCAACAACGCCGGAGCGCTCTACTGGGCGAACGTCGAGGACACGCCGGCAAAGCGCTTCGACCTCGTGGTTGGCGTCAACGTTCGGGCCTCGTTCTTGTGCGCGCATCACGCACTCTCGGGCATGAAGAAGCGCGGCGGCGGGTGCGTCATCAACATGTCGCCACCCATCACGCCCAACGTCACACCGGGCCACGTCGCGTACATGATCTCGAAGTTCGGCATGACGATGCTCACCGAAGGGCTCGCCGCCGAAGGCGAGAAGGACAACATCCGCGCCTACTCGGTGTGGCCCGTTACCATGGTCGAGAGCCAAGCGGTCATCGGCAATCACCTGGGAACGCCCGAGATGTGGCGCAAGCCGGAGATCCTCGTCGACGCGACGATGGCGCTCATCATGGGTGAGGGCGGCATCAAGAGCGGAAGCGCGCTCTACGATGAGGACGTGCTCAAGGCGATCGGCGTTTCGGACTTTTCACGCTACGCGTGCGTGCCGGGGACGACGCCGCCTTCGATACGGCTCGACGACGCGAAGGCCTATTGGCAGGCGGCGGGACGATAGCGGCGCGGCCTTCACTCGCCGCGCCGGCGGCGTCGCCACCTGCCACGGGGAGAGTGGCGACGAGCTTCTTGGGCGCCACCGCGCGGTAGCTCTCGTCGATAAAGGCGGCGAGGAGACCGAGCGGCGGCGTTTCGCCGGGCGCGAAGCGCGCCGTGACCCAACCGCTCTTGCCCAAGCCGTAGCCTGTGGGCTTTGCGAACGGGAGCGAGAGGGCGATGTCTTGGGTTTGCGCCAGCTTGGTGGTGAGCGAGAGGCCCTTGTCACTGAAATACATGAAGGCGAAGACCTTGCCTTTGACCTTCAGCGCGCGCTCGCCCCAGGGGAAGTCTTCGTGGCTCTCGGGGTAGCCGAGCGCGATCGCGCGGAGCGCCGACTCGGCGTGCGCCAGTGCCTTGGGCAGCTTTCCCTTGGGGCGAGCGGGAGCACCTTTGGCCCCGGACGCAGCGACGGCCTTTTTCGGTGACGGCTTCTTCTTGGCGGCCATGAGCGCAAGGTGCACGAGGGTTGCGGGGCGGTAAAGGCTCGCGGGTGGGCGGCGGGTGGATCGTTTGGAGCGCGTTTCTCCCTGCGCGCCGGTGAAGGCGTGACCTCCGGGCCTCACCGCCGTGGCCTCGCGTCGACAGGCGCCCGTCGCGTCGCGGCCGAGCGGCCACGCGACGAAGTCGGTCCCGCTTCCAGTCAGTGGCAGTGCCATGGGCAGGGGCCGACCCCTCTTCGGAAGTGGATTCTCTCCGCCGTGCTCGCGCCGAAAGGTCCCCGACCCACCTGCGAGCCGAATTTCACGCCCGCGCCCTGCGTGAGAGGCTCGCGCGCGACGACGACGCCCCCGCGCAAACCTGGTGGTGGATCGTGCGACCTGAGGAGTTCGTCGTCGCGAACGCGGAAGGGCTCGGCACGAGTTCTGCTCGAGCGCTGGCATGCGTCACACCCAACTCTTCCTCATGCTTGCCACGCTTGCCACTGCCGCCTGCTCGGCACCTCCCGCCGCCGAAGAGGAGGGCGACGACTCGTCCGCGCTCGAGAACGCATCCGCGGTCCAGGTCTTGACGGAGCTCTCCGACATCTGGGAAGAGACCACACTGCAACTTGGTGTCGACTCGGCCGACGCGGTCTGGTTCTCGAAGAACAAGGAGCTGCGCATCGCAGGCCCGTCGCGCTATGTCGACGCGGCGCGCGACGCGAGCGGGCTCTCGGGCCCGTGGTTCGCCGGCACCGAGGGCTTTGTTGTGCATCGAAGCGTCAGCGCGCTCTTGGGCGCTGGCGACCGCTCCGATTGGCTCGTCACCGTCGGACCGAACCCCAGGCAGCTCGCGCAAGGCCGCTACATGCATCCGGCGCTGGCCGTGGATGAGCGCGGCTCCGCGATCTTGGTCGCCCAGAGTATGGCGCGCGTCACCGACGCTCCGCTGGGCACTTCGTTCTTCGCCGTCGATCGGACGGGTGAGGTCCGCCGTCTCGCCGCGTTTCGAGACGACGTGGTGCCGCGGGTGAACGACGAGCGCATGAAGCGCCCCTGCGTCGCACGGAAGATCGTCGCCACCCGCTTCTCCTTCACGGCGTTGTTCTCTTGTGACTCCGGACTCGTCAGCGCGGTCGTGACGGTTCCGAACGACGGCGGTGAGCCAAAGCTCGCAGTTCCCTCTTCACTGCAGAGCCGGGTGACCGACATCGCGGCCGGTCCGGGCGACACGCTCTACCTGGCCGAGGTCTCGAGCGACGGCACTCGCTCGGCGGTGTATTCGATTGCCAACGGGAGTCGGACTGAGTGGGGCGCGGCACCGAATGCCCGCCTCGCGTACCGCGCTGGGAGCCTGTACGTGGGCGACGCGACCGGCAAGGTCACGCGCCGTGAGCCTGGTGCGGTGCGCGTGCTGGCCCAGCTCGGCGCGCCGGTCACCCAGCTGGAGCCGCTATCGAACGGCGTCGCGGTGCTCACCCAGAAGACGGGCCGGCCCGGCAGCGCGACGATCGTTCGTCTAGAGAACCGCTGAACGTGGGCCGATTCGCCGGCTCTGCTCCGGCGAGGAACCCAAAGCCCCCGGCTTTGCGCGCCCGGGTGGACTCGTTCCCGAGCGGCGGCGCCTAGCGCCGGCGCGACCGCCGTGCCACCCGGCGCAGCCAAGCCCCCGGCTTTGCGCGCCCGGGTGGACTCGAACCACCGACCAACGGCTTAGAAGGCACCGGACGTGGGAACGCACCGGAGTGCACTTGTGCACGGGAACCGCTAGATTCCTCGGGTGAAGTCGTCGCCGGAGCTGTATGTGCGGAGTGCACGCAAAGTGCACCGGAATGCACGAAAACGCACCGTGCACCAAAGATTTTTGGTGCGGAAAATCTGCGTGGTGCGTGCGTGATGCACGCATCCGACATCTTGCCGACGAAGGCAGGGGCAGCGCTCACCGTCTTGGCGTTCGCTGCGAACGCGCTTCATCGTGGTGACCTTGACGCGGCTCGTCGGCTCGTCGCTGCCACGCTCGACGTCTTGGACGACGAGGTGATTTCGTGACCGCAACGCGAGCCATTCGACGTCGACCGCGACACGAGAGGCTTTCAGCGCGACTCACCCAGCGCGAAGCCGCCCGCGCGGTTCTTGAGATGTTGGGCAAGGCCAACTCGAGGGCGATCCGTGCGGCCGGCGAAAACTCCCTCACGTCCGATGAGCTTCGCCGGTTTCGTGAGATTCTCCGAGACGTCCTCCTGCCTGGTCGTGAGCGGAAGCGCATGGTGAATGGCGAGGTGCAGGTGGAGATGGTCGAACACACTCCGGGCGAAACATGGCCCATCGACCTCGCGCTTTTCGTACTGGATCGCGATGTGGCGACGGCGCCCGGTCACGTCGTATCGATCACGGCCCGCGGCACTCGACACATGCCCGACTCACCGGCGCTCGCGGTCGAGCGCGGTGACTCGTCGCCGTTGCCGAAAGGCAGGGCAAGGCCGTCCCGAAGACGAGCAAGGGAGATCCTGCTCGGCCTGCTGGAAGCGATTGAGCGCGCAAGTCGCGACGCGGACGCGTTCAAGACTCTCGCATTGATCCTCATGGTCTTCCGCTTGGACTTCGCCGCCGGTGGCGACTTGACGAAGGCGCCGACAGGGCGAGCACGGGTCGCTTGGCTCGCGAAAAGGGTCGAGGACGCGACGCGCCGCCGCTGACTATGGCGGGAGTTCGGTACGGGGGACATTGCTCGGGAAAGTGCTCATGTGCAGCGCTCCCTCCAGGAAATTCTCCGTGAGCATCGACTGTCTGACTGCGCCGTCGAGGCGGCTCACGGGCATCACGCGGGTAGTCCTTCGGCGAATCCGGACCGGGAAGACGAAGCGGCCCTCGTGGCACGTGTGCGTGCGGCTAGCCACGCTCACCAACGAAACTACCGAGGAGGTCCTCGCCGCCGCCGCCGAGAGCCGGCGCCGGGCCCTGGCGGACCACCGCGAGGCCGTGTCGTGAGCGCGCCGGTCCGCGTTATCGACATGACCGACGAGCAGCTGTCGACGCTCGTGCAAAGGGCGGTTGCGGCCGCGCTGTCGGAGCGGCCTCGGCCGACGCCGTTCTTGTCCCTGTCCGAGTACGCCGTGAAGGAAGGCGTGAGCCGACGCCTCGTCGCGAAGTGGCGGGCCGAGGGGCTGCCCGTTGTGAGGTCGAGCGCCGGTCGGGTCCGCGTCGACGTCGAGCGAGCCGACGCGTGGGTGCGTGAACGCGTCGAGCGCAGGAGCCGGAGCGCGACCGAGTCCGCGATCGCTGCAGCGAGGAAGGCATGAGCGCGTCCCGCATGAGCCCTGGCAACGTCCGCGACGCACTCCACGCGCTCGATGGGCGGCGGATCACACTCGTCCGTCCTGATGGCTGTCGCTACACCGGGCGCGCGAGCGGCACGGAGATCTTGGGCGACCCCGCGACTGGCGTTCTAGTCGGGCCGGAGTGTGCGGTGCTCGTCGACGCGCGTGGCGAGCGGTGGAGCGTGCCGATCGACGACGTTGTGAGCATCTCGGGCGGAGGTGACGCGTGATCGCCGCCGTCTTCGCTCCGGCCACCGCCGCGGATGCCGCGCTTTCTGAAGCCAATTCGGCGCAGAGGCGCGGCAAGCGCGGCACCTCGCGTGCGCGTTCTCTCGACAAAGAGGCTGCGCCGTCGAGCAGCGTTGGTCGCTCGCCTTACTTGGTAACGTCCGCTGCCCCGCAGGCATCAGGGAAAGCAGAAAGTCAGTCTCCGAAGGTCGTAGCGATCGATTGGCAGCACGTCGTCTCCTTGATCCCGCCCGTCCCCATCGTCGCGAGTGCATCGCTCACGACGGACGAGCAGACGCCTGAGGCCATGCGGCTCGCCTGGGACGCGAGCGCTGACCACGCGCACTCGGCCGCTCTCTTCGAGGAGACCAACGCGGAGGGTGGACACGCCCATCTCCATGGGCCGCTGCTCTTCGCGACTGACGAGAGTGCCGCCCTTTTTGCGAAGGCGTGGCGAAGCGCGGCGGGCGGCTCGTCGGAATCGTGCGTGCTGAAGGAACTCGGCGGGCTCGCCGCGTTTCTGCGGACGGGCAATCAAGCGAGGCCGACCTGGGAGGCCGGCCGCGGGTTCGGAGAACATGCCGCCGCGGTTCTCCGATACGCGACCAAGAACCGCGGCGCGCTGGTCGTTGCGACGGGAGTCTTTGCCGCGCTTCTCACAACGCGGACGGAAACGCGGCGATGCGCATGCGGGTGCGGGCGGTCCCTGGAGCATCTTCGGCGTGATGCGCGCGCCTTCGACGGGGCGTGTCGTCGTCGCGTAGATCGCGCCCGCAAGGGGAAGGCGTTCGGCGCGCTTCCGGCGTCGACAACAAACAAGCGCGGCACCTGCGACCGCTGCTTTGGAGATCTTGGCGCGTGCGACTGCTCGACATTGGAAGACCGCCCCGCGCTCGACGCGCGTGGGTGTGGCGACGTCCCGCCCGTGGACGCACGGGGCGGTCTTCCGGTGCCGACAGAGGCGCAACAGAGCCAACTGGCGCTGATGCGGAGGACAGCAACCACGACGCTCGACGAAGGAAGACCGGCCCTCGGGCCGGGAAACCAGGGCATGGCGACCAGCACGGGAGCCGGTCTTCCTTCGTCGAGCACCGACCTCGATCGACACCAAACCGAACGGGAGAAGCAACCATGACCATCCGCAGAGAAGAACCGAGCAAGGCACGCTGGAAGGGACCCGAGACCGCGCCCGGCCCCGACTCGATCCCCATCGACCCCAACACGGGACTCCCCGTGACGGCTCGCGGCGCCACCACCCCGTACCGCGACGACGTCGTAACCGAGACGAAGACGCAGACCGCGAACGCGCAGAGCCAGCGCGTCGAGGTCTTCGCCAACATCCGCACGAAAGCCTGAGGAACCGCAGTGCCCCGCGTTTGCACCATCTGCACCCACTTCGACCGCGAAGCCATCGACGCGGCAATCGCGGACCGCCGCGGTTCGATGCGCGCCATAGCGCGGAGCACGACGTTTCCGAGGATGCGCTCCGCAGGCACCGCGACGACCACCTTGGCGACGTCCTGGCATCGGCGAAGGCGGCGGAGTCCGTGCGCGCCGACGACGTGGTTTCTCCGGGTAATCCGACTCGCCAATACCGCGGAAGCGATCTTGGTCCGGGCCGAGGAGAAGGACGATGACGAGCTCCGACTGAAGGCGCTTCGTGAGGCCCGCCCGACGGTCGCATTGCTAGCGAGGCTGGCCGGCCGCCTCCAATCCGGCTTCACGACGAACGTGATGGTCAACGCCCCTGGCGGAGCCGTCCAAGTCGTGCAGTCGAACACGCCGCAGACGCGCTTGGAGCTTGAACGGGACATCCGCCTTGCTCAAGCGAGGCTCGCGGAGATGGTCGCGGCCGAGGCGCCGGCCCTTCCGGCTGCGGTCGAGACGAACGGGGGCGCCGATGGGGCTGCTTAGTCGTTGGTTGACGCCGCTCGCCGTACGCGACCCCGTTGTGTTCGCAGCGCAGACGATGCGCGACGCGTCGACCGGATCGCCCGTTCGCCTGGAGCCGTTTCACGAGCGCATCATCCGATCGCGACGTCACCCCGCGCCGCAATCGAACTTCCCCGAGCACGGCAAGACCTCGTGCGTAGCGCCGACCGTGAGCTGGCTGCTCGCTCGCAACCCGCGCCTGACGGTCGCCATGGTCAGCAACACCATCGGGCAGGCGACGCGGCAGGCTAGTCCGGTGCAACGGTCGATAGGGTCACCGGACGCGCAGAGGATCTTCCGCATCCGCCCCCATTCGACGCAGTGGACACAGCTCGCGTTCTCCGTGGCTGCAAAACCCGGTGACGTCGCCGACCCCAACGTTCAAGTGGCCAGCCTCGACGGCTCGGGACTTCTCGGCGCGCGCATCGGGCTGATCGTGCTCGACGACCTCGACAGTCTTGCCACGACCGCGACGCCGCACGCGCGTGACGCCACGTGGCGTTGGGTAACCAGCACCATCTTGAGTCGCTTGGCGCCGGGCGGACGCGTGATCTTCCTCTCGACCTCGTGGCACCGCGCCGACGCCATGCACCGGTTCATTGACCTCGGGGGCGTCGACCACGTCCGCATCCCGATCCAAGACACGAAGGGCAACCCGACATGGGCGGCGCGCTGGCCGCCCGACCGAATCGCCTCCCGGCGCCGCGAGCTTGGGCCGCGCCTCGCTCGCCGCGTGCTCGACTGCGTCGCCGCTGCAGACGACGGCTGCATCTTCGACCCGACGCACGTGCAGGCAATGATCACGAACGGTCTCGCGCTCCCGACGACGCACTACGTTCGGCCGACCGGGCGCTACGTGCTCGGCGTCGACGTCGGGTTCAGCACGAACGCGGGAGCAGATCGATCTGCGCTCGTCGTCGTCCGGTGCTGCGACGACGGCGTGCGCGAAGTCGTGCACGTGCGCACCGGACGTTGGAACTTCGACCAGCTTGTCGCCTGCGTGGTCGAGACCGCGCAAGCGTTCGGCGCCGTTGCCGCTGTCGAGAGCAACGCCGGGGGCAACTTCGTCTATCAGGCCGTGCGGAAACAGGTCGCCGCGACCGCGCTGCATACGAGTCAATCGTCGAAGATCGCGCGGGTCGAGTTCCTGGCCGCTGAGCTGGCCGCCGCGCGCTGGCGGTTCCGCCCTCACGACCGGGAGCTGACTCCGGAGATGCGCGCGCTGGCGGACGGGCTCACCGCGTTCTCGCCCGACGAGCACACGCCCGACGAGGTCGCGGCGCTGCTCGTCGCGGTGGAGCAGATCCGAGACCGCGAGAACAAGCCACGTGCGCAGTTCGGTCACCTCGACCTGCACCGCGCGCGCGGCCTTTGAACACGACACGAGGAAGGACGGACCAACATGGGCAACCACAATCAGAACAGATCTCACACGGACCGAATGAGCAAGGCGCTCGCAAAGGCGCAGCGCGAGGCGAAGGAAGCGAAGGAGGCGGCCGAACAGGCACGGCTCGAATGCAACGCGACCAACGCTGCGATCCAGGCCTCAATCGGCGTTGAACACATCCCAACGGTCGTCAAAGGCGTGACGGACGCCTATGCGGACGCGCGCGCGACCAACACGCCGTTCAACTACGTGCACGCGCTGTCGACCGCGATCAGCAAAGTGCGCACGACGGCCATGACGCCGCCGAGTCCGCGCGGCACTCCCGGGGGACTCTCGGCCCGGACGGCGATGACGCCTCAGCAGATTCAGGAGGACCGCGAGCGCTATCGGGCTCGGCTCCGCCAGCTCGGAATCCTGGACCCCGCCGTGCACTCCGTGCCGGGCGATGTCGGGCAGGGAAGCTTCGGCTTCGGGCCCTCGGGCAGCAAGTGAGCCGGGGTGAGCGCCGCCCCATACGCCTCTGTCCGGTCTGTGGCCGCGCTGTCTTCCTCTCGACGGTCCGCGCCCACGTCGGGTCGGCGGACTGCCTCGTGGGCCTCCACGTGCGGCGCCAGGGCCGCCCATTCGACCCAGACGTCGGCCCTGTCGTCCTCGACCTCGCGGGCAGCTATCGCGGCTGCTCGCCCTTGCGGACTGACTTCCGATCGATCGGGCGGGCTGAACACCCAGACCAACGTCTGGGTGTTTGATGGGTGTTCAGTGTGAACGCTGAATCACTAATCTACTTACCCAAATCGGGTAAGAACACCTTGCACACCAATTGGGTTGTCATGGGGTGGTCACAATGGCCCGAAAGACCAAGATGACGAAGACCGCGGCCAAGCCGGCTGCGGTGATTCTCTTGCGCGTCAGCACCGACGGCCAGGCGCGCGACGGGATCAGCCTCGACGCTAAGGAGTCGAAGTGCCGCGCCCACTGCGAGCGACTGGGCTTGCCGGTTGCGGCTGTCTTCCGCGACGCGGGGGTCAGCGGCCGGGACACCGTCGAGAACCGGCCGGGCCTTCGCGCCACGATCGAGTTTGCGACCGTGACCCCGGGCGCCGTAGTCGTCGTCTACTCGATCTCACGTCTGGCTCGCCGACAGCGAATGCTCTGGAACCTGCTCGACGACCGCGAGGGCTACGGACTCTCGGTGAGCAGCGCGACGGAGAGTTTCGACACGAGCACGCCGACCGGCAGAGCGATGCTCGGAATGATCGCGACCTTCGCAGCATTGGAAGCGGACGCGATCAGCGAGCGCACTCGCGACGCGCTCGCCGAAGTCAAAGCCCAAGGCCGGAAGCTGGGCGCGAAGTCGATGGTGGAGCTTGGCGCCGTCGAGAGCGTGCGGCTCGCCAAAGCGTTGTACGAGTCCGGTGCGTTCACCCATCGCAGCTTGGCCGACGAGTTGAACAGGCGCGGCGTGGCGACCGCGAAGGGCGGCAAGTGGTGGCCGAAGACCGTGCGAAGCGCGCTCAACCAGGAGCTTCCTCGATGATGGCGGAGCGAGTGGCGATCACTTTTTCCGGGAAACCTGGCCCGGTTCGCCCAAGACTCCTCCTGCACGCAGGAGGAACCCGTGACCCATCCAACGCCAGTCCAATGCCCGCACTGCCGCGCGACCTTGACCGAAGCGGAGGTGAACGACCTCCACGGCGCAGTGCTGCAACGCCTGATCGACTCGATCAACAACGACCGGAGCCTCGAAAAGTCGCTCCGCGAAGCGGCCGAGCACCTCGACAAGCTGGAAAAGGAGCTGCGCAGACGACCTTCCCGGGCTGGGTCGGATCTCGGAGGTAGCGTGAACTCAAACCTTGAAACGTGCGTTGGATGGGATCGGTATGTACATCTTCGTGTTGGTCTGAAGCCGTCCGCGAACCACGATGCACCACTCCGTGTCCGTTCGCTGACCGACAGATTCAATGTCCTCGAGAGGGATTCGCGCGGTGAACGTCTTGGCGTCGCTCTGCGATGGGTAGCACTGGCAAGCGAGATTGTTGCGGTCCTCGTCCACGGTGAAGTCGGCGACCGAGATCATCTGAAGTCCGTCGGTGCCGCCGTTGCTCGGGTTCTTGAAGAGGACGCGGCACCGCGGGAGCTGCCACGAGGGGGTTGGGCACGACGGAATCGCCGCGAGGAGCACGACAGTTCGGCGATATCTCGGCTCGAAAAACATCGGCAGCTCCTCCGGCCTCAGATATCGCGTGTCCGTCAGCGTTCGAAACGGAAAGACGTAAGGCGCATTCGCCTTTGGTCGCGTCATTCGCGACGACACCGACCGGTTGACCAAAGAAGGGGGACACGTTCACGGCGAGCACACGTTGATCCTCGCCGACGGCGATAACGTCGATGTCGACGGTCGGACTCGGACGGCATCGATCGCGGACGGCGTTGCTCACGGCGTTCTTGACGCCTGCGGCGTAACTCTCCGTCAACGGCTTGAGGACTCCTACGCGGCCGTCGCCGCGTTCCTCAAAGCCAATGAGAATCGTTCCGCCGAAGCGGTTTGCGAAGGCCGCGACGTCCTTAGCCTGCTCGAAGGTTGGCTTTGGGCTGCTGGTCGCCTTGAAGTCGAGCGTCGAGCGCTCGTAAGCGCTGTCGGCCGCCGGCAGGTGGGCGGCCGTGGTTATCGGAGCGAATCGCGGCACGCCATCAGGGTACCGTCGCGGAACGGTGATCTCCAAGCGGGTGCTTTTCCGTACGATGTCTGCGGAGGGACCGACGGATGCCGAACCACCTAAAGGACAGCGACGTGAGGTGGGCGCTGCGCCATCTGAATGAGTTCGGCGACACCGACCTTTTCCCGCGCCCGTTCGAACTCGGGATCATGGCTGAGAACCAAGCGAAGGTCATTGCGCACGTCCGCGCGCTCGACCTGCCGCAGTACAAGTGGAGCGAGCCGCGTCGCGCACTTGTCCTAAAAGACGAGCTTGCGTTCCGTTCCGCCACCCAACTCGATCCGTTGGACGCGGTCGTCTTCGCTGCCCTGATCCGGCACGACTGCAAGCGCCTCGATGCCCGTCGTGGCGACGATCATGAATCGCGCGTGTTCAGCTACGGCGTCGAGCCTCGCGCCGACGGCCAGCTCTCTGGGAAAGATCGCTACCGGGAATTTTGGCAGCGGAACGCGGAACTCGCTGCCGAGCACGCTGTGGTGCTCACGACGGACATCTCGATTTCTACAATCAGATCTATCACCATACGATCGAGCAGGGCTGAGGACGCCGGCGTGTCCAGCGACGCGTTCCACGCGTACGTCAACTTGCTGAGGAAGAGCAGCGTGACCACGTCGCGCGGCATTCCGATCGGGCCCCATGGCGCGCACTTGCTTGCGGAGGTTGCCTTCGCCAGCTGGATGATCTCCTGGTGCAAGCGGGGTTTACGTTCACGCGGTTCGTCGATGACATCCACGTGTTTTGCGCCTCCAAGAAGGAAGCCCGGCTGGCCCTCTATCAGATGGTGCAGGTTCTCGATCTTGTAAAGCTGCAGCTGAATCGAAGGAAGACCAAGATTCGAACTGCGACTGAATTTCACGTGGCAACGGTGCTCGCTCTCGCCGACGAGCCCATCAATGCAGACGAGGGCGAGATCATTGCCGAACTCGATGACGCCGCGGAGGGCTATGCCTTCGTGCCGCGCCGGGTGATGACTCGGAGCTGATGGCGGCGCTCTCGCCGCCGCGCGTGATCGGCATCGTCGAGGACTACCTCGACGCCGATGACGTCGACTTCATTCGGCTGCGGCGATTCTTCCGACGGCTCACGCAAACGTGCGAGCCATCGCCGATCGACCTGATCGTGTCCCGCTTCGCGGAGCTGGCTCCGGCCGTTGCCGATGCCATCCGTTTCCTGCGCTACGCGCTGCCGTTCTACTTCGGAAACAAGGCTGCTCTCGGAGCGAAACTCCTCGACGTTCTCGAGGACCCGGTCATCGCGACCAATCCGTATCTTCGTTTGGTCGTGTTGAGCCTCTTCGCCAGCGTCGCCGGAATTGAACCACCTTACGAAGCTGTTCGAGATGTTCGACTCCTTCGACCCGATGGCACGTCGAGAGGTCATCCTCGCAGCGACGAATGCGGTCGCCGGCGCCTGGCTACGAAAATTCAAGTCGCTCGACAACCAAGACCCGTGGGGTCGACGGGCCGTGTTCCTCGCGTCGTCGACGTGGCCGGAGGACGAGCGCCAGCACTGGAAGAGGAGCTTGAAGGGGTCTTACGGGTTCTTGGACCAGCTGATTCTCGACAGCCTCCCGACCAAGAACGCGGCGAAGGTTGCGAAGCGCCGGATCGCGAAGCGGCCGAAGCGGATGGGAGTCAGCTGAGATGCCCATCCAGATCAACCGGCAGATCGTCGCGCGCTCACGTCGAGGCGACCCGGGCCGAGACCGAGGGGCGAGACGCTGGACTCGAAAACGTACGATCCGAAGAACTGGCCGGAAGCTGCGAAGGACATGGCAGCGTTCGCGAATCATCTTGGCGGCGTCATCCTCTTGGGCGCCGACGAGGACGCCCAGGGCTCGCCAATGCTTCTGGGCCTGCCGCCGGAAATTGTTACCGTCTTGAGCGAGACGTTCTACGACGCCGCCCTGAAGCGGTGTCGGCCGAGCACCCTCATCTCCTGCGCACGGATCCCATGGGACTGCGCGCGCGAGATGCTCGCCGTGAACGTTCAGGCCTACGCGGGCGGCATCGTTGGCGCCCAGTTCGGCACGCAGAACAAGAACGGCAAGTGGGACGGCGCGAACGCGTGGCGTTTCCTGAGACGAGTTGGAAAGACAACGTCGACCTTCCGCTGGAGCAAGCGACCTGCACATGTCCGCGCACGCGACGAGTCGCCATCCTGCTATCGCAGATCTGATCCGGACCAAGCGGATCAAACTCGGCGTCGGCGACCCCACGTACATCCCGGACGCCGCGAAGCTTGGTGATTTCTCGATCGAGGAGAACACGGTTCGCGTGACGCTCGTCGGCGCGCAGCCGTTCGGCGCAACCGTGCACGCGGTCCCGTTCGAGGACATCGGAGCCGTGTGGAAGGACGTGGACGGAACTTGGTGCGTTCACGTCGCTGGGAAGTTCGAGCACATCATCTTCCGCGATAACAGCCATCGTGTGCTCTACCGGTCGCGCGCGGCGGTGCAGCCGTGTCCGACATTCCCTACACCGTCTTCGACCGCGAAGACGGTCGCGTCGATAAGTACAAGCGCAGCTGGGGCTGGCGACAGAAGCGCATCCCGCCCGAGCATGCGAAGACCGCCCGCGACGCAGACCGGTGGGCGGACGCGTTCGTCGCTGAGATCGCGCGCATGCACGCCGCGCCGGGAACGTGTCCGACGATTCGCCAGCGCGCCGAAGACTGGCTGAAGCTCCGCGATGCGGACCCGAAGCTGTCGAAGTCGATCCGCTCGCAGAACGCATCGAACATGCGGCTTCACATCCTGCACTATCCAGAGATCGCGGACGTGCCCGTTGACCAACTCGGCGTCGGTGCGCTGCGCACGTGGCTCCGCAAGGTCCGCGACAGCGGCAAAGTGATCGTGACGTGGAAGGGCGGCGACGACGGCAAACGCGTCGCCACGCGCAAGCGCACGGGCGAGCCGCTCGCGCCCTATTCGACGCGCAACGTCTGCAACACGCTGTCCGCGTTCTTCGAAGACGCGCTCGCCGAAGAAGTGGCTCGTCGGCGTCCCGAGCAACCCGATGCATCACCCGGGAGGTGCGGCGCAAGATCCGGGTACGACGCTGGCGAGCGCCGGGACCGTCGTTCACCTCTCGCGCTCCGAGGCTCTCGCGCTCCTTGCGTGCGACACCGTGCCGGAGCAACGTCGCATCCGCTACCTGGTAGCGCTCACGAGCGGCATGCGCGACGGGGAGCTTGCTGGCCTGGTGTGGAGCGACGTCGACCTGGACGCGGCGACGGTGCGTGTCACGAAAGCGCTCGCGACGAAGGGCGAGGACGGTTGGGCCACTCCGAGCCGCACGAAGACGGATGCAAGTCGGCGCGTGCTGCCGCTCCACGTCGACGCGGTCGCAGCGCTAACCGCGTGGAAGGAACGCGGGTGGTCGCGGCACACGGGACAGCCGCGTGTCGACGGCGCGCCGGTCTTCCCCAACGAACATGGCGAGGCGCACCGGCCCGCAAGCGCGAAGCTCCTTCGAGCCGACCTCGAAGCGGCCGGCCTGTCGTCGCAGTACCAAGGCGAGCACGACTTCGACTTCCACGCGCTGCGCCGGACGTTCTACACGTGGCTGCGGGCCGAGGGCGCGGAGCGCGATACTGTCGAGATGCTCATGGGCCACGCCGGCGGCAGCGTCGGCGAACGCCACTACGGCGCGAAGGACATCGAGCGCATGCGTCGCGTCGTCGCATTGATCGTTCTGCACGCGACGCCGCCCGCTCCGACTCCGCTGGTGCCGAGTCCGCCGCCCGCGCCGACGCAGACCCTTGGTGCAAACCTTGGTGCGGCCGTCGCGGTCGCTCGCGCGCGGAAAGTTCTAACTCTCCGACATCATGGGGCGCGCCCGGGTGGACTCGAACCACCGACCAACGGCTTAGAAGGCCGTCGCTCTATCCAGCTGAGCTACGGGCGCGTGACCACGCTCGTATCACGGCACCGGGGCACCGACCAAGGGTCTCCCGCGTGCGCGCCCACCTGCACGTCGGTCGAACCAAGGGCACGGAAACGTGCTTCGCCCTCACTCCTCCACGCTCGCATACGTCAGCGGGCCGGCGCCGTGGTCCACGAGCTTCGCCTCGTACCAGGGGCGACGACGCACGCCGTAGAGCCCCGCGGTGCCCACCGCGAAGACCAAGCCGAAGATCCCCACCGTGAGGTTCACGCCAGCGGCCTTGCCCGCTTGCCGGAAGACGCCGCCCGGGTCGACGATGGCGACGACGTCGCCCTTCTTGATCTTCGAGCAGTAGCGCAGCTCGACCTGATCGGTGAACGTGTCGCCGGCGTTCGGCTCTAGCGTGAGCTCGCAGCGCGGATTCTTCCCCGAGAGACGCTTCACCTCGACGGCGACGGCCGTGGACGGCCTCCCCGCCCAGCGGCACGCGTGATAGCTGAGGTCCAAGAGCCCCAAGAAGAGAGCGAGTCCGAGGAAGGCCTTGCCCCGCGAAGCGGTGTGTCGCACTCTCCGCGCGGAACCGCTCGCCCAAGGGTTCGGTGGAGAGGAGCATCCGGCCCTTGGATGGCGCACGAAGCACGAGCTCCGCCGGCGCATCGCGATAGGCACCTGCGTCCGACCGGCCAACGGAGATCAGGTCGCCAACAACCCAGACGCGCTCGCCGTCCACGATGCGCGCGTGGCGTGTGCGCCGCGCGGGCCGCTTGCCGTGGACCGTCGTATGGTCGAGGCGATCGACGAGCAGCGCCTCTTCGTTCGGCTCGACGCGAATCTTCTGGCCGCGGTCGTCGACCAAGACAAAGGGCGCCACGGCGGTCTTGCGGCTCACCTCCGTCCACGTGTGACTGACGACCCTGTCGCCATCCTTGGACCGTTGCTCCTTGCCCTCCTGCATGATGGAGACCGTCATGGCCTCCTTCACATCGGGCGCGAGCTCAACGACGCCGTGTGCGACCACGCCCGGCCCCGGGACCAGTGGCTCGGAGGTGCTGCGCACCGAGGCATCGGCGAGCGCTGCGCGAGCGGCGTTCCGGCGCGCACGAGTTATCGCGACAGTGGCGAAGAGGAGCGGCAACGCAACGTGCAACGCGAGCACGATGACGTCCGCCGCCGTACCGCTCACGCGCGAGTAAGGTTCGACGACGACCGGCTCGAAGGAGACCATCCCGGCAGCCTACGCTACGGCCAAGGAAGAGGGTGCCTGGCAGGCCCGTCGAACGCACTCACGAACTCGCGCCAGCGCACCTCACGCGCTCAGCCGGTACACCATCTCGCCATTGACCATCGTCACCTCGATGACCATCGGAGGCTCGGGCGGGTAGATGCGCGCTTCCCACGCCTTCCGCGCCTCGCTCTCGTGCTGCATGAACGTCGTCCGCTCGCTGACGCGGACCATGCGCTCCTCTCGGGAGGTCACTTCAGTCGGGCGGGCGGCGTGGACGGCGTTCATCGTGTTCATCGGGAGCTCCTTGGCTTGGGTCACCGCGTCGGCGACGAAGTCCTCTTTGCAGCCGCTGGGCCAAGAAAGATCCAGCGTCAATGCGCCCTTTTGTTGCGCCTCGCCGGCGCATGCCGACCCGGCGACGTCCGAGTTGGACCGTGGGCGTACAGGGCTTCGCTGGGGTCGGGCAACCGCTCGCCAAGCGGTGCGGCAGGTCCTTGCCGGATCGGCCCCGCCGGGCGGCGGGGCAGGCCGGCGACCTCAGAGCTTGCGAACGAACACGAAGGCCGCCAGGCACATCTCGTCGAGCGTCGATTCGCCGAGGCGCACAGCCTGAGGCACCGTCAGCGACTGTTCACGCAGGCCGCGAACGAGCTTGGGGTTGCCGAGCGTGTTGTCGTACGTGCAGCGCACGAGCAGCTCGTCGCCGGGCCGGACCTTTGGCAATAAGTCGAGCGGCGCGTCGTACTGGTAACCGCGCTGCCAATCAAAGTCCCACTTCGGCACGTGCAAGAGGCACTCGTCGACCTCTTCGCCGGCGGCCGGCGAGACTCTCTTCACGCTCACGCGCTCGTCGACCCCGACGAAGTGCATGTGCGCGCCGACGTTGAGGACGCCAAGCTCGCCGACGTCGAGGCCCCGAACCTTTTCAGGTACGCGAAACGACATCGTCTCGGTATGGCCCTTCGCTTCTGCGGGAATGAGAAACTCGGGCGCCGTTGGGGGATCGTTGGGACCCGACATCAAGCCGCCCACGAGCCCGCCGCCGATGTCGCCCACGGGCTTTTCGAAATTTCCAATCAATCGCGACACCACCACGTACGCCGGCGGCGTGTCGGAGAGGCGAACCTGAAACGCCGTCGCGTCCGGCGCCGGCGAGGCGTTCGCGTGCGGGTGGTAGTGAACCTGCATAATGAAGCGCGTCCCCTTGGCCAGCGGCAGCGCCACCCCCGCGGGATATTCGATGGGGAGCGCGCCCGGTGCCCAAGCGGCGACGAGCGACGCGCCGTTGACCCGCGGACCACCGAAACATTCGTATTCGTCGGCAGGGACGGCGTCGGTCTCGGCGATGGCGAAGGCCAACGCGTGGTGCACGACGGAAGCGTTGCCCGGCACGAAGTGGACCCCCGTCAGGTAGCGATTCTCCGTGATGCCGGGGTCGAGCACGAAGCAGCGCAGCTCGTCGCGCTCCTTCGTGAGATCGAGCGCGTGGGGCGCCTTTGGCGCCAAGGACAGAGCCCCTTCGAGGCCGACCGCTGGCGGTACTGCGGCGGGCAACACTCCGGTGCCCTCCTTCGTGCCGGTCTCCGCCCAGCGCCGCAGCAACGCGACCTGACCCTCCGACAAGCGCGGATCGTCTTTGAAGGGATGTTTCGGTTTGCACTCGTCCGTCGTCTTTGCCCCCCAAGGCGGCATGAGCCCCGAAGCCGTGGCGGCGGCGATGCGCGCCGCCATGGGGGCCGCGTCGCGGTACGTGACGAGCGGGAACGGAGCGATGCCACCCGGCGCGTGGCAACCTTGGCAACGCGCGCGGAGGATCGGCGCGACGTCGCGGACGAAGGTGACCTCGCCTTCGGACGCTCCCTTAGCAACGGGCTGCGCGTCGGAGTAGCAAGCCGCGAGGACAACGAGCGGCGCAACGCCGGCCAGCCATTTCATGCGCCTCTCAGTGTGCGTCGTTTCGAGGCGCCGCGCCCCTACTTTTGCGTTAGGTCGCATGGTCGACCCCGGCGGTTCATGCGAGAGTGGAGGCGTGCGAAGGAGTTGGGTCTTCGGCTTGCTTTCGTTGGCGTTCGCGTCAGCCCCGGCGTGCGGCGCACGAACGGCTCTCACCGAGCCAGAAGCACTACCGGCCAACGACGCTTCTTCGATTCGGCCCGACGCGCGCAGCGACGGCCGCGCCGATGCGGCGACGGCTGACGCGCTCCCTGGCCTCGACGGAGCAAGGCGCGACGGCTCCATCGTCTGCGCCGACGCGGGCACCACGTTCGTTTACATGATTTCCGGTGACCGAGAGCTCTTCACGTTTTTCCCTCCCACGCGCGAGGTCCGAAAGGTCGGAGACATCGCGTGCCCGGGAACGACTTCGTTCCCCGTCTCGATGGCCGTCGACCGCAACGGGTTGGCGTACACGTTCTTCGAAGACGGCACGCTCTGGCGCCTCTTCACCGGCAACGCTCAATGCTCTGCGACGAGCTACGCGCCTCATCAGCTCGGCGTCGATCCGCGGGGCATGGGCTACGTCGCCAATGGCCTCGAGGACGAACTCTTCGTGAGCGACTCAGAGCAAGGCTCGGAAGGCATCGGCACCATCGACACGAAAGCGATGAAGCTCTCGTGGATCGGCCGCTATTCGCCGCCCGTCGGCCGTTGCGAGCTGACGGGCACCGGCGACGGCCGCCTCTTCGCGTTCTGCCTCAACCGCACGTCGGGTTCGACCATCAACGAGATCGACAAGACGACGGGCACCATCATCGCGTCCGATGATCTCGTGGTCGGTCGCCCAACCAACGGCATGGCCTTCGCGGCGTGGGGCGGTGAGTTCTGGATCTTCACCGCGGGACCTTCGGAGTCGGCCATCACCGAATACGATCCGGTCACGAAGGTGGAAACGCCGATCGGGACGATCCCCGCAAACATCTACGGCGCTGGCGTGTCGCCCTGCGCGACGCGCTAGAGCCCAAGCCGCTCGGCCGACTCAGCCGGGCGCGACGGCCGTGGCCGGAAACCAGTGCTGCGCGCCATTCGACATGGCGCATAGGTAGTGACCGTTCTGCTCTTGCACGATCGTCGCGGGGTAGCGGTTGCCGTCGGGCGCCGCGACTTGAACCGGCGCGCCGGGCGAAAAGCCGCCATATTGCGGCTGCTGCGGCGGCGCTCCGTACTGTTGCTGCGGCGGCGGCGCTCCGTATTGCTGCTGCTGCGGCGGCGCTCCGTACTGTTGCTGCTGCGGCGGCGGCGGCGCTCCGTATTGTGCTTGCAGGTGGCGCTCCGTATTGTGCTTGCGGATCGTAGCCACCCAACTGGGGAGACGGAGCCCCCGCACCGGCCGCGAGTTGCGCGAGTTGGCCCGACGTCACCAGCGTAGGCACGCCTTCGAAGAAGGCCTTCGTGCCGGCGATCTGCTTGAACCACGGCGAGATGCGGAGCGTCTGCTTCTTGCCATCGGCAAGATGGAACGTCATCGAGCGGTTGTTGGCGAAGCCGCTCACGGTCACCTTCTGGATGGCGCGCGCATCGAGCTCCTCGACCCCCAAGTTCATGGGCTTCGGCCCGCCGGACCAGAAGCTCATCTTGGTCCGAACGAGAATGAGGCGGCGGTTGGTGAGCACGACGAAGTAGGCCTTCGTCATCAAGAACAAGAGCAGACCGCCGACGAGCAGGAGCTGCATCATGAGGCCCGGCTGACGGCGCATGTACGCGACGTGAAGGACCTGCTCTCCGGGTTGCAGGATCTGCGGGAGCTGGCTTTGGAGGTATTGGTCCTGGGGCGTCATGGTGGCGCCACGCTATGCGGCTCGTCGCCCAACGTCCATGAGCGCGGCGCTCCACCGCGCAGAGTGGCAGGAAGGAGAGCCGCCGGCCATTGCCGTCGGGGCCCCCACGCGCGCCTTGCGGGCCAGAGCGAGCCCTTCCGAAGCCATTCAAGAATTGCGGGGAGGATTCGTGGTTTTTCCGGTGCGGCAAGGCGCAGGCGCATTGGGCAGAGGCGCGCGCCGAGCTTGCGGGTGCCAAAATGCGTCGATTTCTGCGGTGTTACCCGATCAGGGTCGCGTAACCTGGTGACGCCATGAGGGATGCCTTCGACGACCTGGCCTCCCGTGAGCTTGGCGGCGCCGACAAGGAGCTTCTCGCGCTCGCGGTGAAGCTCGGCCTCGCCAGCGTCGACCCGAAGCGGCCAACATTTGCACCCTGCATGCTTTTGTGGCCGTCGAAGATCGTCATCTCGACGACCGGCAAGGCCATCCTCGAGTCGAAGCCTGTGGCCGAATGCGTCGCGTACCTACGCGAAGCGCTGAGCGCGACGCCCGACGTCACCGGCTACGCCATCGTGACCGACGCGCGTCAGGCGGCTTCACCAAGCACATCAGGCACATCAGCAGCCGCATCAGCAAGCGCGCGCCAAGCGGAACGCATCGACATCGAGCTCGGCTCTACAAGCGGGGGCTTCCGCGTCACGCAAGCTCATGACAACGGCGCCGCGGAAGGTGAGCCCAATGTCTACGACCTCTTCACGAGTCCGCTCTTGACGTTGCCTACGGCTGCCGAGCTCGAACTCGTTGGACAAGCCTTTATCGTGGCAGAAGATTTTCAGACGGTCGGAGAGCTGCCCATCGCCCTTTTGGCCGATGAGGAGCCACCGACGCTGCTGCACCTCGAGCAACCGGACGGACCGGTCGATGCGGCCGCGGCCCTCTACGCCCTCGCCGAACACGTCTACGAGAGCTACGACCCTTGCCTCTACTCGCTGGCGTACGCCGCCGGCCCCGACGGGCACGCCCGCACGCGCGTCGAGGTCGGCAACGACGCGCGCGCGTTCGTCTTCGAGCAGCGCGAAGGCGCGGGCGGAGACGACGTCACGCTCAAGCTGGTGGCCCGCTCGGCCTCGCTTTGGAAGAAGCTCGCGTCGCTTCGCAAGAGCGCTCGCCCCTGACGCTGACCGTGTGTGTGGTAGCGTGGCCACCCAGTGAGACTTTGGCCTGCGGCCACCTCCCTTCTTGTATTGGCGCCCTCGCTCGCCGCGTGTTTTCTCGTGGTGTCGCCACCGGAGTTCGGCGCCCAGTGCTCGCCGACGCCAGCGACCGACGAGTGCATCGCTTGCCTTGCTGCGCGATGCCAACCGCAGCTCGATCGCTGCTGCGGGGAACGGGACTGCGGCGGCGCCATCTTGGACATCGAGGCATGCGCAAGGAGCCACGACGCGCGCTCGTGTGGCGCGCTTCGCACGCGAAGCGTCTCCTCCGATGCCGATGAGGCGAAGCTCGCGAGCTGCGCCACCACCCAGTGCGGAGGGTTCTGCATCGAACGCGTTGGAGAGAGTCTCAGCGACTGCCGTGAGTCGCGATACGGGGCCACGACGTGCAGTTGCTCTGTCGGCGGCGCGACGACGGAGCTGATCTGCACCGAGCGGACGTACCCGGGAACGGTCTGCTGCAGCTCCCCCGGCTGGCCGGGCCCGTCGTTGTCTTGCCAGTGTCGGCCGCTCGCGTGCGCCCCCACGGCGGAGGGTTGCTCCTGCTTCCTGAACGAGTACGCCACGGCGGGGCAGGCCGCGTCTTGCGGCGGCGGAGCAGGCCTCACCTGTTGCGCCGTCGATGACGCGTGCAGTTGCCGGCCGCGCCCCTGCGCGCCGAACGAGCGAGAGGTCGAGCGATGCAGCATCGCCGACGTGGACTGCGCGCCGCCCCTCCTGCGCGTCGCCTCGTGCGCGGTGCGTAAGCTGTAGGCACGAGGACCGCACCAGGCGAACGGCCGCCTCGCTTCAGCGAACGCGCTGCGCGTTGTTGTCGAGCGAGCTGGCGAAGAGCACGAGCCGGCCGACGGTAAACTCGATGGGTTCGCGATCGACCTCAAGGACGTTGCCCGGCGCGGCCGCCGACACGCCCACGGCGTTGTCGACGAGGCGGCTCGATTTCACGAGCGCGTCACCGCCGAGGAACGCCACCGCCGAACCTTGGCAGCGGCGCACGAGAACGCGCTCGGCCGAACAGCGAGCGTCTTCAATGACGAGTCCGTTGCCGGTGGGGCGTTTGGAGACAGCGACGGAGGCTGCCGTGTCGATGAGCGTGCGATCCAACGTGGCGACGGCATCTTGCCCGACGTAGACGCCCGTGCCTTCTGCCCCGACAACCGCCGACGCGACGAGCGCGAGCGTCGCGTGGTCGCCCACGTCGATGGCGCGGCCGCCATCGCCTTCGACAGAGAGTGGCTCCGCGTCTCGGTAGCGCGTGCCGGCGACGAGGGATCGCGTCAGGCTGAGCGACGAGCCGGGGCCGACGCACGAAAGTCCGAGCTGTTGGGCCCCCAAAAACGCGCTGTCTTCGGCGGTCACGCGGGCTGCGCGGATCCCCTGCACCGCTTGTCGCCAAGGCGCCTCAGCCGGGTCCGACACGATGACGGAGCGGACCAGGGAGAGCTCGCCGCCGAGGACCGTAACCCCCGTGTCGGCCACGTGCGACAGGCTCGCGTCTTCCAGCTCGATGCTCGCCCCTTCGCGTGCGACAAGGGCACCGCCCACGGGATCCGTTTGCGAAAGCTCGCTCTTGGTGATGCGAAGACGAGCCGGGGGCCCCGGCTTCTTCGTGTCGGAGCGCGTGCCGGCCTCCGCCGCGCCTAGGATCCCGCGGCCGGTGACGGAGCTCTCTTCGATCTCAACGAGTGCCCCGGCGGTCGCGAAAGCCTCCATCGCGTCCTTCGCGGTGTCGGTTCGGCCACGAATGAACGACCGCCGCACGGTGGTGTGGCTGTCGGGATCGACGGCGTACGCGCCCGACGCGTGACCCGAGATGACGCCGTCTTCGAACTCCATGCGGCTGCCCTTCGTCGCGGCGACGCCGATGGTGACCGTGCCGCCGGCAACGCCGACGCCTACGACGCTGCTCGCGCGAATGACGATGTGTCCGCCCTCATCGGCCGACGCGCCGATGTCGTTGTGGTCGAAGAAGACGCGTTCGGCGACGGCCTTCGCGTCCGTCGGCCCCACGCGCAGGCCGATGCCTGCGCCGCGGATCGTCACGTTGGAGAGCGTGAAGGTTCCGCGCCCGATGAACCGCACACCTTTCGGATGCGCCGTCGACGGCTTGAGCACCACGCGCGAGGCGCAGCGTCCGACGAGCGTGATGGGCGTGTACTGATCGAACGTGTCGTGCTCGCCTTCGTCGAGGGCCACGATCTCGCCGCGCTTGGCGCGCTCGAGGGCCGCGGCGAGGGTGCCAACGACATTGCCTGAAGGTGTCTTTCCGGGAGATACGACCCAGTTCGCGTTGGGCGGCGGAAAGGGGCGCCCGCAATCGTCGTCGACGGCAACACAGGTGGTCTCGCCGGGGCGCGCCATGGTGCCGTTCGTGCACGGCTTCGCGGGACCGATGGCGGCGATGCGGAAGCCGTCGGCGTCGCGTTGAAAGCCGTTCGGCACCGCGGCGGGGCCAACGTTGGCGCAGGCGCCTCGCTCCAGCGAGGGCATCGTGCCGGGGCCACACTCGGTGGGAGCCGTGCCCGGCGTGCCCGACGCTGTGCCGCCGGTGGATGGCGAGTTCCCGGAGCACGCGAGGAGGGAGAGCGCCACGAGGAGCAGAGGGGGGCCCAACCAAACTCGTGACGCCATCGGCCCGCGGCATAGCACGGGGGCCGCTTCGCGCCAGAAAGGCCCCTGGCCGTGCGCCCGCGTCGACGTAAATCACGCGACATCGAACCGCCCTTCGGCTCCTACGGAGAGACATGGGAAGACGGCACTCACCACGCACCTTCCAGGCCCGCGGCTCCAACCTGTCGATCGGGGTCTGGATTCGCGGCGCGGCGACGGTAGCGGTCGCCCTCGCGTGCTTGGGATGCGAGGCCGTGAACCTGCCTCCGCCGCGGGTGGCGTTTCCGTGGCAGGGCATCGCGGACGTCGCGGGGCCATCGCCGCACGTCCCCCTCGCAGCACCGGCGATGCCGTTGCACGGTGAGCGAGGCCGAGCCGCGCTCCCCTACCCGACGTCCTTCGCCGTTGTCATTCGCCCCGACGGTTCGATTTCGTTCCCGCAACACACCTCTGCAAAGCTCCGCGGCGCGAGTGTCGTTGCGGGCTCGACAGTCCTTGCGACGCTCGACGACGCAGGCAACGTGACCGGTGCTGGACTCAAGCGTCGGTACGCCTTCAACGAGAAGGGCGATCTCGTCGACGACACAGGGCGCGGAGTGCGACTCGCGCCCGACGGCCGCGTGCGCGGACTCGGAGGCAGCGTTCGCTACACGGAGGTCATGGCGTGGGTCCCGGAGACGCGCGGCGAGCGCTGGGACTACGTCGGGTGGAGAACGCTGAGCATCTTGTCGCTGCTGGTACTCGAGAACCTCATGCCCGAGACGGTGGGCCTCACGACGACGACGAACGCCAACGTTCCAGCACCGGGACACGCACGACCTCGACGCTAGGATGGCCACGAGACAGCGACGCACGAAGATTCCAATGGGCGCGGCCCCCTTTTCTCCTCGCAACACGACTCACACCCCAGGACGACGTTTGGTGACCGGATAGGCCGCTTGCGATGGGCGATTCCAGGACTACGCCCAACGCATGACCAAAACGTTCGGCGTCTTCGGGCTCGTCTTGGGTGTGGTGGCTTGCTCCTCGGGCGACCACGACATCGCGCAACTCGGCGAGGACGAAGGCGAGCTCTCGAGCAAAGCGTGCGTCGGCGCCGCGTGCCCGTCGCTCCTCCAGCTCCGAGCGCTCTTGCGCGGCGGACTCGCGACCAAGGGCGACACCCTCTATTGGCTCGCGGCGAGCGGTCAGAACGACGTTGACGGCTACCCCATCGACGAGCTTCAGAGCTGCCAGGTGCCGGCTTGCAGCACCATCGACAAACTTCGCCTCGTCTTACCCGACGGGAAGTCTATTGGTGCAAGCTCGCTCGTGGCCACCAACGGCGGCGTGTTCTTCCGGGGCGACAAACACGGCCAGGCCGACGACAGCTTCTTTTTGACGGACGGCCAAACGATAAGCGAGATCTACTCGTCGTTCGACACACAGCACGATCGGTACGCCGTCGACGCCTCCGGCCTCGCGATCCTCTCGCGCGATCGCCGCACCGATGGGTGGGCTCGCAGCAACATCAGGCACTGCGCCTTCGTGGGAGTGTCGCTGGCAACGGACTGCGCAAACTTCGCCCACAAGAACAACAACTACGTCCTCGACCTGGCGCTCTCGCCGTCACGCCTTCTCCTCACGCGCGGCACGGGTGTCGTTTCGGTGGAGCGCTCAACGCTCGCCGGTGAGCGCCGCGAACCGCTCCAGGGCGACGGTGGCATCTCGCTGTTCACCCTCGGAGAGCTCACCCTGAGCGCACAGCTCACGGTGACCAGTAGCAACGGGAAGGCCGTCCACAACACCACGATTGAACACGGCGGCACTGGCAGCTTCGGAGTCGTGGTGCCCGGCGTCTTGCGCGGCTCCACGTCGACGGCCACTCACTTCTACGTCGCTACCCACGGCGAGGGCGACGTTTGGGCAACGCAGAACCAGGGCGTGGTCGCGCGCGTTTCGGCGACGGGCGCCAAGAAGACCATCGCGACCCAGCAGAACGCGGGCGGCGTCGCTGTGGCCGGTAGCAAGGTCTACTGGCTCGATCGCGACGTGACGAACACCGGAGAGGATTGGACCGGGCTCGTGCGCTACGCGAACAAGTGACGCGCAACGGAGCCACCCGGTAGGCGCGGCGCCGGAGCGCAGGCGCCCTGCCGGGTGGGTGGCGGCAGACTACTTCGTCTTCTTGTTGTTCACGGAGCCAACGGCGCTGGCCTTCGACGTCGCCGCCGCCGCCTTCTGGTTCTTGTTCGCCGTGTCTTGCTTCTTGGCCTTGTCTTTGGCCTTCGGAGATTTGTCGCCCATGGAGGTCACCGCTTTCGATTGAGTGGAGCCGCGAGCGTACGCGCAATGGTCACTTGGCATCGGAATCTCGCTCAGGCGTTCGCACCGACACGTGCTCCTTTCGCCCCTGTCGTTGCTATCGGCTCGGTGCGTCCTGCGCGACGTCCGACGTCGTCTTCGCGGCCGATCGACGCAGGCACGCCACAGGCTCGCCGGCCCGGACGCAGCCAGGCGTCACCGCATTGCAGGAGCGCACGCACCGCCAACCCATCGGCTCGAGCGTGCACGCTAGCCATTCGCAGCCGCACTCCCCCACGTTGGCGAGCGTGCATTCCTCTGCAGTGGCCACCGAGCCGTGGTCACAGGCAACCAAGAGCAAGGCGGCCAGAAGATGCGGCGGCGCGCGGAACAAGCGAACGCGGAGCGCGTGGCCAAGCGCGGTGGCTGCGGCGCCAACTCGGTTGCGGCTGTCGTCGCAGAAGCGACGATGGGTCGAACGGAGGTGCATGCGAGCGTCGTCGGAAGCACGCGGCGTACCACCGCGAGCCAAGCGAAAGTCGCCAGCCGAGCCTTCGAGCTACTTGGGCGCCTTGTAGATCACGCCGCTGTCGTAATCGTTCCAATAGAGCGACGTGGCGTCGACGGCGAGGGCTGACGAGGTGTAGCCAAGGCCCCCGTAGAGCGTCGTCATGGCGACGGAGGTCGTGCCGGCGCCGTCGACGAGCCCCTTCTGGATCGACGCGCCGTTGACCGCGCCGACCATGTAGTAGAAGTTCACTCCATCGGCCGCGATACGCGGATAGGCGGCGCCGGTCGCGTAACGGCGCAGCGCGCCACCGTCGAGCAGTACGCTCTCGATGGGCAGGTTGCCGCTGATGCCTTCGACGAAATAGACGCGATGGCCGTCGGTGATGAGGTTCGTCGGGCCCGTTGCGTAGAGGCTCGTCGCGATGGGCAAGACGCCGCCGTCGCCGAGCGAGATGTCGATGCGACCGGTGTTCGACGGGCCGTGCTCGCCGATGTAGAGGGTGGCTCCCGACGCGACCACGCCGCTCGCATAGTTCACGATGGTGAGGGTCGCTCCGCCGCCATCGCTCGGCACCGCGGCCGAGACGGGCACCCGCCCAACGCGGCCGCCTTGTTCGCCCCAATACACGTACGTACCGTCGCTGGTGAGCTGCGTTGGCGCGCCGAGTACGAACTGTTCGGCGATGCGCTGCGGCGTCGTCGAAGCGTGCGCGACCTTGTAGAGCTCGCCGCCGCTCGTCGCGAAGTAGAAGTTCGTGGCGTCGGCGGTGATCAGCGAAGCAGAGTAGATTGAAGGGATCGTGAAGGGCGTGACGGCGCCGCCGCCAACAGGGACGCGTCCTACGCCTCCCGAGTATTGACTAAAGTAGACGTAGCCGGCCGCGACTAGCATGTTGTTGATGGCCGGGGTGCCGGTGGCGAGCGTGACGTAAGGGCCGGCGTCGACGGGGCCCGCTTCGTTTGCGTCGACTGAGGGGCTCGCGTCGCTTGCATCGACGATGGCGACGGCAGCGTCGCTGCCGTCGGGCCCGCTGGCGTCGACGCCGAGGGTAGCGTCGGACCCGGCGTCCTCAGCGGCCGCGTCGGCGGCGGTATTGCGATCGGGCACGTCCACGTCGGCGAGAGCCGCATCAAGGCATCGGCCGTCGAGGCACGCGGGCCCATTCGTCGTGTCGTCGGAGGTGCAGCTCGCAAACGCGAACGCAGCCAGGCCAGGAAGGAGCCAAAGGGCCTTGGGTGAGATGAAGCGCATCGTCAGAGGCTACCGACCTCCAACGCTCACCAAAGTGAGCATTTCGTTTGTGGGCGCGGGCCCGTGTGGCGCGCGGCTTGCTTCCCCCCAAGCGTGCTCCTCAGCGTCCAGCGTTTCGACATCGACGATCTCGGCGTGCACCGCCGCTTTTGGGGCGTCTACGCGCGAGGCTTCTGGATTCACCTCGTCCGGCAAGTGCACATGGGCGCCGACGACGACCTCATTCCGCTCCTTGGTCACGGCCGCCCGACCGAAGGGACCAACCTCGTCAGCGTTGCGCTTGAGGGACGCGGACTCGTGGGGCGCGCTGGGCATCCAAAGGTGGAAGCGGCGCCGGGTCTGCTCTTCACGTTTCCTGGACGCGCCAGCAGTCGCGTTCGGCTCGAGGCAGATGACGTCGAGTCGTTCTCGATGAACGTCGAGACCACGAACGAACATGGCCCACTGGGCTTCGATCGAGGGCGAGTTCACCCCGAAACGATGCACGCCGTCGCCGTCAACTTGTGCACGGCCATCGAACGCGCGTGGCAGGCTCCCTCGCTTGAACCGTTGGTTCATGCGGCGGTATTGGAGCTCTTCGCGCAGCTCAGGGCGGAAGGACTCCCCATGCCAAGAGAGCTCGTGCCTACACCGGTCAGCGACTCGCTCCGGCGACTCGGACGCGCCGTCGACCTGGCCCTTTCGCAGACCGGCAGCCGCGCGATGCTCGTCGACGTGGAAGGCGCGAGTGCGCTGTCGGCGCGCACGCTGCAACGTGGCTTCGCGTCGCTGTGCAAGCTGTGGGGGCAGCGCGAAGAGTCGTTCCGCGCACACGTTTCACGCACGGTATTGGCGCGGGCCTCCTGGGCGATGACGCACCCTGATGCGACGACCGAGCGCATCGCGCGCGCCGTGGGGTTTGCCTCACCGAACGCCTTTTGCCGCGCGCTCGCCCAAAGGGGGATGCCCTCGCCGGGTCTCGTGCGACGGCGATTTGCGGCGCTCGGATGATCACAGCCCGCCGCTGAACGATGGCGTCGTCGCCACTTTGGGGCCCACCTCTTCAAGGCGGATGTCGCGCACCGAGACGCTCCCCGTGGGGCCCGTCATGGCGAAGCCAAAGGCGAAGCGGACCGCCTCGTCGTCTACGTCGAGGACAATGGAGACGTCCGCCCAGCCGCTTGTTCCTTCGAGCCGCCGCTCCGCCATGTTGTCGATGGTCCAGCCGGTTGGGGTGTCGATGCGCAACCAGAGGAACGCTGACTTCACGTCGTCGGTCTGCAGCTTGGCGCGCAACCGATACCGCCTCCCCAGGATGTCGTCGCCGATGGGACGCGTGACGGTGGCGGCGCTCCAGGTCGCGCCCGTGGCCCCGGGACCTGCTGCGAGGGTCGCGACATCCCCAGAGGGCGACGTCGTCAGCGTGTAGTTCGAAGAGATCCCTGACGGCGCCCACAGATCGCTGATGTGGAGCTCGCTCGCCGGAACGGTGAACGACGGTCCAGGCGTGACGGGTGACGCGGACGCGTCCGGTGCCGCGGAGTCGGGCCCCGCGTCGTCTGAGCTTTCCGCGGTAGCGCTGAGCGCGGGGGAAGCCGGCGCGCCGGAGGCTTCGGGGGCAACGTCATCGCGCGCGCTGCAACCGAGGAAGAAGCCGAGGGAAGCGAGGACCGCGAGCCTTGTGGGATGCATGCTCCGTCTGTAGCGACACATGGCCCGGCGTCGATGATCCGGATGCGACACGCACGCTCGACGCGTTGAGCCCTCGAGGGACCACGGGCGGCGCGCCGACCGCCGAGCGGTCACCGCTGAGACAAATTGACACACATGCGCTATCAACGAGGGATGCGTCGTTGCGTTGGACCGTCGGTGGTCGCGGGGTTCGCTTTCACGATGGCCGCGGCGTCGTGCGCCAGCAGCGGCGGTCGATTCGCGACGCTGAGCGACGCGAGCTCCGACGCCCCTGTCGCGAAGGCCGATGCCAAGGTCCGCGACGGAGCAAGCCTCGTCGACGGCGAGGACCCGCCGTTGCCGTTCCCAGACCTGGACGCGGGCCGCGACGCGGCTGACGCGAAGGTGCCCCCGAAGCCCGACGCGTCCGCGGAAGCCGGCCCGGTTGCCGGTCAATGTTTCGACACGGGGCTGGGCGCGACGCGCGCCATCGTGAAGCCGACTGCCGGACAGCTCGTGATCTCCGAGTGGATGCCCAACCCGACGGCCGTCACCGACGCGAACGGCGAATGGTTTGAGCTCCACGCAACGGCGAATTTCGACCTCAACGGCGTGCAGGCAGGAACGACCTCGCTTGGCGCTGCCTTTACGTCGGCGAACTGCGTGCCCGTAACGTCAGGGCAGTTCGTTCTCTTCGCGCGAAACGCAACGGGCGCTACCAACGGGCTCGGCACCGTGACCGTAGACGTGGTCACGACGGTGAGCCTTGTCAACGCGAGCGGCACGTTGATGATTGGCGTCGACGGAACCGTGCTCGACACCGTGACGTGGGCAAACACGACCGCCGGCAAGTCGATCATGATCGATGGCAGCAAGGTCCAGTGCATCGCGCCGGCCGCCGTCACCGCTTACAACGCGACAGACATCGGAACGCCGCGCGCGGCCAACACGGTGGCGTGCCCGTAGCGGCGCAGGGGCCTGCGTGTTGCTTCACGATCGCCAGTGCGGGCCTCTCGCTGCCGTCGCTTCGCTGGGGTAGGCCCACCAGGATTCCCAGCGCCGCCGAGCTGCTCGCGGCGAGGCGCCGAGCGATGCGCACAACTGACCGCGCTGGGGTTCACCTGGTCAAGGCTGAGTTCATTGTCCAGCCCATCGCGCGGCCGCGCGGGGCGTGCACCCTTCGGCGCGAAGCGCCGCGTTGTGGCGTTTCATGTGTCGTCGCGAGTGGTGAGTTCAGGAGAACTCGATGCGGGCACAGCTCGTGCCTCTCGCAGCTCATGATCCACGACGACGAGATTGGCGAAGAGCTCTTGGCTTGGGTGTGTGGCGGCGAGGTCGGAGCGGTCTCGCAAGCGATCTCCGAGTCAGAGTTCGGCATTGACCCGCCGCGCATGGCCATCAGCTGGGCGGGCCGCGAAGCCAACGCGATGTACGACAACGACTACGTCCCCGGCGCCGGCGACGCACCGGAGGCTAGCTCGCCGGTCAGTGCGGACGTCGGCTGGGTCGACGCCTGGTACGACGCGGAGCCCGCGAACAGCGACGCCGCGTTCGACGACGAGCCATTCTTCAGGGGTGCCTACTGAGCGACGTTGAGCTTGCCCTTCACCGACCGCTCGCGCCAACGAGCCCATCGGCGCTCAGTCGAGCTCGAAGGGAGCCGTCGACGGCGTGAAGGCCGCCGTGTAGCGCGCCACGCTCGAAACTCGGAGTTCGTCGACGTAGCCAGTCGTGTTGTCCGCCAAGAGCAGCAGTACGTCGGCCGGGGCACCGGCCACGTTGGGCCCGGGCGCCGGCGTGACACTCGCCTTCTCAACGCCGTCTACGAAGAGCCGCAGCGTCGTCCCCTGCCGCGAGACCGCGAGGTGGTGCCATCCGGCCCCGAATCCTGTGATCGCCGCAGCGAAACCGTCGCCCAAGGGCGGCGAGCCCACGCTGTTGTGATTCTGGAACGTGAAGGAGATGTCGCTGAAGAAGTCCTTGCCGATGCCAAAGAGCCAGGTCGTGGGGGCGTCGTCGGTGACGAGGTAGACCGAGCCGCGCGCGGGCCACGAGACCGGATACCACCAGTACTCGAGGGTGAAGGCGTCGGTGCCAAGCACGAGATCCGACGCGTACGGAATGCGGAGCTTCATGCCCGGTCCGGAGAAGTAGGCGCTGCCAGTGCCCATCTTCTTTTCGATGGTCGATGTGGCGAGGCCAAAGGTGGCCAAGACGGCGCGACCGCGCTCCTCGGGGAAGGCAGTGCCGGCGTTGACGCCATCGAAGTGCATGAGCACGAGCGTCTTGTATCGCTCGCAATGACCCGTCGTGCAGATGCCATCGGCGCAGTCCTGATTGACTGAGCAGGACGCGTTCGCCTCGCACTTCTTGGCGCACCCACCGCCGCAGTCGACGTCGCTCTCGGTGCCGTTCTTGACCAAGTCGCTGCACGTCGCCGCGACGCACGTCGTGAGGGTGCACACGCGCGATGCGCAGTCGGCGGGCACGCCGCAACTCGCTCCCGTCGGGCAGAGGCCGCAGGGGCCACCACAATCAACGCCAACCTCGGAGCCGCCCTTGACGCCATCGCCGCAGGTCGCGTGACGGCAGACCCCGTCTTGGCAGACGTTCGTGCGGCAATCGTTTCCGACGGAGCAGGCGAGCCCCGTTTCGCACGGTGAACAAGCCGCGCCGCCGCAGTCGATGGCCGTTTCGGCTCCGTCTTTCTGCCCGTTGGTACAGGTGCTCGCCACGCAAACGCCGACGGCGCAGATCTGCGACGCGCACTCCGCGAAGGAGACGCACGTCGCGCCGTTGGGCTTATTCGTGGCGCTCGCTGCGTCAGCGTCGGCGCTCGAATCCGCGGCCGCGCTGTCGGCCGCGCTGTCCGCCGCCGGGGCGTCGCCCTGCGCCGCGTCGTCGGCGCCGCCGTCCGGCAGCGTTGCGTCGAGGGTGGCGGCGCCATCGCCGACTCCGCCATCAGGCGCTCCTGCTTCTCCCGACGCGGTGGACGCGTCGGGATTTCCGCCGCCGGCCGCGTCTTCCGCCGCGTTCTCCGTCCCGAGCAGCGCCCCCTCGCCGCTCCCGCACGCGGCAGCGCACGCTCCCAGGAGAAGGGCGACGACGACAGCGTGATGGGCGAACGCAGAGCGGACCAGCATGCGCCGATGGTAGTGAGCCGCGCTTCGATTTTCGATCAAGAATTCAGGCGGGGACGCGGCTTCGGCGCACGCCGTGCGTGCATGAGCGATGCGTCAGTGGTCGACGCGAATGCTCGCCGAGTTCGCGGCTGTAACCGACACGGCGCCCACGGCCACGAAGAACGTCTTGCCGCTGGCGTTAGGGACGTCGACCGATGGTTCGACCTTCTCGGCGCTGCAGCCGACGACGACGGCCTCGCTGCATTCGGAAGACGAGAACACCGTCACGACGAAGGCGTCGGCATCGACGGTCCCGTCGACGGACACGTTGGTGTTGGCCTTCGTGCCGGTGAAGCGGAACCACTTCGTGGGGATCGCGGTGAGCGGTCCACAGGGATGAACGAAGGTTGTGCCCGGCGAAAACGTCGTCCGAAAGCCGGCGCGCTCTTGATCGTAGGGGTCCCAGAACAGCGGCGACGCGCACGACGAACCGTCGCCGCCGCCGGCGACGCATTCACCGCCCACGCAGAGCGACGCATCGCCGCATCGGTTGAAGCAGCTTCCGCAGTGCTCGGCGTTCGCGCCACGGTTCTTGATGCACGCGGCTCCGCACGCGGCGCCGAAGGGGCACGCTTGCGAGCTGGCGACGCACTTGCCGTCAACGCACGAGCCGCCGGAACACATCGTCTCGCAGTTGCCACAGTGCGAGTAGTCGTCTTCGACGTGGGCGCAGACCGCGGGCTTGCTGGCGCCGCACGCGACAAATCCGGCGCGGCACCCCGCCGCCGGCGTGTGCGGTTCGGCACCGGCGCCTCCTGCCACCGGCGCCGGAGTGACCGCGGCCCCGTCGGACACAGTGACGCCGCCGGCACCGCCATCGGGGCCGACGCCGCTCGGCGAAGTGCCACCCCCGGAGCATGCAGCAACGCCGAAGGCCACCACCCCAGAACAGAGAACCGACGCAAGGCGGAGGCGCATGGGCTCCTTATACCCCGAGGACGCCTAGGTTCTCCCCAAGAGCCGGCACCTTCGGCTGAGCCCTGGCCTCGAACGGGCGGGACGCGACCGCGTCTTCGACACGCAGCTGATCTCGACGGTGAGCCTGGGCCACTCGTGGTGATCGACACGGCGCTTCAAAAGGCACTGGCGACGCCTCCCGCAGGCTAGGCTCGCCCGATGAAGACCTACGCCATCACGGGCGCGAATCGCGGCATCGGACTTGAACTCGCGCGCGCCCTCGTCGCGCGTGGCGATGCGGTCGTCGCGCTCTGCCGCTCCTCGTCGAAAGAGCTCGAAGCGACGAAAGCGCGCGTCTTAGACGGCGTCGACGTCTCGAGCGACGCGAACATCGCAAGCGTCGCCGAGCGACTGAGCGGCACGCGCGTGGATGTCCTCGTGAACAACGCGGGCATTCTGGAGCGCGACACCCTCGACTCTTTCGACCATGCGTCGCTCCTCCGCCAGATGGAGGTCAACGCGCTGGGGCCCCTCCGACTGACGCGGGCGCTCCTGCCGCTCATGCAGCGCGCGGGCAAGGTCGTCGTGATCACGAGCCGCATGGGCTCCATCGCGGACAACGGCTCCGGCGCTTATTACGGCTATCGGATGTCGAAGGCCGCGGTGAACGCCGCCTTCGTATCGCTGGCGCGGGATCTTGCGCCGCGCGGCATCGCCGTCGGGATCTTTCACCCGGGAATGGTCGCCACCGCGATGACCGGCCAGAGCGGCATCCCCGCGGCGGAGTCGGCCAAGGGGCTCGTGGCGCGCATCGACGAGCTCGACGAGGCGCGCTCGGGGAGGTTCTTCCACCAGAACGGGGAAGCGCTGCCCTGGTAGGCGCCGTAGGTCCTAGCGCTAGTTGTTGAGGGCGCCGGCGTTGATCCAAGCTTGAACGAGCGTGAGCTTCGTCTTTGAGAGCTTCGCGCCGCCAAGCGGCATGCCGCTGCCGCAGTCGTTTGTGTGGGCGAGCTTCCGATAGAGCAGGCTGGCGTTGGCATCGCCGGGCACAACGCGCGTTCGCAGACCGTCATTGCACGAGCCGGCGCCGCCCGTTCCAGCTTTGACGCCGACCAGGTGACTGTAGGCCGCTGACTTGGTCTTCATGTCGAGCCCAGTGACGTGCGTTGGCCCGTGACAGCCCACGCATGAAACGCCAATGACCTTCGCGTAGACGTCCGAGAAGGTCGGTCCCGCCGGTCCAGCCTCAGGCGCCTTCGCATCTGTCGCAACGGGGGTGGCGTCGGCCACCGCGGAAGCATCGCTCGGCTCTTCCTCCTCTTCCTCTTGCGCGACGTCACCGGTCGCGTCCTTCTTCTTCGACGCGTCCCGTCGGCCCGCATCGAGGGCGTCGTCCACGTCTTCATCCTCGTCAACGGCGGCGACGTCGGAGCCGGCGAGGCCCGAGGGGCGCGCGGCGACGGCGTCGGCCGAACAGGCAGCGCTAAGGGCCAAGCCCGCCATCAACGCGGACGCGAGCGAAAGCGTAGTGAGGGATCTCATCGGCGCCTCAACCACAGCTGACCGTCACGACGTGGGAATGCCCGAAGGCGTCCGTGGAGGTGATCTTGACGCTCTTGTTCGCGCGGATCTTCGTAAAGTGGGCAGCGGTCAGCGTGACCGAGTGGCTGTGATCGGCCTGGCCGCCAATCGAGTAGGTCTGCGCGGCGCCGGCCGCGACGTCCTCTTTCGAGACGCGAAGCTCGTGTCCATGATTGAACGAGATGGTCTTGTCACGCGCGTTGTCGGTGCACTTGGCGGCCGCGGTGCTGCCGTCCTTCTTTCGACGCAGCTCCTCCTCGCTCTCGCCTTGCTCCTCATCGTCGAGGTTGTCGCCACTGGGATCGCCGGAGCAACCGCTGAGGTGCGGCAGCGCGAAGAGCGTCCCCGCAAACATCGTCATCGCCCGGAGCGCTTCGCGTCGTGTCGTTTGCATGGCGTCCGTATGGCACGCGAGAGCGCGCCCGGTAGCGCGCCGCCGGAAAGGGAGCCGTGCCAAGGCGGAAAGGGTCTGGTTCGACGGCGCTGTTCAGCAGTGGGACAGGGCTAGGAGGAGGGTGATGACGGTGGAGAGCCCCAGGAAAAACGCAGCCCCAACGAGTTGGAGCTCAGGACTCGGTCCAGTGTCGAGCGACCGGTCGACCCCCACTTGGTCGACAACATAGGACTCGTCGTCCCCGTCTGGCGGTGCGGCGACCATGTCGACCGAGGCATCGCCGAAGAGCGCCGACACGTCGAGCGACGAACGCTCCGAGAATCGTACGGGCGTACGCGCCGTCTGTATCCCGGCCCGCGCCTCCTCGGGGAGCACACGAACTTCGAGAGGCACCTCGGGCACCGAAACCCTTCGGTAGAGCCCAGGCGGAGCCTCGGCTCCTTCGTGTTCGTAGGCGAAGTGGGGCGCGGCAACTGCATCGGCAAGCAGGTCGGCGACGGCACTGGCGGACCAGAGGCCGAGCGTGACCGGGGCGCGCTGCAACGCCGCGCACTGGGCTTCGTCGAGAGGAACCTTCGTCGCAAGGAGCCGTGGGCCGGAGGCGCGGAGTACGATCGCATCGGGCTCAAGCGCTCGCAGAAGCGCGAGCGACTCGCCATCTCGGTAGCCGCGAACGGCGTCGTCGACGGCGAGGACGCATCGTTCTGGCGTCCGGCCTGACGACCCCCGCGGCGCCTGAGATGCGGGCCACGCAGCCGGTGGCGTCGTCGCGAGCTTCTGCGCGATGCATGTCGCGCGGACGAGAAAGGCCGCCAGCGTGTCCGAGGTGACCGCGCCGCTCGGGACCGCACCGCGGCGCCCCGGCGCAAACGACGCGACGTGGCCGACCGAGTCGAGGGCGAACCAAGATGTCGAGTCGAGCTTGGGCATCAGGCAGACTTGACGGCCTCGGGAGCCGACGCGAGAAGCGTACCGCGCCGCGAAGGGAGCCCAAACGGCAAGCCGTTCCATTCGAGACTCGCTCGGGTACGCTTAGCACCATGCCTTGGCGTCGGCCCCGTCGAGTCGTGCCGTGGCTCACCTTGCTCGCCGGGAGCATTGGGACACTTGGCCACGCATCGCGCGCCTCTGCGCAACAGGCGTCCGTTCAACCGGCCGACGCGCCCGCTGCCGCCGACAGCACCCGCGTGCCCATCCACATCGAGGCCGTTGGCTCCGTCCGCGTCGCGAGCGCTGCTGGCGTCGAGCACTGCACGGCTCCATGCACATTGCACGTTGAACCGGGCTACGTCACCCTCAAGGTAGGCGACGTCAGCCAAGAGCTCTTCGTGGAAGGGCCGAGTCGCGTCACGCTGACGGCCGGTGCCCCTGCCGTTCGAAAGGTGGCACTCGTGGCGTTGGTCGCGGGGGCCGTTGTCGTCGTTGCCGCCGTGGCCCTGCCGCTCATCTTTTGCCGGCAGACCCAAAGGGTCGACGCGTTCGGAAGGCCGCAACCGAACGACGATCCTTGCCGGAACCTCACCGATGGCTTCAAGGTCGCCTGGATCTCGGGCGCAGGCATTGGCCTCACAGCGGCCATCGCTGGAGGCATCGTCTTTGCGAGCGCGGGGCCCAAGCTGCGGCTCTCGATCTTGAACCCCGGCTCGGTGGCTCAATGGCCCGTGCTTAGTCCCCTTGCGGGCGACAAGGGCGCAAGCCAGTACCTGCCGCGCGGCTTGGTGCTCTCAGGCGAATTCTGAAGCCACACCGGCCGCGGCCACAAGCAGGGCAAATTCGAGCGCACCGCGCATTTCGCGTTACACGCGGTCTCCCAACCACTCTCCCCTTCGAAGCGCCAGCACGCGACGTGCGCGCACGAAGAAAAGGACCTCTCATGCGCTCTCTCGGTTCGCTCGCCACGCTCGTCGTCGGTACCCGGCCTCGCCTTCCCTTGCGCGCTCGCCCGTCAATCGTGGCGTCGTGCTTGGCGTTGACCTTGTGCGTTCCCGGTTGCGCGAGTGCCGTCGACGACAGCGACGACGGGGCCTCGGAGAGCGCCCTCTCGCGGGCCGTGCCGGCGAAGTTCGTGGTCGCCTCGGCGACGTCACCGTCGTGCATCGGCGCGGCGCCTAGCAACGTGCCGCTGGCCGCCACCGGCAGCTGCGCAGGAACGCCCGAGCTGACGTACCACGCCGCCTCGGGCGCCATTAAGCTCGCGTCCGATCCCACGCAGTGCCTCGACGTTCAGTTCGCCATCAAGGCACCGGGCGCCGCCGTGATGTTTCACCCCTGCCATGGGCAGGCGAACCAAACGTGGCGCGTCGGCAAGCCGCTCGACACGACGGCCCATCTCGCCTCGCCGGTCCGCGTCGAGGCCTACGCGAAGGCTGCGGGCTCGAACTTGTGCCTCGCGTCCAAAGACGGCCGCCTCATCGTCGACACCTGCGGCGCCGCCAACGGCGAGTGGCTCCTTGATCGCCGCGTTGACGGCCGGCTCATGCAGCGCGGGCGCATCGCGACGAGCCTCTTGACGTTCGGCATGCTCGAGTCGAAGGCCTCCGCCGCTACGGCGAGCGCAGCGCGAAGCGACGCCCTCGCGCCGGACGCCGCCGATCTTGCCGCGGAGCTCGCCAAGCGTGTCATGCCCGCGCTCCCATCGGGCGAGGCCCCGCGCGTGCTGCTCGCTCTCGACGACGCGCACCACGGCGAAAACGCCGGCGACGCCGCCGCCATCACGCAAGCCCTCGGCGAGCTGCTCACGCGCACCGAGGCACGCCTCGCCATCGAGGTGCGCCTCGGCGTCGAGATCACCGTGACGAAGATCCAAGCGATCATCGAAGACGAGGTCTCGCGCCTCACCGTCGAGCTGACGGAGCGACGCACAACGATTCGGTTGCTCGTCGCGACGGCGCTCATCATCACGACCACCAAGGCAAAGGTCGAGCTCATCGATGAGCCGGCGACGGGCCTCGCCTGGAGCGACCTCCGCATGAAGGACGGCAAGCTGCCTCACGTGGTTTGGTTGTCGAACCCGGGTCACAAGATCGACGACGAGGTCACCATCGACTCGCTCCTGCGTTTCGCGCAGCGCGGCGGCGGCGTTGTCGTGCAAGGCGACGACGCGGCGCAGGGGACCGCTCGGCTCACGGGGCTCGACCTGCGCGCGGTTGGGCGGAGTCGAACGGCCACGTCTATTGCGGTCAGAGCTACGACAACGGCCTCGGAAGGTTCCCCCTCTCATCGAGGGCGCTGTCGGTGTCGGACCTCGTCTACACCGACGACCTCGATCTCGCGAAGGTCGTCGACCCGCGAGCCAAGGTCCTCGCCGAGGCGCGCCCGACCTGCCAGGGCAACGTGGACCCGCTCCCGGCCGTCGTCTTCATCGACCGGGACGCGCCTAACGCTCGGTGAGAGGACGCGAGGTGCGCCGGCCCCTCCGAAACCTTGCGACACGGCACCGCGGCGAGGCTCCTCTCCTCGATGTCACTCCCCCTTCGAACGGCCGGCACCCTCGTCATTCTCACGATTTCTGCGGCCTGCAGCTCGGGCGGCGGCGGCGGGTTCGCCGGCGATGGCGGCAGCGGCGCGACGCAACCCAGCCCGGGGCCGTCTGCGAGCGGGCCTTCTGTGTCCCAGAGCCCTCAAGCCTCCGATGCCGGCAAGGCGCCCGGCAAGGTCAACTGCGCGGCCTTTTGCGCGAAGGCCGACGCGGAGCTCGCCACCGGTTGCGACACGACGAAGTGCGCCGCGTCATGCGAGGCGCGTGCGAAGGCAGCGGGCAGCGCCTGCGGCGCCGAGTGGACCACGTTCCTCGAGTGCGCCGTCCTCGGCGGCAAGTTCACCTCGTGCGCCTTCAACGGGTCGACGACGTTGTCGCGATGCACCGACGAAGAGTCAGCGTTGAAGAGTTGCCTGGCCCGCCCCAAGGTCTGCATGGCTCACTGCAGCAGCGACGGCGAGTGCAGCGCCTCGTGCCCGTCGGCCCCGAGCGGTGGCGCGAACTGCTGCGACGTGGCGACGGGCACCTGTTACGCGAGCAGCGCCAGCGCTTGCCCGGTGCCAACCCCGTGGGACGCTGGCGTGCCGATGTATTGAGCGACGAGTGCGCGGCTTCCTCCGCGCCTGCGTGAATCCCTGCAAAGCACGAGGTCGCGCTCCCGCACCGGGTGTTCACTCGATCCCGATAGGCCCGTCGACGCCCACGCTGTGCATGCTCGGCAGGTCGAACTTCATCTCGAAGAAGAAGGGGCCGCCGACATCGGCGAGCGATGGCGTGTAAGTGCCGGTCCACTTCACCCAAACGTCGCTCACTGTCGGCGACGGGGTGCTGGTCCAATTCACGCTTCCCGTCGGACCGCCGATCCGGAGCACGCTGAAGTCGGATAACTCAATCGGCTGAATGGAGCCGTCCTCAGGGAGCACGACGTAAAACGACACGGCGTAGGGTCGGTTCTCGACGACGCCCCCGAGCGCCTTCTTGAAGTACAGGTTGAAGAATGTGTTGTTTGATCCGTTGCCGGACCCAAACCACTGTGTGCCGGCGTTCGTCGCGACGAGCGTCCCCGAGGTGACCCAGTTGCCCGCTGCGTTCAGGCCACCGCCATAGGTGTTGGCGCCGAAAGCCTCGTCGAGAAGGAGCACTTGCGGGATGCCGCTGTCCGTCGCCGCGTCCGTGCCAGCGTCGCCGTGCGTGGGCGCGTCCGAACGCGCGTCGGGAGCGTCGCTGTTCGCGTCCGAGCTCGCGCCGTCGCCAGCGCCATCGCTCATGGTGCCATCGCGAGAGCCATCGGCGTCCGTCGAGGCATCCCTCGGGGCATCGCTTACGGCGGTGTCGCTAGCCCCGGTGTCGTTCGCCTCGCTGTCGTTCACCCCGGCGTCGTTCGATGACGCTCCATCTTGAGACATCGAGCCGTCTTGGGCGCCACCGTCGCTCTCGTCGAGCGGCGGAATGACGACGTCGCGTTCGTCGCCGCACGCGGCGAAGAGACTCAGCGTAGAGAAGAGACCGACCCAGGCTCCGCGGCGCATCCGTCGATGCTAAGCGATCTTGTCGCGACGGCTTGTCGCGTCGCTCAGTAGCTCGAGACGAAGACCTCTTTGAGCTCGACCTTGAGGAACGGCTGTGAGCCGGCGTCGCTCTTCTTCGTGCCCTTTGCGTCCTGCTGGGTCTCGAGCGTGGACTCCATTTCGGGGACCGACGACTCCTCCTCGGCGACGTCCCCGGTGCACCCGGCGACGAAGGAGACGAGGACCGAGGCGACGAAGGCGATGTGCTTGGCGTTCATGAGGATCAGCTTCCTTTGCGTGTGACGTCCAAGGAGCACGGGCCATGCCAGGCGCGCTCCGCATGGATCCGCGAACTTGCCGACGGCGTGGGGCGCGCGCGCACAAGAGCGCGCACGGCCCGCGCACGCGGCACATCAATCGCTCGTGGGCGGCGGTGCCTTTGCCAGGAGCGCCTCGAGCCTCACGCGCCCCTCTTTGGAGAGTGTCTGGCCTCGCACCGCGAGCGCGCGCGTCACGATCCGAAACACCTCGACCTTAACCTTGCGGCTCGGATCGGCGTCGAGGACGCGGTGGAGCGCTGTGGCGTGGCGCTCGACGATGCGGAAGCCCATCGCGTCGACGGCCCCCTGGCGCACGTTCTCGGACTCGTCGTTCGTAGCGGCGAGGTCGAGCATCGGGTCGGCCTCACCGAGCGGCAAGAACCTGAGCGCCTGCACCGCAGCCTCGCGCACCGACTCGTTTTCGCTGGTCAGCGCCTCCTTGGCTAGCGGGAGAACCTCGAGGCTGCCGCTGTTGCCGAGCGCGTGGAGGAACGCGACGCGCTCGTCGTCGTCTTTGGCGCCGCGGACGCCGTGAACGAGCTCACCCACAAGCGTCGCGTCGCCACCCAGCTCGCGCGCCACGTTGCCGAGGGCCAGCGCCGCGCTCGTACGCACGTCACGCGAGCCGTCGCCCATCGCCTGCACCAGCGCGTCGCGCGCCTCGGCGGCGTGAGGCCCCGCGAAGGCGAGCTGCGTGGCGGCTTGCGTACGCACCTCGACGGACAAGTCCTTTTGGTTCGCGATGGCACCGATGGCACGGACCGCCTCCGGCGTCTTGGCGCTTGCGAGCGCCGACGTGAGAAGCTGCGCGTCTTTCACCGAAAGCTTGCCTGCGAGCGCGGCTGCGCTCTCCGCATCGGTCGGCGTGAGGCGAAAGCGCGCCGCCATCTTCTCGGCGAGCACGGCGCGCGGTGCGTCGCCGTCCGCGCCGCGCGCGTCGGCGAGCATGTCCGTGAGTGAGCGTTGTGCGACGAGGCGCTCGTCGGCGAGCCGCGCGGAGGCGCCATCGTCGCCGGTGCCGAAGGGCCCCACGAGCGTGAGCCCGCTCGCTTCGCGCTCGAAGCGGCCGGCAAGGGAACCCTCGAAGCGGGTCCCCGTGAGCTTCATGTCGAGCTCGAGCCGCGTTTGCGCCGTCGGCATGTCGTCGCCGAGCGAGGCGACCTTGTTCTCTTTCGAGGAGAGCGCCACGACCCAACCGCTAAGGTCGAGCTGGGCTGTCGTCTCGCCGTTCGTCTCGACGCGCGCGCTCTTGTCGGCGCTCTCCACGCCGCTCGCTGTGGCGACGCGCGTGTAGCGACCCTTGGTCTTCGTCAATTTTCCGTTCGGCGCCCGGGTGTACGAGGCCTGGTAGCTGCCGTGAATGTCGTCCTCGTCGGCGGCGTAGGTGGCGTCAGGCCGTGAAGCGATCTGCGCCTGCCCCACGACGCTGCGCACCATGTTTTGCGCCATCGACGACAGCCCGCGCGCGAAGGCGTAGCCCCGCACGCGGCCGTCGGCATCGGCCGACACGTAGAACGGCTTCTCGAGCTCCTTGGCGAGGGCGGCGGTGTCGGCGTCGTTCATGGCCACCTTCACGTCGACGAGCTCACCGAAGAGGCGATGTTGCTCTCCAACAGCGCCCACGTAGGCGAGACGGAGCTCCGCCGTCAGACCGAGCTTGACGGTGGCCGACTCGGGCCTCGCGCGATCCGTTGCTTTGGCGAGGAAGCCAAGCTCCTGGCTCATTTTGACGGCGTAGACATGAAGGAGCCCTGGCGCTTCCGCGCGACCGCGCACGGCGGGAGCGTCGTTGTGGACGAATGCCGTGGGCGCGGCGCTTCGCGCAGCTTCGTGCTCGCCAGCGGAGGACGAGAGCCCCCCGCCGTGGCATCCGCCGGTGATGGCGATGACCGAGCCGGACGCGATGGCGAGGGCCAAAGCGCCGAGGGTGAGCTTGCGCGAAAGAGCCAGGGTCTTCATGAGATGCGTTCCTTGCAGTGACGAGTGCGTGTGCGAAGCGAGCCGCGCCTCAGAGGTCGGTGCACATCCAGGGCTTGGAGTTGCAGTAGATCGGCAACGGCGGCTCCTCGTCGCCGGGGGGCGGAGGCGGCGGCGCTGCGCAGTCGGCGCTGCAGTTCGTGTACGTCTCGCCCGACGCGCAGACTGCGTCGCCGCAAACGGGACGCACGATGGGGTTCTGGCACGCGCGCATGTGAACGATGGGATAGGTGCCTTGGTAGAGCGGGCTCCAGCTCGCGAGGTTGAGCCTCCACGTCTTGCCCGGCACGTGCGCCCAGGCGTCGACGCGGCCCGAGAGCGACGTGAGCTGGAGGTCGGCGTCGAGCGAATAGGTGACGTTGTTCGGCGCGACGACGGCCGCCGCGCGAGCCGGCAGGCCGGCCTTGAGCAGCGAGAGTGTCCCGGTAACGCCCGCGCTGGCCAGGAACACGTCGATGCTCGCGCTGGCGACCGCGAGAAGTTCGGCGTTCGGGAGCGTGTCGACGGACAGCGTGCTGGTGGCGTATTGCGCGTTGTAGTTGATGCCGAGGTTGCCCTTCACGGCGCCCGTGAACTTGACGGGCAACGGGCCGAGCCAGATGGTCTTCGACGCCGAGAAGAGCGACGCGTTGGCGAGCGACTCGGTGCCCGAGAAATTGCCAGTGACGGACCTCGAACGAACGTTCACGCCCATGAGGCGCACGTAGTAGCTCGAGGTGCCTTGGCTCCCCGTCATCGAGGCTTTGCCGCTGATGCGCGCGACCTCGTGGTCGGTGCCGAAGACCGTGACGTAGCCGCTGAGGAGCCCCTCACCGGTGAACGAGTCGCGCTCGTTGCCACGACCGGCGCGGCTCGAGAACGTCAGGCCCGCGGAATAGCCGGCGCCGAAGGTGCCGTTTCCGAATTCGTCTTGCTTCACGTAGGCGCGGTCCCAGTCGTAGGTCGCCTGGGCCACCGGGCAGTTGGCGCTGCTGATCGGCTGAGCGATGAGGACCGGCAGGGAGCCGAGGCCATAGGCCGCGTGCTTGAGCGTCGTCGTGTCGTAGCTGCCGAGGTCAACGACGGTGTCGGCGACAACCACGGAGGTGTTGCCGGCGAGGGCGGCGCCCTTGGTCTGGGCGTGGGCAGTGCTCGGCGCGAAGCCGGCGGCGAGCCCGGCGGCGGCCACGACGAGGGGGGAGAGGTGAGCGGCGACCTTGCGGACGCCGGGGTGGAGGAGTGAGCGGTTCATGCGGCCCCGTTCAGCAGGCCCCGTGCCGGCCACAGCGCGTCCGTTCTCCCACCTTTCCAGCGGGGCGGCTGACGCGCGCGCGCGCGACCGCGCTGTGTGCGCTCGCCGCTTCGACGATCTGGCGAGGTCCGCGAGGTCTGGTAGCTTGGCCCGCGATGCCGAACTCGGGCCACACGACCATCAAGGGGCCGACGCCGCGGCGTCGCGGCGAGGACGAAGAAGGCGAGGAGCTCCGCCTCGCGCTCGTCGTCATTTGGGCTGGCGAGGAGCCTTCTCGCCTGGGCGAAGCGCTTTTCCCGACAAGCGGCTCGGTCTTTGGGCGAGGCCCCGCCGACGACGACGGCGAGCCACGGGTGGGCTTCGTTCGGCAGCGTCCGGAGAAGAACCTGAAGGGTGCGCCCTGCGACAACCCGTTCCTCTCAAGGCGGCACCTTCGCTTCGACGTGAGCCTCGACGCCATCGAGATCCAGTGCGTGGGACACCGGCCGCTTCGCTTCGCCGACGTCGAGGTGCAATCCGCGACGGTTCGCGAAGGCGACATCGTCGAGATCACCGACCTCTACGCGTTCCTTTGCGTGCGGAGGCCTGCGTTTCTTGCGGCCGGCGGTGATGAACTGGCGCCCGTTACCTTCGGCGAAGCCGACGCCTACGGCATCGTGGGCGAGAGCGCGCCCGCGTGGACCCTGCGAAACCAGGTCTCGTTTCTGGGCAAACGCAACGCCCACGTCCTCGTGACGGGCTCGAGCGGCACCGGGAAGGAGCTTGTAGCCCAGGCCATTCATCGCCTCTCGTCACGCGCCAAGAAAGACATCGTCTCGCGCAACGCCGCGACCTTCCCGAGCGGTCTTATCGACGCCGAGCTCTTCGGCAACCTCGCGAACTATCCCAACGTCGGCATGCCCGAGCGCCTCGGCCTCATCGGTCAGGCCGATGGCTCCACGCTCTTCTTGGACGAGATCGGGGAGCTGCCGAGCGAGATGCAGGCTCACCTGCTCCGCGTCCTAGACGGCGGCGAATACCAGCGGCTCGGCGACCCGAAGCGGCGCTTCGCGGACATCCGGCTCGTGGCGGCCACGAATCGAGCCCCCGAAGAGCTGAAGGAAGATCTCGCGGCGCGCCTCGCGCTGCGCGTCCAGGTGCCCGGCTTGGACGACCGGCGCGAGGACATCGCCCTCTTGGCTCGCCACATCCTCAAGCGAACGGCGGCCCGAGACGCCGAATTTGCTCAGCGATTTTGCACAAATGGCGAGCCTCGAATCACCAGCGAGCTGGTCCGGGCCCTCACTCAGCACAGCTTCGCAACCCACGTGCGCGAGCTCGACGGCGTGCTAATGAGAGCCGCCGGCAGCAGCTCGAACCGGAAAGGTGGGGAGGAACTGGATCTCACGAAGGAAGTCCGCACCGTGTTGCGACCCGTCGCCCGGCCCGCCAACCGAGAGGTCGGGGCTGACGAAATCCGGGCCGCCTTGGCCCGGCATGGCGGGGTAAAAGACAAGGCATGGCGAGACCTTGGCCTCGCGAGCCGGCACGCGCTTCACCGACTCATGAAGAAGCTCAACATCGACGACTGAAAGCTTGCGGCCAGCGTTTCCCCTACTTTCGTAGGCGGCGCGGCGGCGACGAACCGACTAGTCTCAAGCCGCTTCACAGCGCGCGCCCGCACGAAGCCTGTGCGCGCGCGCCTACGAACCAACGAACCCGCCCCAATTTTCGCCGTTCGACACGGCACGACCATTGCCGTATCAGGACAAGGGAGACCAAGAAGCCATGACACTGCGCTCGCTACTCGTACTCGTTCCCGCCCTCGCCCTCGTGGGGCTCAGCGCCTGCGCTACCGAGACGGCGCCGGACGACAACCTCGAGACCACCCAACAAGCCTTGTGCAACAGGGCCGATCCGACGGCGTGCCAAGGGGGCGATGGGCTCGGCGAAGTGAGCCAGGGCGAAGTCACATCCTTTAGCTGCCCCTGCGGGACGGTGGCGCCCGGCGGCGGCTTCTATTCGATCGTCAATGGGCAGTGCAAGATCCTCTCGAAGGCGTGCTGCCCGAACCCGAAGACGGGCGCCACGGTGAACTGCCCGCCCGGCTACATGATCAGCGTCTACAACCCGTGCCGCTTCAACGCGACGGCTCCGTACCAGCGCTGCAACCAGTACGGCCAGTGCTGGTGCTCGGCATACCCGTGACCGTCTGAGGCTTCGTGAGCGCATCTGTGCTTTTGAGGTGGGCCAGCGCTGCAATGGCGCTGGCCTTGCCATTGGTGCTCGCTGCGGCGTGCAGCAGCGACAAGACGGAGACCCCGGCGACGGCCGCGGCGGAAGCGGGCCCCGACGGAAGCGGTAGCGGCGATGCGAGCGCGTCCCTCGACGCCGACGGCGCCGTGGCGTGCACCCTACCGGGGTCGTACGGGTCGCGGTCCTGCAACGCGTGCATGCAGTCTACATGTTGCGACGTCATTGGTGCTTGCGAGAGCGAGGCCACCTGCAAGCCGCTCCAGAAGTGCGTCGTCGATTGCCTCAACGTCCCCGACGCTGGCGGCTGCCGAACCGGGTGCCTCGCGCAGTACCCCGACGGCAAACCCACCTGGCTCAAGGTTGAAGCGTGCTGGTTCAACGACCCGCCCAAGTGCGGCGTCGCCTGCACGTAGGAGCCTTTCCACCGTGGACCCGCTCAACGTGGCACCGGTGCTCCCGGGCGAGACGCTCGCGGGGAAATACCGCGTCGAGCGCGTGCTCGGCAAAGGCGGCATGGGCATCGTGGTGGCGGCGCGCCACCTCGAGCTCGAACAGCGCGTCGCGATCAAGTTTCTGCTGGGGGAGCGCGCTGAATTCTCAACCGAGAGGTTCTTGCGCGAGGCCCGCGCCGCCGCCCAAGTCAAGAGCGAGCACGTCTGCCGCGTCCACGACGTCGCGCGCCTCGAGAGCGGCGAGCCCTACATCGTCATGGAGTACCTCGAGGGCACGGACCTCGCGCAGAAGCTGAAGCGGGAGGGCCCCCTCTCAGTTTCAACGGCCGCGACGTGTGTCATCGAAGCGTGCGCGGCGCTGTCGGAGGCGCATGCACAACGCATCGTTCATCGCGATCTGAAGCCGGCGAACCTGTTCCTCGCAGAGCGGGCCAACGGCACGACGTGCATCAAGGTGCTCGACTTCGGCATCTCGAAGCTACCGGATCTGAACGACATGACCGCGACGTCCACGATGATGGGCTCGCCGCTCTACATGTCGCCGGAGCAGATCGCCTCCTCGCGAGACGTCGATGCGCGCGCCGACATCTGGAGCCTTGGCGTCATTCTGCATGAGCTCGTCTCGGGCGAGCCGCCCTTCGCCGCCGACACCATGATTCAGTTGAGCGTGAAGGTTCGCGAGGAGCCCGCGCCGTCGCTGAGCGCGAGCGTCAAGGGCATCAGCCCCGAGTTCGACGCGGTCGTGGCCAAGTGCCTCGCCAAGAAGCCGACCGATCGCTACGAGAGCGCCGCGGAGCTCGCCGGAGCCCTCGCGCCCTTCGCAGGCGAAGACGGCGCGCACCTGGCAGCGCGCCTCATGCGCATGCACGCCGCCGACCCGGCGCTCCGTCCGACCAAACACGGCCAGACACCTCCCGCGAGCGTGCGCTCCGGCGAGGTTCGCGATGAGCCCCCGGCGAGCCGCGAAGGCGCAGCCCTTGGGGTGACACCGGTCTCGGCGCCCCTTGCGGGGCAGGTCACCTTTGCGCCGCTCAACACCACGGCCGCGCGAGTGGCCAAAGGGAAGAGCACTAGCCGCTGGCTCCTAGCCCTTGCGGCGTCGGCGCTCGCGGGCGCCGCGCTCTTCGCCGTTCGCGGCCGGACGGGTGACGGCGATGCGCCTACGTCGGCGACCGCATCGACGGCGAGCGCCACGCTCAGTCCATCCACGACCACGATGACGCCGGAGGCTCCGTCCGTTGCCCCGCCCGCGAGCGCGTCGCCCAAGGACGCCCCCCGCACCACCACGAGCGCTAGCGCGCCGAACACAGTCCTGCCACGTGAGGCGACGCGTCCTCCGCCGCGCGCGCTCGCCGCAAGAGCAGCGGCCCCGTCGACGGCGTCCGCACCAACAGCGGAGGCACCTTCAGCGCCGACAGCGGGGGCCACGGCCACGACACCGACGGCGACGCAGCCCGCGACGCCCGAGACGACAGGACGGCGCAAGCGGCCGCTCGACCGAAGCGATCCGTTTTGACTACGAGGAGCCGCGACGGCGACGCCGCGCACCAAGCGCGAGCGCGACCGCCGTCGCGAAACCCGAAGCGCTTGCGCGGCCCGCCGTGGCGAAGGGCGAGGCGAGCGCACATCCATCAGACACCGGGGCGTCGGCCGCCAGGGCGAGACACAAGCCATTTTCGCAGCGACGCCCGCTCGCACAAGCGCGCTCGGCCGAGCACTTCGCGACGCAAGTCCACGAGCGACGGCCATCGAGCGAAGCGCACTCGGCTGTTGGCCCGCATGCCGACGCGTCACGACAGAACGCGCCTTCGCCGGCCGCCGTTGGAAAGAGCGACGACGCCCATGATGGCGGCACCGCTTGGCTCTTCTGCGCCGCATCGAGCACGGTCTTGGCGATGAGCCACGACCACACGTCCGTTCGTTCGAAGACGCCTTCGGCGCACGTTTGCTCGAGGTTGCCGCGCGAGAGGACGCCAAAGACGAGTTGCCGCTCAGCGAGCGTCCACGCGCCCGCGCCGGAGTCGCCGCTGCAGGGCCCGCTACCGGCCGTGAACTCGAGCGCGTCGATGACGCTGAGGTCCGACCCGCACGCGTAGCCGGCCTCGCCGGGTACACACTTCACGGGAATGTCGGCTCTTACGCGGCGCGTCCCGTTCTGATTTCCCGCGGCATCGACGGCGCCGAATCCGCTCAAGCCAAGCACGCGCTGTTTGGCGACCTCGTGAAACGTCTCGACGCTCGTGGCGATGCGTGCAGGCGTCGCCTCCGCTTCGCCGACCGACGTCTCGAGAACGAGCAGCGCGACGTCGTTGCCGCACGCCTTGGTCGGTTCAGGGACAACGACGCGTTCGACCTTGTGCCAGCCTGATCCGGGCAGAACCCAAGGCGTGGTTCCAACCCATAGCTGGCCGCTCGGGGGCCCAAAGTCGACGTCGCAGTTGCCCAGGGCCGGTGGCGCGGGCCCCACGCAGTGGCGCACGGTGAGCACGACGTCGGGGCTGACGAGCGTGCCCGAGCAGCGCATCTCCGGCGAACTCGGTCCACCGGCGACGACGGAAACGGCGAAGGTCGTGGTGCGGTCGAGCGCGCCACCTTCGACGGCGCGCGCTGGCGACGACAGCAGCAGAGCCACAGCGAGAGCGGGCGCTCTCAAGACACCGCATCTCAGTCGCACGCGTAGGTTCCCGTCACCGCCCCCGTCGCGTCAGCGAAGACGACGCCCGCGTTCGTGTTGACGAAGAGCTTGCCGGCGCCATCACGACCGAAACAGAACATGGTGCGGTCGGTGCGCACCTCTCGCTGCTTCGTGTCCCAATCGAGCGTCGACCACATGCCCCGAAGGTTGATGCTGCCCTTCGCTGAAAGCAGCGCGAGCGCGGTGCTCGCCTGCCCCGGCCCCACGTCGATGACGCTGCCCGAGACGAGGCTCTCGAAACCGGCGGAGATGTGCGGACCGTCGAGGAGTGACTGCTGGCTCGCCGAGGCGACGGCGTAGACGAGCGCGTAGAAGGCTTCGTAGCCGCTGTGGTTCGAGTCGGGCTGCTGGTTGTTGTACTCCTGCCGGTACCGCAAGATGTACGCGTTAACGTTCGCTTCGATCTCTGGCGAGATCGCGGGCCTGGTTCCGCTGAAGCGCTTTCGGAGCTCGTCGTTGAGACCGATGACCGGCTCGTAGGGCGTCACCTCGTGGCTCAGGTTCGAGAGCACGTAGTACGGCTTCGGCGCCGCCGCGGGCCACTCGTCTTCGATGGTGCGGACGTAATACGTCGGGAAGTCCTGGCCCATGGCCACGACGATGACGTGTGGGCGCTCGCTCGCGAGCTTCTGCGCGTGGCCGATGTGATCCACGGTCACGTCGCGCGGGTTCTCCGCTTGGACCGCGACGAAGTTCGCGCCGTTCGCGAGGGCGCCCTTCCCGTTGAACGTGACGGCCGCGCCGAAGGACTCGGCGTAGGCCTTCGCTGTGGACGTGCCCTCGGCGAGGCTGGCCACCTTGATGGTAGCGCCCGGTGCGAGACCGAGATCGAGCCGAATCTTCGTCTCGAGCTGTGCGACCCGCCACGCGGCGAGCTTGCCCTCGGGTGCGATAGGTGGCTGCGTGCGCCACACAAGAGGACCGTCGGGCGCCTTCACCTGCGAGTCCGACGACACGAGGACCACGTTCTTGCGGGCCGCCTTCTCGGCGACGCGCGCGACGTCTTCGGCGGTGGTGACGAGGACCGCTTGCGCGCCGACGACGTCGACGAGGTGATCGAACATGGCGCTGGCGTGCGCTGTGTCGTCCCAAGAGTCGCAATGCACAACGGCGAGCGGCCGCCGCTCGGTCCCGACGGTCAGGCCGAGGCCGATGCTCTCGGATAGCTCGGTGAGGCCGAGGTTCACTCCACGGATGTAGCGCTGGATGTACGGCACCTTGAGAAGTGACTTGTTGTGCTGAAGAACGCTCAGCGGCGAGAGAACGCCGAGGACGATCGCGTTGGGGTTGTCCCAAGCGCCGGCCACCACGGGGCAGTCCTCGTTCTCCCAAGCGACGCACGGCTCGCCGGCCCGCTTGCACACCGATGGCCTTCCGCTGTTGTGCTGCGTGCAAAGCGCGGTGGAGACGCAGCCGTCACCGCCATCGGCACCGACGGGCGTGAAGTTGGCGCGCGGGATGACGCAGAAGCCGTCTTGGCAGACGCGATTGCGGAGCGAAGGACGACCGTCGCAGTCGGCCGTGGTGCTGCACTGGCGTGGCTCCGCGGTGTCGAGCAAAAGCGTGCACCCGGCGAGCGCGAGCGCCGAGGCCACGGCGAAGAGGCGGTAGGCGGGTGCCATCAGAACCCCACCGAGAACGTGGCGCTCCGCGCGCCGAGGCGGACCGCCGGCGTCGTCGGCGCCGCTCGGCCACGCAGGGTCAGGTAGAGCGATACGCCGGCTCCAACCGCGGTCGCGACCATGAGCGCGTCGGTGGCGATGGCGAGACCGTTGACCAAACTGCGCTTGCGTTCGAGATCGGCGCCGGCCTCGGCGGGCGAGCCGTCGATGGGGGCTTCGAGCTTGTCTTCGTAGCTCTTCGCAGCGCCGTTCGCGGCGATGCCAAAGCCCACGGTGCCGGCGGCCAGGGCGCCGGTCGCGATCCACGCCCCTACGGCAACGCCCGACAGGCCGTCGTTCGCGACGACGACGTCGGAGGTCGCCTTGACGAGCTCGAGCTCCACCACAGCGGCGTCGCCGCCGGCGAGTTTGACGACGCGCGTAGCCGTGGAAAATCCTGGACGCTGGGCTGAAATACGAAGCGAGCCCGCGTCGACCACGGCGCGTTCCAAGGGCGCGCGCCCCAGCGGCTGGTCGTTGAGAGTTAGCTCGACGCCCTCCACGTTGGCGCGCACCGTCAGGGTGCCGACGCGCGTGCGGAGCGTGGCGAGATCGCCTTCGACCTCGGCGCGGCGCGGCACCGGGATCTCGGCGCCACCTTCCTTGAGGTAGCGCTCAAAGGCCGCGAGGGCTTTCGCGTATTCGCCCAATTGATAGTGAACCTGCGCCGTGTTGTAGAGGACGCGGTAGCTCGGATGGAGCGCGTAGGCCCGCTCGAGCTCAACGAGCGCGAGCCGGTAGTCGCCCTCGTCGAAGAGCTGAATGCCGCGACGGTAGCGGGCGCGCGCTTCGTCGGCCGCCGCGTCGGAACCTTCGGCGCTCGGCGGTGCTTGCGCTGGCGGCGCGGCCGGCGCGGCCGGCGCGGACAGGGGCGCAGGCTCGTCGGCCGCGAGCGCGGGAGCCGCCACGAAAAAGAGCGTCGCGGCCAGCGAAGCCACTTGCCAGTCGGACACGCCCCGCACGCTTCGACCCGTCATCCAGCCCTTCCCAACCGTTCAACGAGCGCAACGAGCGCCGTCCGACTCGACACGCCACACTGCTGAAAGAGCTCGTAAAGGTACACCTTGACGGTCGACTCCGCGAGCCGCAGCTCGCCCGCGATCTCGCGGTTGCTGAGCCCCTGGCGAACCAACTGCGCGAGTTGGAAGCCGCGAAGCGTGACCCCGAACCGCTGCTTCATGCGCTCGTAGAGCTCGCTGTCGCGAACCAGCTCTTCACGCAGCCACAGGAGGACGCGCGCCGGCGCGGCGTTCTGCACGACGGCCATGTCAACGTGAACGCCGCCGATACCGATGCCGCCCGGCAAGGGGAACCGGTCGCTGCGCGCCCCGTCGGCCCCGAGTCCTTCGAGCGCCTCTGCGATCATCGACGGAAGTCTGCCGAGCTCGGTCGGGGCGAGCCGCTCGAGGAGTCTCCCGGCGCGGGGCGTCGAGAAGATGATCTCGTTGTTCGCTCCGCAGACCAGGAGACCTTCGTCGCTGCGCGCGAGGCTCATCAGGATGATGGCGCGCCACGCGCGTGCGTCGAGTCGGTCCGCGGGGTCGTTCATCGTGAAGTTCATGGCGATGGGCCGGAGCATCATCGAAAGGCGAGGCTGCGAGCCGCGTGCCACGAGCGGCGTGCCCGCGAGCGCTCGCGTCCCTCGACGTGGGCTCATGCGCGCGCGTCGGCCTGCGCGCGCGCGCGCGCTCCGGCTCGGTCCGGTGCGCCTCGCCCTGCGCGGTCCTATCCGGCCCGAAGTGGCACAAAAGCCATTCAAGTACGGGGACTTTATGGCGATCGAGCGGGTCGAAACAGCGCGAGGAAGAAGTTCGCCTGGACGACGTACACCGACATGTCACACCCACCGACCTGGAGGTCTTCCCATGAAGCTCGTTTCGCTCACGCTCGCTCTCGCCCTCGCCGCGCTCGGCACCATGGCCTGTTCTTCGGCGCCGGAAGAGGAAGCGGTGGGCAGCGACGAGGCCGAAGGCGAGCTCTCCGCCGCAGGGCAAGCGGTCGTGGGCGCCTACGTCAACGAAGGCAGTGGGGCTCTCCAAGCGCTCGTCATTAAGGCCGACGGCACCTTCTTCGCCGACGTCGACAACGGCATCCGTTGCGTTCGGGCTCCCTGCCCGGCGACGACGCGCGTCACGGGGACCGTGAAGGCCGGCAAGAAGACCGTCACGCTCAAGGCCAACGAAGACCTCGAGCCCACCGTGGCCTCGAACTTCGGGCGCTTCTACTACACGCTGTCCGATCCGAACCTTCCGTCGGTGCCGTCGCTCACGCTCACGAAGGGCGCGAACACGCAGGTGCTCACGGTGAAGACGTCGTATTGCGCGGCGAACAGCGATTGTTACGGCCAATCGATGATCGTGCCGGCCTGCTTCCCGCTGTCGTTCACCTGCGTGAACAACGCCTGCAACTTCCGCTGCAGCCCGCCGCCGATGGACATGTGCATCGGTCTCGACCAGACCGACTGCCTCGCGAAGCCGAGCCTCTGCAAGCCGAAGTTCGGCCCGTCGAGCTGCACGCCAGGCCCCAACCCGCGATGCACGCGCGACATGGTCTACAAGAGCTGCGAGCGAAAGTAGGCTCTTCCACTCTCAAGCGCTCGCCGGCGGCGACGGAGCAGAAGCACCGCCGCCGCCAAAAGCGTTGTTGACCACGACGGCCGTCCCGCATCGGGCGCCGCGACAGCGCACCCGGTAGACGATGCGGTTGACATCGGGGCCGGCCCGGCAGCGTCCGCGGGCACACCTGCGTCCGAGGCCCCGGCGGACTGGGGCGCGGTTCCGCCGGCCCACACGGGAAGCGGGTACTCGCCCGCGCTCGCGGCTTCTTCAGCGCCCGCCACGAGGAACTCTTTGAAGGCGTCGGTGCGCGTGAAGGTGGCCTCCGCGCATCGCGTCGCCGTCTCCGCCGCGCGCGACAGAACGCCAAAGGTGACGGGCGCGCTCTCGAGGCTCGCCTGCTCGATAGCGCTACCGCCCGAGTCGCCCGTGCAGACGCCTTCCTTGACGACGAACTCCGCTGCCGTGATGTCGTAGTCCGCGAGCGAAGAGCACGGGATCGTTTCGTCGCCCGGCGTGCACACGAGCGGGATGTGTTCTCGCAGGTGGCGCGTCCCCTCGTCGCTCCGACCGGGGCCCGTAATCCCGTAGCCGATGGCCGCGATCTCCGTCTGGTAGCGAGGATGCTCGGTCATCGAAAACTCAACGGCCGGCGTGATGGGCACGGCTTCGTCGGGCGACACGACGTCCGCGAGCAAGAGCAGCGCAATGTCGTTGCCGCAGAACTTCTTCCCCGAAGGCGTAAGCACCTTCGCCACCGCGTGGAAGGCCGACGCTTGGCTGGCGACGGCGTCGGTCGTCACGCGGAACGAGGACGGCATCATCGGCGCGCCGAACGTGTCGACGTCGCAATCGACGACGTCTCCGCCGCCGGGGCTCACGCAGTGGCGCGCCGTGAGGACCAAATTCGGTGCGATGAGCGCTCCCGAGCAGGTCTCATCGTTGGTCACGATGGCGACCGCAAACGTGTGCATCCGATCGACGCTGCCGCCTTGAATGGCGCTCTGCGCCGTGCTGAGCCGCGCACCCTCCCCCGCGTGCGACGTCGCCTTGAAGGCGCAGCCGACAGAGGCGACGCTGGCAGCGAGTGCGGCGAGAGCGAGGGCCGCTAGCGGAAGACGAGACTGCACGGGAGGACCTCGTAGGACGCGACGGCGGGCGTTGCCCCAACGACAGCGCGGCGAGAGCGTTCGCGCGCGCGCCGTCGTTGAGACGTTCGCTCAGCCGGCCATCTCGGCGGCCATAGCCTTCTGGTAGGCCGGACGCGCAGCGCAGCGCTTGCTCCAGGCCTCCACGCGCGCGTACGCGCTGAGGTCGAACTTCATGTGGCGTAGCCAATCGGTGAACGAGTTCACGTGCGTGTCGGCGAGCGTGTAGTCACCGAGCAAGAAGTCCTTGCCGGCGAGCGCCTCGTCGAGGATGCGCAGGCAGTTGTGCGTCTCCGCCTTGCCGGCCTCGCCGGCCTTCGCGTTTCGCTGGTCCGCTGGATACCACTCGAGGGTGTTGCTGGTGAAGCGACGAACCGCATCACCCAACGTCACGTTGCACCACACGATCCACTTCATGGCTTCGGCGCGCTTGGGGCCCGGCGCCGGATAGAGCTTCTTTTCAACGCCGAACGTCTCGCCCAAATACATCGTGATGGCGGCCGACTCCCAGATGGGCGTCCCCTCGTGCACGAGCATCGGCACCTTGCCGTTGGGGTTGAGCTTCAAGAACTCAGGCTTCTTGGTGTCGCCTGCCTTGAGGTCGACCTTGACTCGTTCGCACGGCACATCGAGTTCCGCAAGAACGAGCGCGGTCATGGAAGCGGTCGACATGGGGGCGTAGAAAAACGTCATGCTCATGGGGTGTCCTCCGTGGAAGCGACGCTTGTCCCGCGGCCGCCGCGCGGGGTCAACGGTAGGGGCCTGACGCTGCCGGCCAGAGCGCCGTTTGACATTTCGTGAAGTCGCGTCATTTTGACCGGGCCATGTTCACGCACGCGTTCCTCTAGGACGAAGCCCCGCGCTCCCTAGCCCGAGTCGACCCGTGAGCGACGGCTCGCGCGAACGCGACTTCGAGACGGCCCGAGTTAGGTCGCCGAAGAGACGTCGTTGCGTAGGCGCCCCGCTGGTGTCGGCTCTCCGCTGAACGGCCGCGTCGCGGAGCGCCCATGGGCCGCATCGCGACGGCTCGCGCCGTTCGAGTCTGTTGCTCGCCCCCCCCCCGCGCGACGCCGCCGGAGAACGTGATCATGTTAAAATTCAGCTCGAATCCCATCGCGGAGCACGCCGAAGTTCCCCTCGCCGACGACGGTCGATGGGAAGAACTGGTGGCCCATTGGCGCTCCCGCAACGTCGGTCGCGAGGCGCCCAAAACCGAAGGCGGGAGCGACGTCTACGTCGTCTCCGTCGCCACCGAACGCGAACGCGATCCGCACGCCATCGAGGCGCAGCTCGCCGAAATCGTCAGCCTCGCCGAGAACCAGGGCGATCGCGTCGTGGGGCGGGAGTCGTGTCACCTGCCGAGGCCGCATCCGCGGACGCTCCTGGGCAAGGGCAAGGCGGAACAGATCGCGGCCCACGCGCGCGCCTCGGGCGCCACGATGCTCGTCCTCGACGCGGAGCTGACGCCGTCTCAGCTCCGCAACCTCGAAGACGCCATGCTCATGCCGGTCTGCGATCGCGAAGCGGTCATCCTCAACGTCTTTCTCAAGCACGCGAGAACGCGGCGGGCGCGCATTCAGGTGGAGCTGGCGCAGCTCGAGTACCTGAAGCCGCGCATTCGTGGGGTCGGCATCAACATGGACCAGCAAGCCGCCGGCATGGGCAACGCGCGCGGCCCCGGCGAGACGGCGTCGGAGCTCCTCGTGCGCAAGTTCGAGACGCGCTCGGCCGAGCTTTCGCGAGCGCTGCGCAAGATCGCCACGACAAGCAGGACGCAACGGCGAGGGCGGGACGAGTGCAAGCGCGCTGTCTTGGTGGGCTACACGAACGCGGGCAAGACATCGCTCATGAACGCCCTATCAAAGGCGGACCTTTCGGCCCGCGACATGCCCTTCGAGACACTCGACACAACGTCGCGCTGCCTCACGCGACACGGCGGCGATGTGTTGCTGAGCGACACCGTGGGCTTCATTCGGCGCTTGCCAGAACGACTCCTAGCCAGCTTCGAGTCGACACTCGCAGAAGTCGCCGAAGCGTCGCTGCTGGTGCTCGTGGTCGATGCGACCGATCGCGAGCGCACGGAGAAGCTCGAGACCACGGTGGCTCTGCTGGAGAAGCTTGGCGCCGCCGACGTGCCGCGCTTGTACGTCTGGAACAAGGCCGACCAACTCTCGAACCGCGACGACGGCCTCAACGACGGCCCGCTCGCCCGCATGAGTCAAGAGCACCCGTGGCTGCTCGTAAGCAGCCACAACGCGGCCGACATGGTGGGTCTTCGGGACAAGCTCCTCTCCGCCGTTCGCGCCGATGAGCAGAGCACGACGGTGCTCGTGCCATACGGTGCCGGCGCCGTCCTATCGGAGATCTACCGCACCGCGCGGGTGCTCTCGAGCGAGGCCACGAACGGCGGCCTCATGGTCACGCTCCAAGGTGGAGCAGCCGTCATGGCTCGCGTGCGCGCGAGCCTCGAGGAGTGGACATCATGACATCACGAACCAAGAGCCCCACGGGACCCCAGTCGCCCCTGCTTCACATGCGGGGCGCGACGCTCGCACTTCCCAGCGGCCGCGTTCTCTTCGAAGGCCTCTCGCTCTCCTTGTCGCGCGAGCACGTCGCGCTCGTTGGGCGCAACGGCGTCGGCAAGTCGACGCTCCTCGCGGCCCTCTCAGGCGCTGTACCGAACGAACGCGTGCGGCGCGCGGGGCGCTCCCATTTCGTGCCGCAGGCGTTAGGTCCTGGTGGCAGCGAGCACGCCTTGCTCACGCCGGGTCGCGCGGCCGCGCATGCGTCGCGATTCGCCGCCGAGTGCCGCGCTGCGGGCGTCGAGGCATGGCTGCCAGAGCGCCACGCGAACGAGCTGAGTCGGGGCGAGAGGCAGAAGCTCCGGCTCATCGAAGCGAAGCTCTCGGGCGCAGAGATTCTCCTCCTCGACGAACCGACCGATGACCTCGATGTCGTTGGCGTGGCCTGGCTACGGCGCTGGCTTCGCGCCTTTCGCGGCTGCCTGCTCGTCGTCAGCCACGACCGCCGACTGCTCCAGGACTTCGAGCATTTCTTCGTGGCGCGAGAATCCGGCTGCCGGTACTTCGCAGGGACGTTGGCCGAGCTCGACGCCGAGCAGGCGCGCGAGCACAAGGACGGCGAAGCGCGCTACCTCCGAAACCTCCATTCCCTCGCGTCACGGGAAGCGCGCACGCTTCACGTGGCGCGTCGCAAGGCGCGGAAGAAGCAATTCGGACGTTGGCGTGAGCTCAAGCGCGCGACCTCGCGAGCCCGTCTGAACCAAAAGCGCGACGACGCGCAGGTCTGCCACGGACGGCTCGCGCAGCTCCGCGAAGCCCGCATCGCGGCGGTGCGCGACTGGACCAAAGGGACGCGGCGGGCGCTCGAGGTACGCATGCCGCTCGCGCTGAAGGCCCCCGTCTTGCCGGAACACGACGGCTCCCCAGTACTCATGCTGCGCGATGTCTCCGCGACGGCCCACGACCGGACGCTCTTCGCAGGGCTCGATCTGGCGGTTGTGCGCGAACGCGTCGCGGTCGTCGGCCCGAACGGCTCGGGCAAGACGACGCTGCTTGAGACCATGCTCGAGCGACGCGCACCGAGCGGCGGCCGCGTTCGCGTCGACCTCGCAAAGGTCGGTGCCATCGCGCAAGGGGCAGCCGATTGGATGCTGGGCGAGTCGCTCGCGTTGCAGCTCCATCACGAACACCCGACCAAGGAGCTGGCGAAGGTGGTGGTGGCGCATCGGTTTCCGCTGGCGCTAGCCGAGCGGCCGCTTCGTTCGCTGAGTCCCGGCGAGCGCGTGCGGGCGGCGCTCATCTGTCTCTTCGAGCGCGAGCCGGCCTGCGAGGTGCTGGTCCTGGACGAGCCGACGTACGCGCTCGATGGGCCAGGACGGCGAGCCCTGATCGAAGCGCTCGCGGCTTGGCCCGGAGGGCTTGTCGTGGCGAGCCACGACGAAGAGTTCCTGGAGGCGGTCGCCTTCGACCGCGTCGTGACCCTCGGAGATGGGTCCGCTCCGGGTCCGTCACCGCGACTGCTGGACGAGCTTCACGGGGATGTTGAGCGTTGACCCCGTGCCGCCAGGAGCCGCGAATGAGGCGCCGCGCACGGCGCGCTGAAGGCACGTGACGACGTCGGCATCGAGACCCGTGTTGTCTCGCGCGTCGGCGGCGAGCACCTCGCCGTTGGCTGAGACCTTCGCGGAGATCATCACCGCGCCCGACATCATGGGGTTCACCAAGAGTCCCTTGTCGTAGCAGCGCCGGAACTTGGCCTTGAGCCCGGCCACGACACTCTCGGCGTTGCCGATGGGGACGCTCATGGCTGGCGCGCCGACGCGCGCTTCGCTCGTGGGACCGCGCACGTGACCCTCGTCGCCCGCGGTGCCTCTTGAGGCCACGTGAGCCACGGCGATGCGATCGAGGCCGCTGGCCTCGGCGCCGGGGTTCACGACGGCGCCACTCGCCGTCTGAATCTCTTTGCCCGTCTGGCTTACGCCCGACGCGGAGCGCGCCGCATCCGACAGGTCAGGCGCTGGGATCTCGCTCTCTCGAAGCGTAGCCGCGACAGCGGGTCCACCGGTGAAGGCGCCGAGGAGTTCGACCTCGATCCGCGCCGCCGCGGCCGAGAGCGCCGCCGCCTGGCGCTCCTTCGCGCCAGACGCCGCCCTCGTAGGTGTTTCGATGTTGCGACGAGACGCGACGCGCTCCGACGTACGCGGCGCCGGCTCTTGCGCCGACGGCGCCACGTCGGATGGAGCTTTCACCGTCTCGACGTACGGCGGCGCGACAGCCTTGGTTCCATCGACGAGTCCGGTGATGGAGATGTCGTCGGCGAGCACAGGGTCAAGCCAGTCGGAGAGCATCGCTCCAACGAAGCCGAAGTGAACGAGGAACGAGAACGCGGCGACAATGGTGAGGTTCCAGTCAATGCGCGCTGCGAAGCCTCCTTTGACCGAGAGTGGGAGCTCGGGACGCGGCGCTGCCGGCGGCGACGCCACGAATTGAAAGAGCAAGGTGAGCGCGCCGTGCACCACCTTGCCGCGCGCGTCGTCGGTCAGCGTCAGCGAGCGCGGGGCATCGCGGCACGCCAGGTCGACGACGCCACCCTCCAGCGCCACGCGGCCGTGCATGCCGCGCGCGACGTTGAGGCGGTAGCCATCGCCGACGCGTTCGAAGAGCGGAAAGACCTCCTCCATGTCGGCATGCGCCTCGTCCACGAGAAACATCGCCCGTTCGCTTACGCCGATGGTGACGGTGGCGCGCGACTTGATGACGCGCTCCTCGACGATGCGGCCCCCGCGCACGACGCCGATGCGCAGAACGCGCGGTCCGCTCGCGACGTGAGCCGCGCGCATGACGGCGGTCATGCTTCCGGTCCGTCGCTTCGCAGATGCGGACGGGGAACTTTGGGGCGCGAGGGTCATGGCACGAGACGCGGGGGACCACGCCCTCCTCCGGCCGACCGACGGCCGAACGAGCAGAGCTGGGCGTGGCGAACCGGCTCTGAAGACAGACAACGCTCCGCCGCCGAAGTTCCGGCAAAACGCCCCGCTGCGCGACTCTGCTCCGCCGCTCGGATCGGCTATGGACCGAGGGCATGGGGCCTCGGGCGTTCGCGAAACCGTGGCGGATAGTGTCGAGCGTGCTTCCGGTCGTCGCAGCGCTGGAATTGGCCTGCGCACCGGCGAGCCTGCCGCCGGTGCCGCAGATCATGGTTGTGGCCGACACCGATCTCCCCGTGCCGCTCGTCTCGCGCCTCCGCGTCGACCTCTATCGCGAAGACGGCACGTGGTTCGAGTCGCGCGACTACGCGAGGCCCGACCCCCGTGACTGGCCCGCGAGCTTCAGCGTCTATGCCGATGACGATGGGCGAGATCATCTCATCTGGGTGCGCCTCCGCGTCTATCGCGACGGAGGTGAGATCACGTACCGCGGCGAGCGCTTTCGGCGATGGGACACGCCCTTCTCGTCCCGCGAGACGAGCCTCGAGCCGCGCCTCCTTCAAGAGGGTCGCGATGTCACGCCGCTCTTGGTGCCGGCGCCGCTCGAGACCGTCGACCGCCTGCTCGCGGTTCGCATCGGGCCAAAGAGCGCCGGCTCCGTCTACGTGCTCCTGCAAGGCACATGCATCGGCACCATGGCGAGGCTCGGCCCGGACGGACGTCCGCGGCTTGGCGAGAGCGAATCATGCGTCGATACGGAGAAGACCTGGGCGAAGGTGGCGCCCTCACCGCTCGCGCCAAGAGGCGCGGCGGCGGTCGCGCCACGCGTCGGCACGTGGCTCACCTCCACGTGCCCAAAAGACGACGGCTCCTCGTCGCGGGTCTGCATCCCTGGCGGCGCCACGCTCTTGGGCAGCGAGGGTGAAACGGGCGAGGCCTTCCAAGCCGACGGCTCCGCGAGCCTCCCCATCGTGCGGCTCTTTGGCGTCCACGGCTACGCGCTCGACCGCTACGAAGTCAGCGTGCGCCGCTTCCGCGACGGCATCGCTCGCGGCTACAACGGCCCACGGCCGTCGCAAGACCAACCACGCTGCAACTTCAAGGACGCGGCCGGGAGCGTCGACGAGCTCCCTGTCAATTGCATCACCTGGGACGCGGCGCGTGCCTTCTGCCAGTTCGAGGGCGGTGATCTTCCGACCGAGGCGCAGTGGGAGCACGCGGCGAGCGTCGCGGGATTTCGCGAAAAGAGCGCGTTTCCTTGGGGCCCCGAGTCGCCCGAGTGCAAAGACGCCGTCTACGAGCGCGACGACGGAGACCTTCGCGTCACGCGCCAATGCGCGGCTCTTGGTGTCGGACCACAGCCCGTGGGCGCCGCGGCGCGTGACGCGACGCCGCTCGGAGTGCGCGACCTCTTCGGCAGCATGCAAGAGTGGACGCGCGACTACTTCGAGCGGTACCGAACGACGCGCTGGGCTGCGATGCCGCTCGTCGACCCCGAGTGCAAAGACGACGACGAGAACAACCGCTCCGTTCGCGGCGTCTCCTGGAACACGACCGCGAACATCACCTCGGAGCGTTTCTTCGTGGGTCCGTCAGCCTCCGGCATTGGCCTCGGATTTCGCTGCGCGTATGAGGCTCCGCGATGAGGCGTGCGCTGCACAGCGTTGCGTTCCTGCTGGTCGCAGGGTCCGCGACTGCCGGCTGCTTAGAGGAGCTGCCTCCGACCGGCCAGATTGTGTTGCACGTCGAGACCGACGCCACATTGGCCTCGGAGCGCTCGGCCGGTGCTCATCCGGCACTCTTCGATCGCCTTCGCGTCGAGTGGTTCGAGCCGGGCAAGGACGCGCCTTGCGATGGGTGCCTGCGTGAGTTTGCAGCCACGCAGGAGGTCTTCCTCGAAGACCGCGCATCGACAGGCTTCGTTCCGCGGCCCTTCGTCTCTGGCTATCGCGCGCGAGCCACGCTCTATCGCCACGCCGGCGTCGCCGGGCCCCGTGCCACGTCATCGATCACGACCACGCTCGAACTGCCCGCTGTCGGCGCCGACGGGATCGCCCATGTCTGGGCGGCGCTTCGCACGGTCGATGTCGGCGCCCCCCGAGGTGCGCTCGACGCGCCGCTCTCAGGCGAACGGCCATCAAAGGCCCTTCGACCCGGCACCTGGGACGACGACGTGCGACGCGAGTGCACCGAGCCGCCGGGCCCCTTCGAGGCGTGCGTTCCCGGCGGTGGGTTCTTCATCGGCTCGGCGTCTCACCCCATTGAAGGGCGAGAGCATCTCGTTAAGGTTTCTCCCTTCTACGTCGATGTCCACGAGGTGACGGTGCGCGAGTTCCGACGGACGCGCCTGGCTCGGGAGGGTGATCCGAGTCCGCGGACCGGGTGCAACTTCTCACCGGCGGCCGGCGAGTGGGACGACCTTCCCATCAATTGCATCAGCCACGGCATGGCGGCCGCGTATTGCGAGCGCATCGGCAAGAAGCTCCTCACGGAAGCGCAGTTCGAGCGCGTGGCCACCGGACTCGGCGCCTTCGACTACCCCTGGGGCCGGAGCCTGCCGGAGTGCGGTGACGCGATCTTCGCACGCGACGACGGTGCATCGATTGCAGAATACAAAGCGTGCGTTTCACTCGGGGTCGGCGCCACGCGTGCGGGCGCTGGCGCGCTCGATCGGCTCGCGCTTGGGGGAATTGAGATCACCGACCTCGCGGGGAACCTGTCGGAGTGGATGCTCGATACGTACAACGACGAGGGCGACCCGTGTTTCGCCTCCGGCGGGCTGCTCGTCGATCCCGTCTGCGCCGTCGCCGGCGCGCGCGTGAAAGGCGGCCACGCCGTGCGCGGCGGAAGCTTCGCCACGTCGGTGCTGAGCCTCCGCGGGAGCACGCGCACGGCCGGTCCGACCGACGACACCGGTGCGAAGTTCGTGGGCCTTCGCTGCGCCCGCAGCGAGTGAGCGCGATGGTGCAAACAGACGGCGAAGACGGGAGTGCGTTGGGAGTCTTGCCCGATCGCGAACGCTGTACACTCCGCGCCATGAACGCGTCGCGCTCGCCGCTTGGGCTCACGGTCTTGCTCCTCGCGGCAAGCCTCGCGGCCTGCGGCGCGCGAACGGGCGGTCTCGACGACGACTTGGCGGCAACGATCTCTTCGACCTCGACCGATGCGGGCGCGACGCCGAGCTGCAAGCGCCCCAAGCCGACGGGCACCCTCAAGTCGTTTCTCAGCTTTCCCACCGCTCGCCCGGGCGCCGTGGACAGCGTGACATCGGCGGGGCTCGGCGTCGCCGCCGATGGCCAGCTCTTCTACGCCTACCGCGGGGCCCCCGGCGGCGACGGAGGCGGCGTGTTCCAGGTCTCGTGGCCCACGAGCGCAGGTCGAATCAGCGGCGACAACCCCGTAAACGGACTCGCCGTTTCAGGGCCGAGCCGTGTCTTGTGGACCGACAGCGTGGGCCTTCAGCAGTTCGCCCGCGTGGGTCCGCAGGCGGGACGACCGGTGCTGGCGCGCGCTGGCATCGTCACGCCGCGGATCGCGGCCGATGGCGCCTTCGCCTACGCACTCGTCGATGGCGTGCCACGGCCCCGCACCGGCGGGCGACTCGTTCGCGTCGATCTCACGACGGGCGACGAGCGGGTGCTCGCGGAGCTGAGCGACACGTTTCGCGGTGTGGGCATCGCTGTCGACGACACCCGCGTGTATTACGCGCAAGACACCTTCGACTTTTTGTGGAGCGTGCGAAAGGACGGGAGCGAGAGCCGACCCAAAGCCGTGCAGACGGTGGCCGGCGCGCCCACCGCGCTCGCCGTGCGAGGGTTGGCCTTCGATGGGTCAGACCTCTTCGTCCCCATGTCGTTCACGTCGGGCCTCAACGCGTGGCAGATCGCCGCCACGGGGCGAAGCTCCACGCCTGGCGTCGACCGGCGCACGATTCCCGCCGTGGGGGGCATCGAAGGAACGGTCACGGCCGTGTTCGCCGATCGCTCGGGCGTCTACGCGGCGCACGTCCCGATTCGTGGCCAGAAGGGCCCCGCGTGGATCCTCGAACGTTACTGCCCTGACGGCTCGTTCCACGTCGAGCTAGCGCGCGGCGACGGCGTTGTTTCACACATCGCCGCCGATACGACGCGGCTCTACTTCACCATCGACCAACAGAGCGGAGCGCCGGGCGAGGCACCGAACCACATCCACGCGCTGCCGAAGTAGCGGCCGAAGTAGCGCGGGTTGCGCGGACCGGTAAGCTGCAACAGTGACTCGACCTCGATGCACGAGCGTTCGTTGCGTTGCCGCGGTGTGTCTCCTCGGCTGCAGTCCGCCATCGGCGCTTCCCACCGAAACACCGCCGACTCGTGCGGCCCCCGATGCTGCCGAGTCCGCGCGGGCTCAACCTCAACGGCCGGAAGAGACGCCGCCCCTGCCGCCCATGACCGAAGCCGCCGCCCCAGAGGTGGAGGTTCCGGCGCCACCGACGCGCAGCACGGTAACCAAGCTCCTTTGGAGGCATGAGGCCGCCTTGGAAGACGCGGGTCGACGGGCAAGCGGCGCGGCGCCGGCCCTGTCGGTCACATCGTCGGTCGGCGACTTTCCCATCATGCCAATCAAGGGTGTGCCGTGGAAGAAATCGAGCGGCAACGACGGGATCCCTTCCTTCGACAAGGGCCGCGCCGCCGGCGCGCTCTCAAGTGTCTCTCTTTCTGCGTGCGTCTCCCGAAAGCAGGTCGTCGTCGATGTGATCGTAGTGTGGGAGCCGAGTGGCACGCTCACCTCGATCGAACTCGGTGGCGACGCTCTCTCTCAGGCCGAAGAGGCCTGCCTTGTGCGACACCTTCGAGCGTTACGCATTGCCGCTTTCGCAGGCACCACCATTCGGGTGCACAAGCGCTATCGCACCGACTAGAGGACGCTTCGCTTGCCTCAGTAGCGGCACGTCACCGTCTCGAAGACGATGTTGCACGTGGGGTTGGCGTTGACGAAACAGCCTCCGCCTGTCGCTCCACACTGGTTGGCCCCGTCGGGCCCTTCCATGGTGGTGAAGGTCGTTTGGGTGGCGAAGCCCTTGGCGACGCAGATGGCCGTTGCGGCGTTGGGGTCGGCGACGCCGCACTCACCAGCGGCAGCGCTGCAGTAGCCGTTCACGCAGCCCGTCGGCCCCCGCACATCGACGACCTGCGGCGTCACGCACACGGCTCCCGAGCGCACCAGCACGCCGCCCAAGCAGTTGACGGTGACAAAGCCCGTGTCGGTCGGCACCGAATCGGTCAGCTTCTTGGAGGCGTCGGGGGCCATAAGGCCGCCGGAGGTGACCGAACACGTTCTCACTCCGACGGTCCAGGTGACAAGCTGCGTGGGGCAGTCCGTCGCGCGGGCATCGGCGTTCGCGTCGTCTTGCAAGGGCGCGCTGTCGCCCAAGGCGGCGCCATCGTCGAGCAGGACGCTCGAGTCCGACTCCGCGTCGGAGGCGGAGACTGCATCGGGAACGCCGGCATCGCCCAGCTCGACGCCAGCTTCGAGCTGCGCCCCGTCATTCGGCTCGCCGAGCGGACGCTCTTCGATCCCGAGCAACGTGCCGCATCCTGCCACGGCGAGGGCGAGGGCGAGGGCGAGGAGAGCGACCTTTTGCGGCCCGCGCATCGACACATCATGAGCCAAGGGCGGCCGATGTCGAGAGGTTGCGTAACCTCCCCCCTTGCCGGCGAACACCGTCACGAAAAGTTTCCTGCGAAGCGCGAGCCCGCGCTCGCCTTGACGGAAGGCGTGTGGCCCGCTTTTCTTCGAGCCGTGGGCCTCTTCGACTTCCTTCGCGCGCCGAGCGCCGACGACAACGATCTCGTCCTCCTTCGCGCGGTCCGCCGCGAGATGGGCGCGGCGCCAGAGGACGACGCGAAGATCGTGGCCGCGGTGGTGGGGCTCTTGGGCCAGGTGGCCTACTGGGACCGGCCCTACCTACCGGAAGAGAAGGCCCCCATTCGGAATGCACTCGCGCACGTCGATGAGCTGTCACCCGGCGGCATCGAGAACATCTTACGAACGCTGCACAACTCGATCTCCAAGATCGCCGAACACGAGGCGCGTGAGTACGCCCGCTTCTTGAAGGAGTTGGCCGACCGCGACCTGCGCCTCTACGTTCTGGACCTCCTGCTCGATGTGGCGGCGGCCGACCAAAACGTCAGCGTCGCCGAGATGAGCCTCATTCGCCGACTCACTGAGGCGCTCGGTCTCTCGCAGGCCGAGTACAACGCTTCGCAGGCCCGCCACGAGGCACACTTGGCCAGTCGCCGTGTCTGAGCGTCAGTATCGCGCGCCAGCCGCAAGGGCCTCCTCGATAAACGCGACGTGCGCGGCGGCGTCGACGTAGGTGGCTCGCGTTTCGGTGCAGGGCGCTCCCGCGTAGACGACCTCCCCGACGAAGAGGCCAACAAGCGTCGGGCGGTCGTCGTCGGTGGTGCGCAGGAGCGCCGCGCCGAAATCACCGTCGACGTGGCAGAGTGTTCCGTGAGCGCTCTGCACGTCGATGCGCTCTGAGGTTTCGCCCTCCAAGCGCCCTTCGTCGCATACCGAGGTCGAGAGCCGCCGCGAGGGGGCGTAACCGTAGCCGTCGACGTCGCGATTGCCGTACCCCACCACCGTAAGGTCGCATCGTCGCGAGGTGGAGCGTGCCGAGGAGGCGCGCGCGTAGCGGACGCCCATGCCCTCCGGAGTCAACGCGGTCTCACCGAGAAGGACGTAGGCGAGGCGTGCGTCGTCGACCGCGGACGATTCCTCCACCACGTCGGCGACGGGAACGCGCGAAGACGCGCCGTCGCGCAAGGCATCCTTTGGCCATCCCAGGCCGAAGTACCCGTGACCGACGTCGTGAGCTCGAACGCAAGCGAGCGAGGTGACGGCCACGCGCGGCGCCAGCAGCGTGGCCGTGCAATACGCGCTCTCGGAGTAGCGCGCCGCGAGGTATCCAACGGCGGGCCAGCGGAGGTCGCCCCCGACGGCGGTGCCCTGAAGCGCCCCCTCTTCCTTCGTGGAGCCGAGGCCACCGTCCACCGACCCGCAGCCGAGGACCAACATGGAAGCGAGCGCGATGGGTCGAAGTGCCGTCATAGGCGGGGACTCAGCACGACGCGTGCCGCGAGAAGGACGACGAAATGCCGGGCGCTCGAGAAGAGCGCGATGGACCGCGCCGGAGCGCGCGGCGCAGCGGCGACGCCCCACGATCGTAGGAAGCGCGGTGAAAGCGGGCTCTAGGTCTGGTGCGCGACGCGGCTCTCGCGCTCGCCTTCGGCGAGGTAGGCGTTCACCTGCGCGGCGAGCCGTTCGACCTCGTCTTCGCAGCGGAACGTGGCCCGTTCACCGCTCCGGAATGCGAGCTCGAGCTTCTTCGTCGTGCCGCGGCGATGCCTCTCCACGAGCACGCCCGCCTGAACGAGCGACGCGAGCGCGCGGTGCGTAGAGAACCACGGCCGCCATAGGCCCCACCAGGTCGTCGCGAGCCCACTCTCACGATCGAGCACTACGCCAGAGCGAAACCCCACGCCGGCGAGGCCAGCGGACGGCACGGAGACCGCAAAGAGCACGAACCACACGCCCGCGACGCTCACTTCGCCGGTCGCGCGCCACGACAAGAGGAGCGTCAGCGCGAGGAGCACCGCGCCGAGCACGACAAAGGGCAGCGCGAGCAGCCAACCGAGCCAACCCGGTGAACGACGCAGCGCGATGGAAAGCGGCGCCGCCGGAGGAGCTGGCGGCGGCGACGGTGGCTGTTCGGGCGTGCGATACGGCCCCGCACCGTCATGGCTCGCTGGCCGCGCGCCGCGCCTCGTTCCGCGCGCGCGAGCGACGGAGCCGAGCCCCACCACGAACACGATGCCCGAGAAGGCCAAGCCTGAGAGACGCACGGGCGCTTGCCACACGACGGTCCGCGGCTCGAAGACCATCTCGCCGGGACTGCTTTGGTAGTACCAGCAGGGCAGCTTGGTTCCCGGCGCGACCTTGGGCCACCGCGTTGGCATGTTGCACGCTTCCCAGGGGAGCGTGTGCTCCTCCCCTCCTTCGGTGCGATGCGAGACGGTGCACAAGACACCGCCGACGAGCGGTGTGTCGAAGGCCTTCTGCACGGTGCACTCGGTTGCAGCGAGGCGGCTCGCACGCCACGCGAAGAAGAGCCAACCGCCAAAGACGAGGCTTCCGAGGAGACCGATCACCAAGATCCGCTTCGCGCGCTCGACGGCGACGGCCCGCGCGAGCAACTCCGTTGGTGCCATCGCGCGTCACGCTACGGACCTCGCGTCTGATTGTCGATGTTCGTCGACGCGCGCGCGGTTGAGCGCAGAAAGCCGGACAAGTGGCGCGCGACGCGCGCTCCGATGCGGGTCGGCGGATCCGGTGCTAGAGTCCGCGCCATGTCGCACACCTACCGCACCCGCGTCATCGCCGGTCGTCTGCTGCTCGACGAGCCCACCACCCTGCCCGACGGCGCGGAGGTCGAGCTCATCGCACGCGACATCCTGGAAGGCGCGACTGAGCGCGCAGCGGAGCGGGCCCGCCTCCAGGCGTTCTTGACCGAATCGATTCGCCTCCGAGACGCGCCGCCGCATCGCTCCGCAAACTGATGGCCCGCGGCGAGGTCGCGCTCGCGCGCTCCAGGTGCAGAGCGCCGCCTCGGCTTACCGCCGCGCGCTCTTTCGCTTGCGCCCTGCGTCCGACTCCTTCTTCGACGCGGTCTTTGTCACCGTCTTCGATGGAACCTTCTTCGTGGCCGCAGCCTTCTTGGCAACGCTACGCCCGAGCGCTCCTTTGGTGGGCGCACGCTTGACGGGCTTCGCCTTGGCCTTTGCCGCGCCCTTCTTCGCCGGTTGCACCGTCATGTTCCGCGCGAGCAGCGCCGCCTCGAGCATCGCGGTGAAGCTCTCGAAGGCGAGGTCGGCGCCCGACTCGCCGATGCACACGACGGGTGCGTCGTCGTCTTCCACGAGCGAGAGCTCGAGGCACAGGATTCCGCCGAGGGAGCGATCGATGCCAATGGGGTGGCCCGTGAACGTGGCGTCGATGCCGAGCATTCGAGCGCGCCACGCCTTCTGGTCGTCGAGGCTGAAGAGCGCCGCCGAGCCGAGACCTAGCCATCCGTCGTGCAGCGTCATGAACTGGCGAAACGCCTCCGGGAATTTCATCTTCGCACCACGCTCGAAGGCGGCGACGGCGCCCTTCGGCGGCGCGTCGGCGGGAAAGCCAAGGGCCTTGGGCTTCAAGAGGGCGAGAAGCGTGCGCCGAACCGAGGTGCTCATGGAGGTGAGGCTAGAGCGAATTTGATGACGAGACGACCTTGACGCTCTCGGCGCGCACTTTTGCGGGCGCGCCATCGCCGGGGCTCGACGCGGCACTGGCGCGCGCGAGACGCTCGAGCGCATCGGCAGCCGCCGCCGAACCGCCGGTCTTCTCGTAGCCCTCTCGCACGCGACGAGCGCCGTCGACGCACCGGCGAGCCCGCGCCACGGCCTCCGCCAAGCGCTCGGGCGTGAGGCGGCGCCGCGAGAGCGCCACGCCAGCGCCGGCCACCTCAACGCGGGCGGCGACCTCAAGCTGGTCGCGCGCCCAGGGCACCACGCACACCGGCACGCCGTGGAGCAGCGCCTTCTGCGTGATGCCCATCCCGCCGTGGCAAATGACGACGGCGGCGCGCTCGAGCAGCGGACCGTGCGGGAGGTAGCGCCGCACGATCGCACCTGGCCTCGCCGGCAGCTTCGCCGGGTCGACGCCGGCCGTCGTGACGACCAGGCGATCGGCCGGCGGGAGACCTTCGAGGGCCGCGGCGGCGATGGCTGCGTCGTCTTGATACTCCGAGGAGCACGTCACCAGCACGAGCGCGCGGTCCGGGACGTCGGACGGCAGGTCTCCGGCCGGCTCCCAATCTGCAGCGCCAACCATCACGACGCCCTTCGGCATGGGTCGCTCGTATTCGAAAGGCGTCGCCGTGAAGTAGACCGTGAGCGGTGCCCGATGGCGCGAGTTAGCGACGGTCGTCAGCGGAGGCAACCCCGCAGCGGCGCGCGACGCATTGATCATGGGCATGCGCGTCCTCGCCTCGAGGCGCGCCACCGCGTGGCGCAAGAGCCAATCGCGAGCCCGCGCGAGCGCCCCGCGCGCTGGCTTGAAGCCAAAGGGGAACACGGGCACCCCCGGCTGAGCGTCTTCCAGCAGAAACGGGCGCGACTCGGCCCATGGCAACCCGAGCGCCTCCGCCGCAGCCTTCGCCCCGAACGTCGTCGTGTCGACGAGCGCCACGTCGGGCGCGCACTCGCGAACGGCGCGACGGAAGTCCTCCACCTCGAGCTGGGCGCGCCGCCCCCACGCGTCGAACGTGCGCCGGAGCGCGTCTGGCGGCGAGGTGCCGCGGTAGTCTTCGAGGGCAATGGCCTCGATGCGCGGATCGATGGGGAGGCAGTGAACGCCGGCGGCGCGCACGCCCGCGACGGCAGGCTCGAGCGTTCGCACGTGGACCGTGGCGCCGCGCCGCGCGAGCTCTAAGAGTGGCCCCATCATGGGATTGAGGTGACCGCGTGCCGGTGACGTGTAGGCGAGAACGTTCATGACACCCCCTGGCGAACGCGCTCCACCAGCGCGCTCATGACGTGACGAGTCTTCTCCGAGCTCAAGCCGTAGCGACGCCGCAAGAGCGACCATAGGTAGACGTCCGTGACGGAAGCGAGCGCGGCGACGTGGAGCTCCCGGTCGGACCGATGGCGCCCCGCGAGGTCCGGCGCAAAGACCTCCTCGACCCAGCGGCGGTGCAGCGCCTTGCCGCCGTCGGTCACGCGGCGGGCCGCCGCGTGGCGCTCCTCCGCGGCGAGAAGCCGCATGACGCTGTCGCCAAGCTCCTCGTAGTGCGCAACGAGCCGGCGGAGCGCCCGCGGCACATCGCCCGGCGGAGCGGCCCGCTGCGCTGCGACGCGCGCCTGCCCGAAGGCGACGGCAGCGTCCGTGAGCCCGTCCTTCGAACCGAAGTGCCTGAGCAGCGTGCGCTTGCTCACGCCGGCCAGCTCGGCGACGCGCTCGAGGGAGGGAGCGAGCTCCCCTTCATCCCGAAAGAGTCGAACGGCGACCTCGAGGAGCGCCTCGCGGGTCTTCGCCGTTTCCTCCGCTCGGGCCACCTGCGCGTACGGGCGCCTCGATTTCATGTCACCTATGGTGCCACCAATATGGCGCGCGTCAAGGCTCGCGGCGCAGCGCGCTGAGCTCCCTTCCCCGCGCTGGCGAAGGCTGCGCTCGCATCAATATTCGCGGGCCCGGTCCACGGGAGTCGTCACCGCCTCGCCTCGCTCCAACCTCGCGACATTCTCAAGAACGACGCGAAAGGCGCGCTCGACGTAGTCCTGCATGGCGCCGGCGATGTGCGGCGTCACAAGGAGGTTGGGCGTGCTCCAAAGGGGGCTCTCTGACGGCAGCGGCTCCTCCGCAAAGACATCGAGGGCAGCGCCTCGCAGACGGTCTTCACGGAGGGCCTTCATCAGGGCTACCTCGTCGACGACGCCGCCCCGCGACACGTTGATGAGCACCGCATCGGGCCTGAGGCGCCGAAGGGCGCCTTCATCGAAGAGGCCGCGCGTCTCGCCGGTGAGTGGAATCGCGAGGACGAGGTAGTCAGCCCGTGGCAAGAGCGCACCGAGCGCCTCGATGCCGTAAACCTCGACCACACCGTCCGGGCGCGGAACGTCGTGGCGTGGCCTTCGCGCCACCCCAACGACCAACATGCCAAGGGCCGCAGCCGCGGCGGCGATGGGGCGCCCTACTTCACCGAGGCCGACGAGCACGAGGGTGCGCCCTCTCAGCGTGCCGGAAGGGAACGGCTCCCATCGCGCCGCCGCTTGCTGCGCGAGGAGCCGTGGCAGCTCACGTTCGAACGCCAAGAGCATGGCAAGCACGTGATCGCGCATGGCGTCCCTGTGAATGCCGCGCGCGTTGGCGATGACAACGTTGGAGGGGAGTCCGCGCGCCGGAAAGAAGCCGTCGATGCCCGCGCCGAGGAAGTGGACGAGGCGAAGACGCGTCGCGGCAGACCAATCGGGCCGCGGCGCGCGCCCGCAAACGAGGACATCAAGAGCCGGCAGACTCGAGGCTAGCAACGCTTCGTCACCGACGGCGCGGTCCTCGGCGCTGACGTTCGCCGCCACGAGGTCATCGAGGAAGACGAGCTCGCGCCCGGCGGCACCGGCGAGGCTACGCAGCGTTTCGCGCGCGGCTTGCGCGCTTTGGTGGGGTGGCACGAAGACGTGCAGTCGCTCCGCGCGCCATGCCATAGTTCGCGAATGTACCAGGCGCCGGCGGCGAGCGTCCTCGCGCGGAGAAGCTCCTTGGGCCTCGAGCTCCGACGCACCGGGGAGAGCGCGGTGGTCGTGCGGGTGACACGAGGCGGCACGGCGGCGGCGCTGGGCATCGCCGCGGGTGATCGCATCGTGGCCTTGGGCGGAGAGCCGGTACGGTCGTCGACCCATCTTGTGGCTCTCACGAGGGCTTGCGAGTTGGGTTCGCACCTGCACATCAGCGTCGTGCGCGGGGCGGAGCGCCTCGAGCTTGCCGGGCCGCTCCTGGCGGCGCCGGTGGAGCAGATCCTGGGGGCCGAGCTGCACCTCGGACACGTGACCGTCGGGGGTCATTGGCTCCGAACACTGCGGACCGCGCCCACCCTCGTGGCCAACACGCCCGTGGTGCTCATGCTGCCGGGGCTTGGCTCCGGGTCATGTGAGCTGTCCTCCGACGACAACGATCCCCAACGACACTTGCTCGCCGGGCTGACGCGGTTGGGTCTAGCGACCTTGCGCGTGGAGCGAAGCGGCACCGGCGACAGCGAAGGGCCACCGGCTCGGGAGCGCGGCTTCTTCGACGAGCTCGCCGGCTGGCGAGCCGCGCTCGATGGGCTGCGCGAAGAGGGCGTGCCCGTTTATCTCTTCGGACAGAGCGTCGGGGGGATGATGGCTCCGCTCTTGGCCGGCGAGAGCGACGGCGTGACGGGGGTCGTCGTGTGGGGCACCTCGGCGCAACGTTGGTGCGACTGCATCACGCAGGCGATGGTGCGGCAGCGCCGACTACGCGGAACGCCCGACGAAAGCGAAGTCGCTGCGTGGACTGAGCTCTACCGACGTGTCTTTCGTGAGGGGGCGACCCCTGCCGACGTCTTCGCCAGCGCGCCAGCGCTCGGCGGCCTCGAGGGACCGTCGTGCCACGGGGCGACGATGTTCGGACGCCACGTGTCGTTCTTTCAGGAGCTCGAGCGCCTCGACTTGCAGAGGCTGTGGTCGACCATCACGGCACCGCTGTTGGTGTTGCACGGAGCCCTTGATTGGGTGTGCACGCCCGACGAGGGGCGCGCGGTAGCACTCGCGGCGGGCAAGCATGGGAGGTTCGTTGAGCTGCCGCAGCTCGGCCACGATCTCTTGCGCCACGAGAACCTGCACCAGAGCTTCCATGAGCCCGCGAACGGCGTGTGGGACGGCGCAGTTGTGGCCGCGCTCAAGGCGTGGCGCGCGACACTCCCGTCACGGTGACTACTCGAGCTTCTCGAGCGCGAGGCTCCACTTGGCGCGGTCGAAGGGGAGCCCAGGGGCTTCGCCGTCGCGCGTCACGCGCTCATGCTGCCCAACGCGCGCGAGTTCGAGCACACGATGGTGGCAATAGGGATTGTTGCCTGGGCGTCCGAAGAGCGCGGCGGCCATCCAAGTGCAACCACCCTGGCAGGTGTCGCCGTAATAGCAAGTGGCGCAATAGCCCCAGCGCTCACTGGCCGTTCGATCGCGCATGTGGCGAAGGGCGCGTGCGCGCTCCCAGATGTCACGAAGCGAATGCTCTCGGACGTTTCCTCCAACCCACGAGTCCGTGGGGAGCGATGGGCAGCCCTTGATGTCGCCGTTCGACTCGATCCCTACCGTGAGGACTCCGGCGGCGCAGGAGCCCTGGTGTGCGTCCGGCTGAAAGTGCCGTAGCTCCCCCTCGTAGGGACCGAAATAGCCGATGTTGTTGCCGGGCATGAGCTTGATGCGCGCCGCGTCGCATCGCACCTTGAGCTCCGCGAGCAGCGGAAACAGCGTCAGCAGATCACGCGGTTGCAGGATCACCTCAGGCTCATCGGCGGCGCGGCCGACGGGAACCGTGAGCTGCACCTGCCACCCATGCGCGCCCACGTCGGTGAGCAGCGCGAGGATCTGCGGCAGCTCGTTCATGTTGAGGCGATTGATCTGCGTGTTGCCGGCAACCTGCATTCCGGCCGCGCGGCAGCGGCGAAGGGCCTCGGCGGCGGCAGCAAACGAGCCCCGGTGCGCGCGCAATCGGTCGTGAGTCGTGGGGGCGCCGTCAATGGAGACAGCGACGCTTTGGACGCCGGCGGCCGCCGCTCTGGCCGCGCGCTCCTCGGTCATTCCGCGACCGCCGGTCACGACGGTGCACTGCATCCCGAGGCGCCGAATCTCTCGCACCACGTCGACGAAGCCATCGTGGAGATAGACCTCGCCGCCGATGAGCGCGACCTCTTGAACGCCCAGGGCGGCGAGCTCTGTCGCGAGCTCGATGGCCTCGCGCGTGGTGAGCTCGTCGGGCCGCGCGAGCCCGGCGCGCGAGCCGCAGTGCCGGCACTGCAAGTCGCACTTCAGCGTTAGCTCCCAGACCGCGTAGATCGGCTTGCATGAAGCATCGACCGCGCGGGCTTCGCGGGCGAGCGGTTCGTGGGCGCCTTGGGCGCCCGACGCCGTCGATGGAAAGCCTGCGAGTGGCAGCCGGCGGCGCGGCCGCGGGGCATCCATGAGCGCCTGGCGCGCGTCGTCGCCAAGCGCGCGAGTCATGCGCGGAGGACGTCGCAGGCTTCGTCGGGAAAGACGCAACCGTAGGGCGGACAGATGACCCTGTTGCCCTGCGTAACGCATTGCCCGCCTCGGCGCTGCCACCGCTCTCCTCCGGAGGAGGAGGGGCGGCGGCGGCCGACTGACCGTGGCCGTGCTCGAGGCGGTGGCCGTCGCGATTGGACTAACGCTGCGGCTCCGTTCGTCGTCATCAGGGCCGCCGAACGTCATGCTCGAGTTGCCGTGCGGCGGCGGAGCCGACGTCTCTTGGCGCGGCGCCACGGAGGCCGTCGCGATGGGAAGGGCCTCCTGATTTGGCGTCTCGGCCGGTTGCGACGGTGCGCACGCGGCCGTGGAGCCAAGCGCGCAGGCGCTCGCGACGAGTGCGGCGGCGTAGCGTTGGCGCCGGGAGCTTGGGTCGAAGCGCTCGGTCGCTGGGACAGCCGAGGCCGCGACCGCGACCGCGGGGGCTAGGTCCGAGGCGCAGAAGGGGCAGCGTGGTTCGTGGGGAAACACGTGGCGACGGCAGACGGCGCAGAGGACGAGAGCCATTGCGGCATAATAGGCGACGCGTCCAAGGCGCGGACACGAAACGCACCGCGCGGAAAGCCACCTAGCGCCTCGCGCGAGCCAGCTCACGGGCGCCGCGCGGCGCCGACGGGCTGATCATTAGAAGCCGTAGTTCTGCTGATCGAGGTAGCGCTGGGCATTGCGAAGGAACTCTTCAAGGGCTTCGCGAGCCTCACGGGCCGCGTTGGGGTCGGAGTTACCGCCGCTCACGCAGGCGAGGGCGTTCTCGTCGAGGGCCGTCAGTTCCGCTGTCTCGAGGGTGTTGGTGAGGTTCATGGCGAGCTCCTTTGGGTTGTGGCGTTTCGCGCCGGTCACGTCCTCTCTTGAGCAGGCGCCATGCCATCCGTAAGTGCTGGATTCTTGGTCGCCGATAGGCCGTCCGCGTCCGAGTTGTACCGGCAACGCCGACTCGGCGCCGCGCGTCAGGCGGGCGCACGGCTGCCTTCCGCTTTGAGCGTCACGCCACCTCTTGAGGGTCGGCTACGCTGGCGCGATGCGAAGCCCGGTTCTGGCTCTCTCCCTGGCCTTACTGGCCGCTTGTGGCGGCGCTTCGTCCGCGGGGCCGAGCCCCGAACGAATCGCGAAGATGCCGAGTCGCCAGGTCTCGCCGCGAATCGAGGATCACGCCCTCTCGGATCAGCGAAGAGACGGCGTCCGTCAGGCCCGTTTCGTCAGGTCTGCGCAAGGCTGCGACGGCTTCGCCTCCTCCTCGGTAGAGCGCCCGGAGCACCGCGACCTCCCGCTCCGACACGCGCTTCGTTCTGCGCCGACCTTCGCGGGTTCGCCAAATGGCAACGGCAACCCTTCGCGACCGCGGCGAGGCACGCGTCGGCTCGGTGGAGCAACGGACGTCGAGGACATCGTATGCGTAGACCCGGAGCGTAAGCGCGTCCGCAAGCGTGGCACCGCCAGCTCCGTCGCCGTCGATCGCCGACCCGGCTTCGTCGGGTGACATGAACACGACCCGCTCGGCGAGCTCCAGATCGGCCAGCTCGTGAAGCCACGGCGGCAGGCCGAGCCACGCCGCGCGCCCCTCTAGCACCGTCACCAGGGCGGATGTCCCAAAGCGAATCTGAGGTGGCGGGTGGTCCTTCGCCACCTCGAGGACCAGCTCTCGCCAGGCTGCCTCGCCGGCAACCTGCACGACGATGGACTTCGTGATGGGAAAGAGGCTCGCCATGTTCTCGCCGACGTTGTGCAGATAGGAGCGTCGATAGATGGCGAGGCGCATGGCGTCACGCGAGCGGAGGTCGAGGCCGAGGCGCGCCGCGCTCTCGGAAACGGAGAGATCGCCCACGAGCATCGCGCGCAATGTCTCGAGCGTCGGCAGCAGAGCTGTGGTCAAGCGGCCTCCGGCGCCGCGCGACGCGACTCCAAGGCGAGGGCTGACTCGGCGCGCGCCCGGTCGACCTCGTCCAGCACCACATCGAGGGACGGGATTTCGCTGTCCCACTCGATGAGCGTTGGAATGGCGCGCTGGGCCTGCTGCAGCGTGAAGCGGTAGAGGTCCCAAACGGGCTGCGGCACCGGCCCGATGTGCGTATCGATGGTGACGTCCACGGCAACGGTGTGCCCGGCCACGTGGATCTGCCGGACGGCGTTCAGCGGCAGCGACCGCACGAACTCTTCCGGGTCGAAGCCGTGGTTTCGGCTGTTGACGTAGACGTTGTTCACATCGAGCAAGAGTCCCACGCCGGTGGCGTGCACCAGCTCGCTTAGGAACCGAGCATCGGTCATGGTGCGGCCTGGCAGCTCGACGTAGTAGGTCGGGTTCTCGAAGACGAGGGGCACCTCGGTCATGGCCTGGGCGGCGCGAACGCGTCCGATGACGTACTCGAGGGCCTCGTCGGACGAGGGCACCGGCAGGAGGTCGTTGACGTGCGCGTTCCCGAAGACGGCGCAGCAGATGTGATCACTCCAGAAGGGGGCGTCGAGCTCCCGGCACAAGCGACTCACGCTCGTAAAGAGTGACTCGCTCAGCGGGTCGGCCCCCGCCACCGACATGGTGACGCCATGGGGAACGATGGCCCAACGCTCCCGGCAGGCCCCGAGCTGCCGACGCAGGCGGCCGCCGACGTCGGTCCAGTTTTCCGCGATGACCTCGAGCCAATCGACCGAACGTTCCGTCTTTGGAAGCTCGGCGAGGAACTCGCTGCGAAGACCGACGCCAAATCCGCTCACCATTGGATGACCTCGTGCATGTGTGTCGTCGTTCCGCGACACTCGCGGCCCACACCGGCGTGCGGGCACGCGAATGTCGAGCGCCATCAGGCGGTACAACCGCTCGTATCGCCGTCGCTGCAGCCGCCCGTCGGGCCCTCGGGCGACGGAGAGGGTGAAGGGGAGTCGGGCGAGCACGCGATGCCAAGGGATTCGCCGCAGATGCCTGCGACGGCCACCGAGCAGCTCGCCTCGGCTGCGGCGACCGAACAGCTCGCATCGGCGGCGGCGGCGCAGCCGCTACAACCGGCGCAGCCGCCACAGCCGCCGCATCCCCCCTCACCGCCACCGTCCCCGTCGCCCCCCACCACCACCACGAGCTCGTCTTCGCTCAGAGCGGCGAGGCCCTCGATGTCGGCCGGCACCCTCGCAAACGGATTCTTCGCCATTGCACTCTCCTGGTTTCGTCGCCACCTGGCGTCGCCGGGGAGTTCGCAACGTGCGTTCCAACGCTTGCGTCAGATATCGCCGAAGAAAATTTGGGAATGCTTGAGCGACGCGTAGGTAACGTGTTGCTGCGAGCGGCCGCGAGCATGCGCGGTGACGCGGCAGACCTACGCCAGGATGCTGGCGTCGATCGCCCTGGTCGTCGACGTCCCCCCCTCACGGTCGCCCACGCCGCGCTGGGTCGGTTACGCTGACGCCATGCGAAGCCCGGTTCTTGCGCTCACCCTGGCACTGCTCGCGGCCTGCGGAGCCGCCTCATCTTCCGGACCGAGCCCCGAACGACTCGCGAAGATGCGGCCACCGCTCCGCGCATTCCACGAGACCCTCGTGCCCGCGTGGGAGGCGAAGGCGGGCGCTCTCCGCGTGGCAAAGGCATGCGACGTCGCCGCTGAGCTCGCGGAGAGGTCAAAGGGCGTGGGCGACTCCTCGCTCGCGTCGTACGCGAAGGCGTTGGTCGCCGAGTGCGAGGACCCGCAACGAGACGAGGTCGAGTCGTGGCTCACGCGTGTGCACCAACGGTTTGAGGAGCTCGCGCGGGAATAGGGATCAGCGGCGGCGAAGCAGCGCCTCGAGCAGCGGCTCCAAGATTTCTTGCCCGCGAAGGGCTGCGCGCCACCGCTCCGGGATCGCGGATGCTCCGTCGCGGGCGCCGACGATGCCGCCCACGACGCACGCCGTCGTGTCGGTGTCGTGGCCGAGCGCCACCGCGCGCTTCAAGGTGACCTCCACGGAACCACCTTCGTCGATCACCATTCGCGCGGAGCGCAGCGTGTCCACCACGTAGCCGGAGCCCGAGCCACGGGCCGCTTCGTCGGGGCGAATGTGCTCTTCGAGGGCCTCTTCCTCTGCGCTCCCGCGGCCGAGCATCGAGCGCATGACGCGCGTGGCGTGACGCCACGGGTCCTGTCGCTCTTCGAGGATCGCGCGGGACCACAAGCAATAGAGAGCGCAGCAAACCTTCGAACGAGCGTGCCCATGAGTCACGATCGATTGGTCGTAGGCGTCGCGAACGAGCTCTCGGTCCGAGCCGCGATGCCAGAGCGCGAGCGGCATGACGCGCATGAGCGAGCCGTTGCCGTTGTGCTTCTCGAGAGCGGGGCCGGATTCGCGCGGCGATGCGCCGCCCATGAGCGCGCGGAGCGCCGTGCTCGTTTGCACGCCGACGTCGAAGACGCGGCCATCCACCGCAAAGGCGCCCCGCTCATACCAGGCGAGGAGCCGCGCCGCGAAGTCGTCGAGGTCGAGGTGCCCCTTGTCGAGGAGCGAGGCCAAGAGGCAAAGCGCCTGCGCGCCGTCGTCGGACCAGGTGCCCGCAGGCACCGAGCGGTGCGCGCGGCGAAAGTTCGGCGGAGGCGTCATCTCGAGGGACGCCATGGGCGGCAGCTCCTCGGGAGCCGTAAACTCGTAGGGCACGCCGAGCGCGTCGCCCACGAGCAGGCCCAAGAGAGCGCCGCGGAGGCGCTCTTCGCGCGAGATGGGAGAAGACGAATGCGGCATCGATCAGATGTAGCAAGAGAAAGAGTCCTTGCAACTCTTTTAGAGTCACCTAGACTCTTTCTCGTGCGTGCGTCCCCTCCGGTGACAGACTTCGAGGACCGCTTGGCGGGCGTGCTGCTTGGCACGGCCGTCGGCGACGCCTTGGGTCTGCCGTCGGAAGGCATGTCGGCGCGCGCCGTCGCGCGCCGTTTCCCCGACTTCCGGCGGTACCGCTTTCTTGGCTCCGCTGGCGTCGTCTCCGACGACACGGAGCAGACCGCGCTCGTCGCGGAGAGTCTGCTCGACGCGAACGGCGACCCGGCGCGCTTCGTCGCGCGCTTCCGGAAGGAACTGCTCCGCTGGTTCTTGCGCCTCCCGTGGGGCATCGGTCTTGGCACCCTGAAGGCCTGCCTTCGCATCGCCGTGGGCCTTCAGCAATCAGGAGCCAATTCGGCCGGCAACGGCGCCGCGATGCGAGCGGCGATCGTTGGCGTCTTCTTTCATGGAGACACCGAGCGACGGCGCGCTTGGTCCGACGCCGTGGCCCGCGTGACCCATCGGGACACCAGGGCGGTCGAAGGAGCACGGTACGTCGCCGAATTGGCGTCGCTAGCGGCGGGGCATGACGGCGCGGCTGATCGCGAGGCTCGCGCGCACCGCCATCTCCTGCGTCCAAGACGAGTCCTTGCGGAGAGCCATCGAAGCGGCCTTGGCACTCCCTCCGGAGACGACCGCCGACGCGGCCGGCGCGAGCCTCGGCAATTCGGGCTTCGTCCTTCACACGCTCGCGCTGTCCACGTTCGCGTTCGTGCGCTTCGGCGACGATCCTGGCGCTGCCATGGCCCAGGTGATCCGCGCCGGTGGCGACACGGACTCTACCGCCGCCCTCGTGGGTGCCTGGGTGGGCGCGCTGCACGGCGAGGTCGGGCTCCCACCGAACCTGATTGCGGCGCTCTACGATCGGAGCAACGGACGTCGCGTCAGCTTCGCCGGGCCAAGCCACCTTCGTGCCCTGGCGAAGGCGCTCGCCGCGGACCGCCCCTCGACGGTCTACTTCTCGGGCTTTCGCTCTTGCCTTCGCAACGTGTTGCTCATGCCCGTCGTCACGGCCCACGCCCTCCGCGCGGCCCTCTCTCGCCTCCTCCCATGACCCGCCCCCGCAAGCGCCCCTCCCCTGCCCCTCCCCGCCACTCCACCGCTCGCTCCGCTGGGCCCGACGAAGCGGCGTTCCTCGCCCGCTACCGACCCGGGGACTTCCGCGCGGCCTTCGGTCACCGTCGACATCGTGGCCTTCAGCATCCTCGACGGCGAGCTGCGCGTGCTCTTGGTGCGCCGCGGAGAGCACCCGTTCAAGGGCGCTGGGCGTTGCCCGGCGGCTTCGTGCGCGTGGGCGACGGCCACAAGGATCAGGGCGAAGACCTCGCCGCTGCCGGCGCTCGCGAGCTCCAAGAAGAGACGAGCCTCCACCCGAACGACGTCTTCCTCGAACAGGTCGGCGCCTTCGGTCGCGCCGGTCGCGATCCGCGCATGCGCGTCATCACGGTGGCCTACACGGCGCTGATTCGGCCCGACCTGGTGCCGCTCGTGCACGCCGGTGGCGACGCCGCCGTGGCCGAGTGGCACGCCGTCGATCGGCTCGGCCATGGGCAGCTTGAGCTCGCCTTCGACCACGCGGAGATCATCGAACGCGCCACGGCCCATGTTGCGGCGCGCATCGACGGCTCGAGCATCGCGAGGAGCCTCGTGCCGAAGACGTTCACCATCCAGGAGCTGCGGCAAGTGCACGCTCTGCTCCTAGGCACGCACCTCGATCCAGGGAACTTCCGCCGCAAGTTTGAGCGCCTCCTCGAAGACGGCGTCGTCGTGCGCGCCGCCGGCAAGCGCCTCACGGCTTCGAAGCCAGCCCTGGTCTACCGTTTCACCGACGCAGGCGCCCCCTCTCCGAACGCTGCAAAGGACACGTTATGACGACCGCGAAGGCCTCCCTCTTCGACATCGCACCGGAAGACCGCGCGCGTTCACGGCCGCTCTCGCCCCTCGGTCTCGCCCGCCTGTCGCTCGAAGGTCTCTCCATCGGCGACGCCTTCGGGGAGCGCTTCTTCGGCTCGCCCGCTACCGCCCTGTCGCTCATCGAGCAGCGAGCCATGCCGCGCGAGCCGTGGCACTGGACCGACGACACGGCCATGGCCCTCTCGATCTACGAGGTGCTCCTCGATCGCGGCCTCATCGATCGCGGCGCGCTCGCTCGGCGCTTCGGAGAACGCTACCGCGCCGATCCGCGGCGCGGCTACGGCGGCGCGGCCCACGACATCCTGGCGAAGCTCGCCGACGGCGCACCTTGGAACGAGGTGGCGCGCGAACCGTTCGACGGGCAGGGCTCGATGGGCAACGGCGGCGCCATGCGCTCGGCGCTCGTCGGCGGATTCTTCTCGAAAGACCTGGGCGCCGTGGTCGAAAACGCGCGGGCTTCCGCCGAGCCCACGCATGCGCACCCGGAAGGCCAAGCCGGCGCCATCGCCGTCGCCTTGGCGGCGGCGCTCGCGGCGCGACGCGGCGACGGCGAGGCCTTTGCGGCGGCGCAGTTTTTCGCGCAGATCGCAGAACGCACGCCGGCGGGCGCAACGCGAGACGGCATCGAGCAGGCGCGTGGCGTCTCTCTCTCCGAATCGCCGGAATCGGCGGCGGCGCTCCTCGGCAGCGGCAGTCGCGTCATCTCCTCCGACACAGTGCCGTTCTCGCTTTGGTGCGCAGCGCGTCACATGGACGACTTCGAAGCCGCCCTTTGGTCAACCGTGAGCGGCCTCGGCGATCGCGACACCACCTGCGCCATCGTGGGCGGCATCGTCGCGCTCTCGGTAGGGTACAAAGGCATCCCCGAGGCGTTCTCAAAGGCCCGCGAGCCGCTCGACTCCAAGGCGACACACATCGAGCGGCACGCTCAGCGCGGCTGAGACCACGCCGCCTCGCCGCCGGAGCCCTTGAAGTGCAGGAAAAGAAAGAAGAGCAGGATCGGCATGCGTCACGAAAGGCAACGACCGATCCACGCTTGATTTTCCCGGTCCGCGGGTGAACCCGGCGCTCAAGACTCTGACTTTCACGTCGCGGCGGAAAGAGTCGCCCTGTGTAGGCGCGCGAGCGCAGCGCGCCTCGCGAGCGTCATGTCATTCGTAGACGAGCATCAGCGGCCCCGGCAGGAGCCACGAGAGGCCCTCGCGCAAGCGGTCGCGCCAGTTCTCCCAGTTGTGGCCGTCGCGCGATTCCGTGAAGCGCACCTGCATGCCCGTCTTGGACAAGAGCGGCACCAGTGACCGGTTCTCGTAGATGAGCTTCTCGTAGACGCCGCAGCTCGCGAAGACGCGTTCGCTGAGGGCCGTCGGCTCGGCGCGGTAGCGGTTCATGAACTCAACGACGCGATCAAACGTCGGCCCATGTTTCGCGCTTCGGCCGATGTCCGTGAAGGCGAACGACCCCGACTGGAGCAAGAGCCGACCCCAATAGCCCGGGTACCGGTACGCCGTGGAGAAGGCCGCGATCGCGCCGAAGCTCGCGCCGAGGAGGCACCGCGCGTCGGGCCGGTCACGAAGCGGGAAGCGCGACGCCAGATGCGGCACGAGCTCTTCGGTGATGAAGCGCGCGTGATTTTCGTCGTTGGCGTATTCGCGAAGGCGATCCGGTGAATCGGTCAACGCGACGATGACGTCGGGGATCTCGAGGCGGTGGATCAGGTTGTCCAAGACCGTCTTCATCGACGCGAAGCGCAGGTAGTCGCTCCCGTCGTGCACCACCAAGAGCGGATAGACGCGGCTCTTTCGAAATCGCGGCGGCACGTAGATCTGCCCTGAGCGCGTGCCGCCGAGCGCCTCGCTCTCGATCTCGAAGGGCTCGAGGGTCCCGGCGCGAGCCATGGGATCGAAGGTGGTCCAAACGGGCAGCTCGTAGCCCTCGCTCTGGAGGACCGAGTTGGCGCCAAAGGGATCGCGCGCGCGGTTCGGATTGAGCGGATCCAGGAACCAGTCGCGGTGGCCGCCCTTGTGGATCTCGAGCTTGTATTCGACGCGCGAACGCTCGGGGATCTCGACGGTGAGGTAGTAGAGGTCTGCCTCGGGGACGTGCGTGAGCGCCGTCTGCGACTCGAGGCCGTAGATCCAGTGCACCAGCTTGACGGCGTCGGCTTTGCCGAGCCACACGAAGGTGACCTGCGACCCTTCGACGAGGGGAAACTTGCGGCCCTTCACGAAGGCCTTCGCCTTGGCGCGGTCGGGCGCTTCCGCGAGGAACGCGTCGATGGCGAGCGGCGTCGTCACGCGGTCGGTCCTCCCGCTGCGTCGGCCACGAGCGTCTCGTGCCCTCCGTCTTCGCGAAGCGCAACGACGCCCTCGGCATGCACCGGGTGGCCGTCGTGCCACGTCACGTGTGAACGCGCCGGCAAGGCGAGGCATCGCGCCGGCGAGAAGCGACGCACCATTGCCGTGACGCGATGCTGCCGGTCGAGACGAAGCCGTTGCTCGGGCGCCGGCAACGCCACCACGCCCGACGCGAGGCCGAGACCGACGTCGAGCACCTCGCTGGCGCCGGGCCCCTGCGGCGGGTCGTCGTGGAAGAGCACGATGCGGTCGGTGATGGCCATGGCGCCGCCGGACCACGCGAAGAGCGTCTTGTCGCCGGCGAGTTCGGCGATGCCGAAGAGCGTGAGGCGATTGACGAGCGTCGCGACGTGACCGCCGGCGATGGCGATGGCCTCGCAGCCAGCCAAGAGCTCCCCGAGCTGCTCGCGTTGTCGCCGCACCGACGGACGGTTCTTGAGATCCCACTCGGCCTCGAAGGCGCGGTGCATCTCGGCGCAGCGCGCCAGGTGCCAGTCGTCGAGGGCGCGAACGGCAGCGATCGACGCCGTGGTCTCCTCCTCGAGGACGTGCGGCGGCGCGCGACGCTGACGAATCACATAATCGGCATCGAGCGCGTGTTCGAGCCTGATGCGGTAGAAGTCCTGGCGCTGCGACAAGCGCTGTTGGCGCTCGCGGTAAGCCGCCGACAGCTCCGGATCGCCCGTGAAGACCTCCTCGGCCCGGGCGTGTAAGCGCAGGTTGACCGTTCGTCCCGCGAGGTGCGCCGAGAGCTCTTCGTCTTCTGGCTCGCGCTCCTGCCAGCCGGCCGTCACCAGCGCGAACTTCCCCGTGATGCCGCGCGCTGCGACGGTCGTGCCGAGCGAGGGGTCGGTGCGTTGCGCCCCTAGAAGGACGACGGTGCGGGGGCGCGTGGACATCGGGAAAAAGCCAGCGCGACCGTACCAAAGGACCGCGCGCAAAAGAAGGCTCGCTCGCGCGGGACCGCGGATTGCGGCGACGGAAGCGAGCGCGAGCTACCATCGCGCCGTGGATGCCGCGCGACGGGTTCGCCTCAGCAAGTGGCTGTCGCTCGTGCTCCGCCACAAGCCGGAGAGCGTCGGAGTCGCGCTCGGGGACGGCGGATGGATTGCCGTGAAGGACCTTTTGGGCGCGCTCTCGGCCCGCGGCGAACGCGTCTCACGCGATGATCTTGCGGAGCTTGTGCGCACGAGCGACAAGCAACGTTTCGCCTTCGACGATACCGGTGAACGCATCCGCGCGAATCAGGGCCACTCCGTCGCCATCGACCTCGCGCTTCCGGAGGCGACGCCGCCGCCGCGGCTCTTTCACGGGACCCCGCGGCGATTCGTCGACGCGATCCGCAAGGAGGGTCTCATCAAGGGCGAACGTCACCACGTGCATCTCTCGCTCGACGAGGCCACGGCGAAAAACGTGGGCCAACGCCGCGGCGTCGCGGTGGTGCTCCACGTTCATGCCGACGCCATGGCGAAGGAAGGGCACGTGTTTTATCGCAGCGCCAACGGCGTTTGGCTCACGGAGCACGTGCCGTCGCGGTTCATCGTTTTTCCGTAGCGGCGCCGAGTCACGCGCGAGGTTGCTGGCCATCCCCAAGGAGCGCGACCTCCACAGCGGCCCACGTTCGCAGGTGGTGGACACAGGGCGGGATCACCGCGCGCGGGCCCTGGTAGCCAAAGAGGATGAGGTTCGGCACCACGCCGCGAAGGTGCTCGAGCACGTCAAGGCGATCGTCGATGAAGTGCGTCAGCTTCAGGTGCTTGGCGTGCGTCGCCTTGTCGCGGCGCTCGCGGCAGAAGAAGACATTCGCCATGGGGACGCCGGTCTCGGCCTCGAAGCGCCAGTGCGTGAGCCAGCGCCGGGTGAGGGCCTGGATGCGAGGGCCAGCCTTGGAGACGAGCCAAACGCGGCCTCGCGAGGCCTGGACGATGCGCCGGATGACGGCAAAGGCTCTGTCGTTGGGAGGCGTCAGCATGGCCCCCTCGTCGCTCGCGCTGAGGAAGGAGGTGTCGGCGCGCCCGCCTTCGTCGGACGCCGCCATGATGACGCGACCGATGTCGATGCCCACGTGGGCTTGTTCGAGGGGCACGGTGGAGCGCCAGGGCGCGGAAACCTGTGTGAGTTCGTTTTTCATGATGCCGTTCAGCTTGGCGTCCGCCGCTCATAACGGCCACTTGTCACTTTTTCTAGTTCATAGTCTTTTGTTATAGTCATCCGATGTTGCGTAGCGAGTGGCTCAGCTCCTTTGCCCGCTTCGCCGAGGACCTCAACTTCACGCGAGCGGCCAAGCGCCTCCACATCTCGCAGCCGGCGTTGCATGTGCAGATTCGGCGGCTCGCCGAGGCCGTGGGCGTACCGCTCTACGTCCGCGCGGGTCGGTCGCTCGCGTTGACGCGTGAGGGCGAGGCGCTCCTGGCCCATGCGCGCGAGGCGGCCGCGCGGGACAGCGACGTCCGCGCGCGCCTCTCCGGCGAGCGGTCGGGCCCCGTCGTGCTTTCCGCCGGCGAGGGCGCCTACCGCTACCTCCTCGGGCCTGCCCTCCGGGCCTACCTGCGCGGCGGCCACGCGCCACTCTCTCTGCTCACGCGCGATCGCGAGGGCACGGCACACGCGGTCGCCTCCGGTGAAGCCGATTTGGGCGTCGCGTCCTTCGACCGCGTTCCCGAGGGCCTCGTCGCGACACCGCTCGCAGCGGTGGGACCGATGCTCGTGATGCCGCGCGCGCATCGCTTGTCGAAGAAGCGCGTCGTACACCTCGCGGAGCTCGCCGACCTCGCTCTCATCGTGCCGCCGGCCGGTCGCCCCCATCGCACCGCGCTCGCCGCGGCGCTCGCGGCGGCAGGTGTGCCTTGGCGCGTCGCCGTGGAGGCCTCCGGTTGGGACCTGATGCTTCACTTCGCCGCCATGGGCCTCGGGCTCACCGTGGTGAACGACTTCTGCCAGCTCCCGCGCGGCCTCGTCGGTCGTCCTCTCGAGGGACTCTTGCCCGTTCGCTACGTGCTCCTGTCGCGGGCCGGTGCGCCGCGGCCAGCAGCCACGCTCCTCCGTCAGGCCATCACCCTCGCCATGCGTTGACGGCGCGCGCGGTGCTCAGCGCTTCGCGATGCGAAGGAGCGCGGCGCCCGACTCGGCGCTGCGCGGCAAAGGCTCGGCCATGTCCGCGAGCGTCAGGCCCATCAAAGCGCGCCGAACGGTCTCGTTGATGCGCCGCCAGTGACCGCGCACGGGGCAGCCGCGCGAGATGCTGCACGTGTGAGAGCTCTTGCCGCTGCACTCCGTGAGGCACACGGGCCCATCCATGAGCTCGACGATCTCCAAGAGCGAAATGCTCTTGGCCGGGCGACCAAGGCTGTAGCCGCCGAGCTTGCCGCGGTGCGAGGAGAGGAGGCCGCCCTTGGTCATCGTCTTGAGGACTTTGGCGACGGTGGCCGACGGGAGCGCCGTCGCCTCGGTCAGCTCGCTGGCCGACCACGATGGGCGGCGGTCCCGCGCCATGGTGGCGAGCAAGACGATGCCGTAGTCGGTGAGCTTGGCGATTCGGAGCAACGCCATTGCACACTACCGCAAGCACGCGCCGTGCGCACAAAAGGCGGAAGGGAGCCGCTCCGCGAAGAGCGACTCCCTCAGCCATTCCTTGGGGTGAGCCGGTCAGCCCCTACCGCTCAGTCGTTACGAACCGTGAGCGTCCACTGGTTGAAGTGGGCGCCGCCGCGCTGGCAAGCGGGGCAGAGCGAATCGACGTCAGCGCCTTCTGACTTGGCGCCCTGGTCGGCGAGCGTGAGGGCCACGAGGCCGGTCTTGGAGACCTTGGGGATCTCGCGAGAGACTTCCTGTTCGCCCTTCACTTCCCACCCGGAGCCGTCAGCCTTCTGCTCCGCCACGATGCACTTCATCTTGGTTTCGCTGGTGAAGGTGCAGGCCTTGGAGAGGTCGAAGGTGTATTGAGAGTCGACGATCTTGCCTTCGGCTTTCGCCCAACCTTGCGCGACTTCCTCGGTCTTCTTGAGGTCGAGGACGATGGCTTGCTTGGGGGCGCAAGAGGAGCGACGACCCGCGGCGGCCGCCTCGGCGTAGCCCTTCGTGCAGAACTTGTCGTACTCCTTGACCGGCAGCTTCTTCACGTCTTCCGGGAGCGAGGCGTTCATCGCCGGCGTGTGGAAGAGCACGAGGAGGTCGCTGGCCTCGGTGGCCGTGGCGCGGACGCTGATCTTGGTGCCCTTGCCGAAGCTGCGGGGCTCGTTGGTGCCGTCGCGATCCTTGCCGCGGCTGAAGGGGCTCGCGTCGAAGCGGCGGTGCGTACGCTCGGCGCCGTTGGCGACGGCGTAGTGCGGGTACGTGCTCGTGTCGGCGCCGCCCTCGGTGAACTCCTTGATGCGACCGCCGGTGCCGAGGCATGCGCTCGCTTGGTTGCCGTTCGCCGACGCGAGCAGCTCGCAGTTGAGCACCGTGCCGACGTAAACGAGGTCGACCTCGGCCTTGGGCGCCACCATGCCGGGCATCGCCAGCATGCGCGGATCGAAGGCCCACTGACGGTGGTCGGCCTCGTCGGCCCAGATGCGCGGACCGACGAAGCGGTTTGAGACCGTCGCGAGCTCGACCTGACGAAGCACCTGCATCGGCGTCTTGCCGCTCGGGTCAATGCGCTCTTCGGTGACTTGCGTCGCGATCTCCGCGTTGCGCTGGAGCCACGCCTGCGTGTCGGTGGCGGTGAGGCCGTAGGCGTCGGCCCAAGCCTTCACGCGAGCGGGTGTGGCAACCTTGCTGACGTCGATGTGTTGCTGAGCCTTCTCGGTGCGCTCAGCGTCGCTCCACGCGAGGCTCTGGAGGCCGCCCAAGACGCCTTCCTGCGTCTTCGGGTTGTTGGCGATGGCGCGGCGCGAGGGCTGGCCTTCCGGCGCGACGGCGGGGAGCGCCGCGTAGGTGTTGTCGATCCAGGCGTTGGTCAGGTCGCTCGTCGTGTACGGGTCGAAGACGAGCCGCTCACGACCGGCGTAGGCGGGCGAGAGACCTTGCGTCGACGCAGGCGCGAGGACGTCGGCCTTGAGCCCGGGCTCCTCGATTTCAGCGCGGCTATAGCCCTCGGCGCGGAGCATGTTCGGCTTGATGGGGAAGTTCACGCCAAGGTTGAGGTTCGTGAACGCGAGGCCTGAGCAGTAGACCTTCGCGATCTCCTCGCCGCGGAGCGCCGGCTCCTTGAACTTCTTGACGAGGTCGTCGTAGCTCTGGAGCGTCAGCGTGAAGAAGTCCGCGAAGGGTGAGCGGTCGTCGGTGATGAAGGCCCAGTTGCGCGAGTTGAGGCCGTAGGCCTTCGACTGCTCCGCGCTCATGCCCTTCGGCTTGAAGCGGAAGATGTGGAACGGCATCTGGCGGTCCGGCGCGTGGTTGAACTGGGGGCCGTAGCTGTTCGGGTTGTCGACGTGGTGGACGAACTCGCGGCCGTCAGCCTTCTTGTAGTCGTAGAACATCGCCACGTGGCTCGCGCGGCGATCCATCTGCCCCTTGGTGTCACGCGTCTCGGGGTGGAAGTAGACCTGAACGTCGCCGTTCTGCATCCAAGCTCGGATGTGCGCCTGATCGGTCGGGTCCGTGTCGCGCAACATCGGGATGATGTTGAGGCGAGCGCCCTTCACGGAGGCGATGCCACCCTTGACCTTGAGGCCCAGCGCCTCCTGCTCCGGCGTCGTGTCAGGCGAACCCTCCATCTTGAGGATCGGTGCCCACGAGTCGGCGGGCACGGGCGTGTGATCTTCGTTGTAGTGAAACACCTGATCGAAGACCGGCGGGATCTTCGCGCAGGACGCCTCGGGCTGCCCGTTCGCGTCGACCTTGCAGAGGCCTCCCTCCTCCGGTGCGAGACCGAAGAAGTACTTGGAGGTCGAGCCGTAGAGCTCCTTGACCTTCTTCAAGTTGACGACCCACTGACCTTGCTTGCTGGTCGTGAGCGCTCCCTCATCCTCGACTTGCTCTTCGTCGGTGGGCTCGGAGGAGCAGCCAGGCGCGAAGGCAGCGGTGAGACCGAGAACCCAAAGAGCAGCCACGTTGCGGAAGATGTTCATGTCGACCTCTGCGGAGTTGAGGAGGCTCCCATGTGGGAGCGTTGGACACGTTGAAGCAGGAGTCGGGCCAACGCGTTTCGGGCCTCCAACCGGTGAATTTGCGCCTTTGCGCGCGGGTGAGCCGCCGTCATGGACGGTGGCCGATCCGCCTCCGTCGCCCTCCGCCACGCGAGACCGGGTGACCCCAGACTCGCTTAAGCTGAGGCCCCGCTCATGGCTTCGTCGACGCTCTTTTCGGCACTGGCGCTCCTCGAGGTGGCGTACGTCGTGGCGCTCGGCGCTTGGATCCTCCTCGAGAAGCGGAGCCCTGTCGCCACGCTCGCGTGGCTGCTTGCGCTCGTGGCGCTGCCGGGCGTGGGTTTCGTCGTCTACTTCTTCTTGGGACCGCGGCGGCTTCGGAGGCGACGCTTGAAGCGTCTGCGTGCGTCGCAGGCCGCCCTCAAGCCCGATGCACGCCCCGCGCTTTCGCCCTCCGACGGCGTCGCTCGCGACGTCGTCCGCGTGGCGCAGCGAGCCGGCGGCGCGCGCCTGTCGGTCGCGGAGAGCGTGGCGATCTTCACCGACGGAGCGGCGACCTTCGACGCGATCGTGACGGCCATCGGGCAGGCCCGCGATCACGTCCACGTCCTCTATTACATCTTCGAGAATGACAGCACCGGCGCGCGCGTTCGCGACGCGCTCGTCGAGCGCGCCCGAGCGGGAGTCCACGTGCGCGTACTCGTCGACGGGGTTGGCTCCGTGGGCGCGACGCTGACGAAGCGCTTCATGAAGCCGCTCACCGACGCGGGAGCCAAGGTCGCCGTGTTCAATCGGCCGCGCCTCTTTGGTCTGGGCGGGCGCGTGCTCAACTTCCGAAACCATCGCAAGATCGTCATCGTGGATGGCAACGTTGGTTTCACCGGAGGCGTCAACGTTACCGACGACGAGAACGGTGCCGTGAACAAGCACCCGTGGCGCGACACGCACGTGCGCCTCACGGGCCCCTGCGTGACGTGGCTTCAGGTCGTGTTCCTGGAAGACTGGTGTTACGCGACGGGCGGCTCACCGAGCCACGACGCTCGCCCGGCCTTCTTTCCTCATGACGACGCGACGCTCGCCTCGACGGCGGGGCCGCTCGTGCAGATCCTCGAGTCGGGGCCCGACCGCGACCACCAGGTGATCCGAACCGCAACCTTTGCGGCCATCAACGGCGCCGCGTCCCGCATCCTCTTGACGTCGGCCTACTTCGTCCCCGACGAACCGATGTTGCTCGCCCTCAAGGCCGCCGCCATGCGAGGCGTCGACGTTCGCGTGCTAGTGCCCGCCGAGAGCGACTCGCGCGTCGCGGCGGCGGCGGCGCGCTCCTACTACGACGAGCTCCTTCGAGCCGGCGTCCTGCTCTACGAATACGGGCCGCCGATGCTCCACGCGAAGACCCTCGTGGTCGACGACGCCCTCGCCTTCGTGGGCACGGCGAACCTCGACAACCGGAGCTTCCGGCTCAACTTCGAGGTGACGGCGCTCATCCTCGATGCGGCGACGAACGAGGCGCTGAGCGCCGCCTTCCAGAACGATCTGAGCCATTCGCGCGCCATCACCAAGGACGCACGGGCTCGCCTTCGTTTGACCGAGCGACTGGCCGAAGCGTTGGCGCGGCTGCTCTCGCCGGTGCTCTGACGGTCAGCCGAGGAGGCCGCCGACGACGTCGCGGAGCTTCGCGCAGCACGACTCGTAGCGGAGGTCGGCCTTGCCGCCGCGCGCGACGTGAATGCGCACGTCGGTGGGGCCCTGCCCGTGCTCAGGGCACTTCGCCGTGGCGAGCTTGGTCCCGACCTCGTTGCCCATTTGCGCGAGCGCCTGCCCGACGGCCTTGTCTTGCACGGCGGCGGCGGCGACGGCCCGGCCTTGAACGTCGATGGTCACGCGAACGTCGAGCTTGTTTGCCATCTTTAAAGTATCGCCCGCTTGACGGCGCGAAATCCATGCTGTCACGATTGGCAAATGGTCCGCGGCGATCTCCGGTTTTCGAGGCGCGTCCTGGGCCTTGCGGTCGCCGCCACGGCGAGCCTGCCGGCCCTGTCGTGCAACACGTCGGGCCTGAAGAGCGTCTACATGGCCCCCGACGAAGGCGGGACCATCGACCGGCTCCAATTCATCGCGGGCACGGCCGTCTATTGCATCGCCGACGTGGCCATCGGCGATCCGAAGGCGACGCTCAAGATCAGCATGCAGCCGGTCATCTTGAACGGCGCGCCGACGCGCCTGCCGCCGCTCGTCATTGGCGAGCGAATCCCCGGCCGCTTCAGCGGCAAGGTCGCCACGGAGTTTCCGAAGATCTCGATTCAAGCGATCCCCGACCCGCGCGATCCGCAAGCGTTCACGACGACGCAGGCGACGCAGGCACCGGGGCGCTATCGCTGCATCGTGGAGCTCGACGATGAGCTCGACTTTACCGACTTCGAGATCCTGCCGGGCTCGGCGCCGACCAACGACGCCAACGCACCAGCGCCGGGCGAGTGCAAAAACGAGACGGTCGCCAAGTGCCCGCTCTCGGGTGGCGGCGCGGGCACGGTGCGTTGCTGCACGGCGCAAGGCGCCTGCGGCACGGGGCCGCAGGGCACGGGCTTCTGCTACCCGTCGCTGTAGCGGCGACTTTCAGCGCGGCTCGGCGGCGGCCTCGTCAGAGGCCCATGAGCTTCGCGACGTAGTAGCGCATCGTCTCGGTGGTGCCGCCGCCGATGCGCAAGAGCCGCTGGTCTCGCCACGCGCGAGCGATGGGGTACTCCTCGATGTAGCCCGCGCCGCCGTGGAACTGGAGGCACTGATCGGTGATCTCGCTGATCAGCTCCCCCACGAAGATCTTCGCCATGCTGATGAGCTTCACGGTCTCGAAGCTCAGCTCGATCTTCTTTTCGTAGCGCTCCTCGTTGTAGGCCTCGGTGGCGCGGTACGACAGCGCCCGGGCGGCCTCGAGGCGCGTCTGGAGGTCAACGAACTTGTGCTGCCAGTATTCGCGCTTGATGAGCGGCTTGCCGAAGGCCATGCGATCGCGGCCGTAGGCGATGGCTTCGTTCATGACGAGCTGCCCGCCGGCAACGGCGCTGGTGCAGGCGATGAGGCGCTCCGATTGGAAGTTCTGCATCAGGTACATGAAGCCCCGGTTCTCTTCGCCGAGGCGGTAGCGCGCCGGGATTCGGAGGTCTTCGAGGGCCAGCTCCGCCGTGTCGCTCGAGAGATTTCCGATCTTCTTGAGCTTCTTCGCCACGCTGAAGCCCTTGGTGGCCGTGGGCACCAAGAAAAACGTGCACCCATGGGCGCCGTGCTCCGGGTTGGTCTTTGCCAGCAGCGTGACGAAGTCGGCGCGGGTGCCGTTGGTGATGTACGTCTTGCTGCCGTTTAGGACGTAGTCGTCGCCGTCGCGCTTCGCGACGGTCTGGATGCCGGCGACGTCGCTGCCGGCGTTGGGCTCGCTGACGCCGAGGGCCGCGATGGAGTCGCCGCGCAAGGCGGGCTTCAAGAACTCTTCGATCTGCTCCTTGGTGCCGAGGTCGGCGATGACGGGCGTGGCCATGTCGCTCTGCACGAGCAGCGCCATCGTGACGCCGGCGAGGCGTCCGCGCGGCAGCTCTTCGCTCTTGGCCACGCTGAACCAATAGTCGCCGCCGGAGCCGCCCATCTCTTCCGGGTAGTGGGCGCCAAAGATGCCGAGATCGCCGGCGCGACGGAACAGCTCGCGCGGGAAGATGCCCTTTTCCTCCCAGTCGTCCCCGAAGGGCAAAATCTCCTTCACCGCGAACTGGCGGACGGTCTCGCGAAACTGTTCGTGCTCGGGGCGGAAGTGACTGGGCATGAGCCGGCTCCTTGTCGTGGCGTGAGACCCCGCGGCGCCGAGCGACGCGGTGCCGGAGATGTTTCGTGCACGAAACGTTAGCGGAAAAGAGCGCGCGGAGGGAGCAGAGTCTCGCGGGTGCACCGGAGTGAGCGTCTTGTTGGGCGCGATCGGTAGGAGGACGGGCAGCAGGGTCGCGTTGTTCACGGCGAGCGCGAGCTGGTGGCGCCCGATGAACAGCAGGTTCGAGGTCCAGTCGCCCATCCTCGTGTTGGACTCGGTGGCTCACGCTCGAAAGCAGCATGGGCACCGATGCGGCCGCGGAGTGTCGTGGTGCAACGAAGGAGGAACAGCGCTCGTTGCCCTAGGCGGTTGGGTCGGCGACGCCGAACAACTCGCGCAGCTTCGCAACGGAGCGAACAAGCCCCCTAGCTTCGCAAAGTGTCGAGTAACTCCGCAACGCTCCTCGGCGGGCTCTTGAGGGCACCGGCCTGCTCGCTTACGACCTGCGTAACGACGCCAGGCGCGGGTCGATGGTGTGCAAGACGAAGTCATCGGGATGCTGCGCCTCGACGTTGTATGGCGCGAGCGTGTCATCGGGAAAGTCCTTCAGGTTGAAGGTGACGATGGCCTGGGCACCGACACGGACAGCCGCTGCCAGAACGTGTCGGTCATCGGGATCGGGGAGCGAGATCCCTTCGATGAGCGCCTCGACCCCAGTAACGATGCAGTCGGGGGCCGCTTGCGCCATCAGCGCACGCGTTCGCTGGAGCGCCTCTGGCTTCAGCTCCGGTCGCTGCTCCAGGATGCTTCGAAAGCATTCGTCCAGGATGGCGCCAGACCAACGCGCTCGCACGATGCCCGTGTTGGCGAGGCGAACGAGGAGGTCACGCAACGGCGCGGGATACAGCACGCAAGCGTCGTAGAGAACGACGAACGCCATCGTTCGCTTAGTATCCCAATCCGTGCTTCTCGGCCTCGGCGGTTAGTTCATCGAGGACGGCCTTGCGCTGCACATCGTCCTTCTGCTTGAAGGCCAAGATGTCGGCCACCAAGACCCTGCGGTGCGTGCCCACAAGGCGAAACGGGATCTTGCCCTCGGCAAGCAAGCTCACGAGGTGAGGTCTCGAAACGTTTAGGAGGTCAGCAGCCTGCTGCGAGGTCAGCTCGGCGTGAACAGGAACGATCGTCACGGCGTTCCCATTCGCCATCTGGCCGAGGACCTCCAGGAAAAGCTCGAAGGCTTCTCGTGGAACCGTGACGGATACGGGAGATCCTTCACCGCCCGGTCGAACCTGCACCGTGCGAGAGGTCGTCCTCCTTCGAGGAAGTTCGGAGAGCGCCCGCAGTGCTACCCGCGCTTCCTCGCAAGCCTTCGGGGACGGGAATTTCACGGAGCCAGGCTGCATCGAAAAGAAGGCAGCGCACGGTCGAAACAAGCGCAACAACCGAAACAAACGAAAGCGCGGGCTGGAGGAACACCATGGCTGCTGTTCCCTATGTTCTCGCGCTTCGGCTCTTGCTCTCACACCCTCGACGCCGCCGCTGCTGTCGAGCGAAGCGACGATAAGATGACGGGTGCCGCCGAGTACAACGTCGCCGTGCCCGTGCAGCCTTGCGGCGCGAGCAGGGCCTTCAGCATCTCGATCACCTGCTGCTTCTCGTTCGTTCGCTGTGGCATCGACGCTTGCGCTGACGTGGAAGTACCGCATGGCGCGAGCCCGTAGCACCTGACGTTGCACACCTGAGGTGGAAGTAGAAGCCGGCGCTCGAGTTCCTGAACTCGGGGCGGCAGCTCGGACTTGCTCGACGGATGGAGAGCTAGCCCGGGCCGTCCGCGGCTCGTGAGCGCGTTTTGGAGAGTGTCCCGTGCGCAGTGTCTCGCGCACGGGGCGGCGTTTGCAGGACCGCGTCGTGACGGACGACGGCCTTCGCGTTATCCTCCCCGCGTGCATCGCGCTGCGGTCGTGGAGCTCGCGGAATCCCTGGAGCTCACCCCGAAGCTCGTGGAGGGACGGCTCGCCGCGCTTGGTCTCGACGACGACGCCCGCGCTCGACTGCGGGCCATCGCGCCGTTGGTGCTCGCCAACGCGTCGCGCTTCCTCGACTCGTTCTACGCGCGCCTGCTCGACCACGCTGCGACGCGCGGCTACTTCCGCACGCCAGAGGAGGTCGCTCGCCTCAAGACTCACCAGCTCGCTTACATCGAGGAGCTCTTCACCGCCGAGTACGACTGGGAGCACGCGCTACGCTGCCTCCACATCGGGCTCGCCCACCACCGCGGCCGCCTGACGCCGCAGTGGTTCGTCGCGAGCTTCGGGCACTTCGTGCTCGATCACGTCCCGCTCGTCTTCGCCGCCTCCGGCAGCGTTGAGGAGGCGGTCGAGACGGTCACGGCGATCGTGAAGTCGGTGCTCTTCGACGCGTCCCTCACCCTCGAGGGCTACGCGATGAGCGCCGTGAACGCGTCTCGCTCCTCTCTGGACCTGCCCGCCGAGGACGGCTCGCACAAGCCTGCGGCCGCCGTGGCGAGGGTGGGTGCGGAAGCGCGGGCGCCTGCCGTGACGCGGAGCCGCGTGGCCCTCGACGACGCTTCGGAGCGGAGTTTGTTTCTCGGAATCAACGCCGAGGTCCGCGCCGCGCTCCACGCGCTCGCGCCCGCCGTCGAGACGGCCATCCCCGAGGTCCTCAACGAGTTCTACGAGCTGTTCTCCGGGTGGGGCGAGACGAGAGACCTCGTGCCCGCGAACGTGGCGGAGCGCCTCAAGCGAGAGGTCGCGTCGTACTGGAGCGAGCTCGTGCGTAGCGAGTTCGACCGCCCCTACGCAGCGTCGCGGACGCTCGTCGGGATCGTGCACGAGCGCGTCGGTCTCCCTTCGCCGCTCTACCTCGTCGGCCTCGCGCGTCAGGTCTCGAGCCTCCTCCGTCGGGCCGCGACGAAGCAGGCGGACGTGGATGCGCTGCTCCGGGCCGTGTTCTTCGATGTGTCCTTCGTCCTCCAGGCCTATCTCGACGCGCGCGCCGCGGCGGTGCTCCGGAGCGAGGGCTTCGCCGTCGAGCTGCTCTCGGGCCTCTCGTCGGGCGTCGCCGTCGTCGACGCCAAGCTCCGCATCTCTGTGGTGAACCCCGCGCTGCTCACGATGTTCGGGCTCGACGCCCGGCTCGCGCGTCACGTGCACCTCCGCCAGGCGGTGCCCTTCCCGGAGGCAGCGTCCCTCGCGCGGCGCGCCTGGGACGAGCCGCTCGCCGCGCGCGTGTCGTGTGTGGCCAACCACGAGGGCCGCGTCTTCCGGATGACGGCGCTCCGCCTCGAGGGCACCGCGGAGAGCGTCGCGCTCGTCCTCGACGACATCACGGAGCTCGTCCACGCGCAGCGCGACGTCGACGCGGACGACCGTACGTACGCCGACGTGCTCGACGCCGTGCAGTCGTTCGTGTGGGAGCTCGACGAGGCGACCGAGGCCCTGACGACGGTCTCGCGCTCGGTCGTGAACGTCGCGGGGGTCCGCGACGTGGCGCTGCTCGGACGCCGCGGCGCGTTCCTCGAGCTCCTGCCGGAGCGCGAGCGCGCGGCCATCAAGAGCATTTGGCGCGCCGCGAAGGTGGGGCAACGCGCCGAGGTCGCGCACCGGCTCCAGCGTCCGAGCGGCGAGACCGTTTGGGTCCGCAGCACCTTCGCGCGCGGCACGACCTCCGAAGGACACGCGGTCGTCCGCGGGACCTCCGTGGACGTCACCGCCCTCCGCCGCGCCGAGCAACACCGCCTCGACGCCATCGGCAAGCTCGCCGGCGGGATTGCCCACGAGTACAACAACCAGCTCACGGTGGTGCTCTCGAGCCTCTCGCTGCTCGACGCGCCCGGCGGCGCCGCCGACCTCTCGCTCATCGAGGAGGCGCGCACCGCGACCGAGCGGTGCGCCGCGCTGACCAAGCGCCTGCTCTCCGTCGCCCAGCGACAGATGCTGCGGCCCAGGTCCCTCGTCCTGAACGACATGCTCGGGCGCGCGAAGCCTTCGCTCGCGAGGCAGGTGGGCGACCGCGTCGAGCTGGAGATGCACCTGGATCCGGATCTCTGGCCCTGCAACGTCGACGCCGAGGAGCTCGAGGTCGCGCTTTCAAACGTGCTCTCGAACGCGAGCGATTCGATGCCCGCGGGCGGCCGCGTCACCGTCGCGACCCGAAACCTGCGAGCCGACGAGGCGCTCGAGGGCGTCGCGCTCGGACACGACGACTTCGTCGAGATCGCGATCGAAGACGCGGGCCGCGGAATGGACGAGACGGTCCGGCGTCGCGCCTTCGAGCCCTTCTTCTCGACGGACCCGGGGAAGTCCGGTCTCGGGCTCGCGCTGGTGCACGGCTTCGTCGCGCAGAGCGGAGGCCACGTTCTTCTCGCCTCGGAGCGCGGGAAGGGAACCACGGTGCGCATGCTCTTTCCCCGCGCGAGTGCGCCGACGACCGGCGGACCGCGAGCCGAGGGTCGCCCCGTCGTCGTCGCCGTCGACGATCAGCCCGCCGTGCGCCGCGTCCTCAAGCGACTCTTCGAGGCGATGGGCTACGCCGTCGTCACCGCCGGGTCGTCGGAGGAGACGCTCGCGCTCCTCTCGCAGGTGCGTCCCGACGTGCTCGTAACCGACGTCGTTCTCGCCGCCGGAGACAGCGGGAGCACGCTCGCTCGCCTCGCGCGCGAGCGCGACCCGTCGCTGCCGATCGTGTTTATCAGCGGCTACCCTCGAGAGGAGCTCGACCTCGGCGCGCTAGGTGACGGAACATGGTTCGTCGCGAAGCCGTTCGCGAAGGACTCGCTCGAGTCCGCGCTCCGGCAGGCGCTCGGCTCGCGCCCCCGCGCCACGGCATAGGATCCGAGAGCGATCGCCGGGCTTGAACAGAGCGAGCTACGCGCAAACTTGGCGGAGTTGAGATCGAGCATCGACTCGGCATAGCCTCGGGCTATGGGTCAGAGCGCCGAGGTCAACGCGTGGTTCAAGCGCTACGAGAATCCGATGAAGCCGGTGGTCGAGCGGCTCCGCGCCATCGTCCTTGGTGCCGACCGACGCATCGAGGAGTGCATCAAGTGGCAGGCGCCGACGTTCACGTACCGCGGGAACATCGCGAGCTTCTTTCCCAAGAGCCGGCAGCACGCGAGCCTCATGTTCCACATGGGAGCGCGCATTCCGGGCGATCATCCGCGCCTCGAGGGGACCGGTGACACCAGTCGCGTCCTGAAGATCGGCAGCGTCACGGACGCGAACGCGGCGAAACGAGACCTCGAACGTCTCGTGCGCGCGTGGTGCGACTGGCGCGACTCGGTGGAGCGAGAGCCGCAGGCCAAGCGACAGAAGCCGGCGGCCAAGTCGCGGGCGAAGAACGCTGCCAAAACGGCGGTCCCTAGGAAGAAGGCCACAGCCGCGCCGCTTAGCAAAAAGGCCAAGGGCAGCGCGCGCAGGCCAACAGGTCGGCGCGCCGGTTAACCGACCCAGCGCCAAGCAGCGCGAGCCACAGGGTCGCGCGCCACGCCCGAGGCTCTCGCTAAGGCGACCTCCGAGCGAGCTCCGCCTCGAGCTCCGCGATACGTCGGTCGCGCGACTGAAGTGCCGCGGCCACGTCCTCGGCTTCGAGCCTCTGGGGGATGTGCTGGGGGCAGTTCGCGTCCCACGCCGAGACCTCGATGACGAATGCGCGCTCGACAACGGCGTCGTAGGCCGGCGACGAGAGCTTCGTCAGCAACGCGGCATCGCCTTCGACGACCCGGGCCTCTCCCCAGATCTTCACGCGGCTCTGGTGCGCGTAGTCGATCAGAAAGAGGTGCGCCTTCGGGTTGTCGACGAGGTTGCCCATCGAGATGTACTGGCGGTTCCCTCGATAGTCGGCGAAGGCGAGGGTGTGGGGGCCAAGGACGCGCAGGAAGCCGGGCGGACCGCCGCGATGCTGAATGTAGGGTTGACCGTCGGCGTTGACCGTCGCCAGAAAGAAGCTCCTCTGTTCGGCGATGAACGCCGCGAGCTCGTCGTCGATCTCCGTCGCCCAGCCCCTCCCCTGCTCCATGCGGGCATAGGCGCTGCGTGACCCGAGGCGCTTCTGGATCGCCTTGACGGCCGGGGTAAACGCGATGTCGCTGGGCGGCTGTTTGGCGGCGGGCATGGTGTCCTCCGGTAGAGACGAGCGCTGGTGACCGAGCGACCCAGGAAGCGGTCGCTCGGTCTCAGCAAGGTGCAGCAGGGCGGCTCACTTCTTCAGCCGCGGCCAATGCGCGTCGGCCTTGTCGCGGAAGCTCACCGGGTCGGCGTCGAACATCGCTTTGGCCTCGGGGCTCGAGAAGCGGAACGTTCGCCCACCGTGCACCGTCCGCGACGTCGCGTCGGAGGGCACGCGCTCTCCCATCGAGACCGCCACGGCGCAGAGGTCGCCGTACTCGGCCCGCGGGGTGATGGCCGGGAAGTCGACCGCTGTCCCGAGCGCCGAGTTGACGTAGTTGGTCAGCGTGTTGAGCGCGACGTGCGCGAGAATCTCGACGATCTGGCCGTCGTCGTAGCCTGCGGCCTTGACGAGCTCGACGTCGGCCGCGGCGACGTGGCCACGGGCGCGGACGACCTTGGTCGCGAACTGAAGCGCGGCTTCGGCCTTCGCATCGCCCGACTTTCCGGCGCGGTTGGCGTCGATTTCCGCGTCGTCGAGGTGCGCGACGTTCTTGGCCAAGTAGGAGTGCGCCGAGAGGCAATACGCGCAGCCGTTGGTCTCGGCGACCGCGACCGCGATCCGCTGACGGGTGCGCCCATCGAGCCGCCCCTTGCCGAGGGCAGCGCTCAGCCCGAGGTAGCCGTCGAGCGCGGCGGGACTGTTGCCGATGAGCCGAAACATGTTGGGGACGCTGCCAAGCTGCTTCTTCACGGCCTCGAGCAACGGCTGAGAGGCGGCGGGCGACGTTTCGATGGAGGCAGGCGTCGGGATGCGGGACATGGCGGTTCTCCTTGGCGGTCGAAAGCGGGGGTTCATCTCCGCTGCCCCACGAAGATGAGTCATCTCGGCTTCGTCAACAATGCGCGCATCTGTCATTACACTCGTGCTACTTCTGCAATAATTCGATGGACCGCTTGGACGCGATGAACGTGTTCGTCACCGTCGCGGATCTTCGCAGCTTCGCCGCCGCCGCGCGTCGCCTCCGGCTCTCGCCCTCGCGCGCGACGCGGCTCGTCGCCTCGCTCGAAGACCTTGTCGGCGCGCGCCTCTTACAGCGCACCACGCGTTCGGTGACGCTCACCGACGCCGGCTCGCGCTACCTCGAGAGGGCGCGACGCATCCTCGCCGACGTCGCCGAGGCGCAAGACGCGGCGCAGGCCGAGCGCACCGCGCCGACCGGCCGCTTCGTCGTGGCGGCGCCAAACGTCTTCGGGCGGCTCCATGTAGCCGCACTGCTGTGCGCGTTCCTCCAGAAGTACCCGGCCATCGTGGGAGAGCTGACGCTGTCGGATCGCAGCGTGAATCTGGTGGAAGACGGCGTCGACGCGGCCGTAAGGATTGGTGTCCTCGACGACTCGAGCCTCGTCGCAAGGACCGTCGGCGCAACGAGGCGCGTCATCGTGGGCGCTCCCAAATACCTCGCGAAGAAGAGGCTCCGCGCCGTGGGCGACGTTGCGCATCACGACGTCATCCAATTCACGGGGATCAACGCCTCGCCCGAGTGGCGCTTCTTTCATGAGAAGCGATTGAGCCGCGTCTCGTTCGCGCCGCGCTACGTGACCAACAGCGCGGACGCGGCCATCGGCCACGCAGAAAGCGGCGGAGGCCTCACCATGGTGCTCGCCTACCAAGTCACAGACGCCATTCGCGCGGGAAGGCTTCGCGTCGTCCTCCGCGAGTTCGAGCCTCCGCCGCTGCCCATCCACATTCTGTACCCAAGCACGAGGCTCCTCTCAGCCAAGGTGCGTGCGTTCATCGAGCTGGTGACCAAGACGTGCGACTGGTCCTTCGTCGAGCTGGAGGGCCCCCGCGGCACGCGCCAGTAGTCGTGCAGTCGTTGTCGCAGGTGCCACCGCGTGCGCGTCTTTGTCGTCGTTGCCGTTCAGGACGAATCGCCGGTTCGTGTCCGATCCGAGTCGAGACTCTCGAGCATCGGGCCCTCCGACGTCAGCCTGCGTCGCGCGGGAGCAGCAGCACCACGTCGGCGCCTAGCCACTCCATGAGCTCGTCGGCCATGTTCGGGTTTGCGCCGCGTCGGATCAAGGCCGCGCGCAGGTCGGCGGGCGGTGTGGACCGCGGCATGCTGCGCTCGTGGAGCGCGTCGGCGCCCCCCCTCTGCCACCGGCGCGGCAGATAGGAGAAGGCTCTCTTGGCGCCCTGCGTCAGGTAGTCGGTCAGCGAGTCGAAGACGACGAGCTCCTCGACGCTCCACACGATCTTGGCGGGCCTTCCTGCGGGGAGCACGTACCAGGCCGCTTGGCCCGTTCCTTCGCCGTCGCCGTCCACGAGGAGCATGTCCTCTTCGGGGACGACCGCGCCATCGAGCTCCATGTAGGCGCCGTCGTCGAACGCTTGCAAGGAGAGGTACAAAAACCCCGCGAGATCGTGGTCCTTGTCTCGCAGACGGTAGGAGAGATTGAACGCTCCGGCCTTCGCCGCGAAGGCGCGCGCATCCTCCGGGTATCGCTGGCTAACCGACTCCACCGGCTCGATTGTCAGCGGCGTCGTGAACTCGAGATCGTTGCGGCTCGAGAAAAGCTCCGCCCACGCTTTCAGCCTGTCGAACAACGAGCTTTGCATGAAGGGGACCTACGCGGCAGACCACGACGATCTCCGTTGCGGCACGGTTAAGTCCCCAAGGATCTTCCGAACGCGCCGTCGGGCTCCTGCTCCGGCTCGCCGAGTTGGGCGCCCACTCCCACAGCTCAGCCCCTGCGCGTAGCCAAACTGAGACTCTGTCACGAGGCGTTCGCCGCGCGCTCCTCCGACCTCGGTCTTCACCTGCTGATCGAAGCGAGCGAACGTAAACCCGGCGTCGAGGCGGCTCTGCTCTTGCCGGCATGGCAACGAGGAGCGAGGTCGCCGCCAGACCGAAGGCCCGCGCGAACGCGAGCCATTCGTCCCTTCCTTCGCGGGGACGTCACTTCTTCGTCGTGCACGCTGGTCCGGCGCCGCTCTCCGCGCCCGGATAGGTGCATTCGACGATCCCTCCCGGTCCGCTGACCTCGAGCTTGATCGTGCGGTCGGCGTGCTGGGTCGTCGCGTCACACGGCGGGTGCGGGTGCGCCCAGGTCATCTTGACGTTCGCGTTCGCGTCGTTGATCGGCGCGCTCGGCCCCTGGGGAGCCCACGTCGCGCAGTCCGGGCCGCTCCAGGTCGTGACGACGGACTGCCCCGTCGGGTTCGTGATCTGCGCCGAGTAGTCGGTCGTGAAGAGCTGCTGCGTGAAGATCGCCTGGATGGGCGCGACCGAGAAGCCGAGCTGAACGCCGCCGCCGTCGGGCGGGGTCGGACAGGGCTCGACCTTGATCGTGAACTTGTCCTTGATCGTCAGGATCCCGAGGTCGCTCCGGCCCCAGAACGAGCTGCGAAGGGAGGCGTTCGAGGTCATGGTGAGGTCAATCGTGAACGTCTTTCCCGCGTCCTGGGGTTGCGCGAGGTAGTCGAGCTCCCACTTTCCGTGGCTCTTCACCTTGAAGGTGGCTCCGGGCGGCAACGTCGCGGGGTCGGCTTCGATCGTGTAGTCGTTGCAAACGGGGCCGTCGCAACACGGCATTCCACTGCAATACCGGCCAGTGAACTCAAAGGCCGTCGTCCCCGCAGGATGCACGACCGTGCCGTAGAACGGCATCGTGAGACGATCGTTCGGGTTCATTGTGATCTCGCGCACGTACTCGGTGTTCCGGAACTGCTCGAGCGGCACTGACGCGATGAGCTCTTGCTTCTTGTCGATGGCTCCCTTGCCCACGGCGTCGAGCAAGAACTCGGTGAATCCGACGCAGCTGAAGCTGGAGTAGAGCGTGAGCGGTCCGCCGACCTCGAGGTAGGGCCGCCCGATCAACGCGCGCGCTCCCGTCGCCATGGCCAAGCGTTGCTGCGCATCGAGCCCGCCGCTTGGGCGCTTCGCGCCAAGGTAGAAGTGGGCGTCGCCGGTCTTGGTCCCCTGCTTCTTCACGGTGATCATCGTGTTGGTTTCGGGGTCGAGCTCCTGCGTCTCGACGTCCTCGAGGAAGTGCTTTCGCACGGCGGGCGCCGTCGCTTCCACGACTTCGTCGACGAAGCCAGGGCTGCAGGCAGCGCCGCGGCCGCCCGTGAAGAGCCCCACATGCCCGGGCTGCCAGTTCGGTCCGCCACCGATCGTGGTGAGGACGAAGAGCAGATCCCCTGGCAGCAGGTACTTCGCCGGGATGTCGGTCACGAGGTACATCGGGCTGTCGACGGCGATCGCGAGCAGGTAGAAAGTGAAGTGCGGGACCGCATACGCGAGCTCCCCGGACCTCACCGGCGGCTCCTCGGCGAGCTTGGCGAGCTGGAGCTTCGAGATCTCGCTGTTGTCGGTCTTTGCCTCGTGCAGCGTGCTGTGCACCTGCATCGTCACCTGCGCCGCCTCGAGGCGCTCCTGAGGAACCTTGGTGCGGAGCTTGGCGGGCACCGTGAAGCGGAGCCCTTCCGGCTCCAGGTAGTAGTAGCGAAGCTGCGTTCCGTCGGTCTTCTCGTAGCGCACGAGCGTGGCCTTGATGGCCGTGCTCGCGCCGAGGGCACCGGGAGGGATCTCGAGCGTCGTTCCGTCCTGGAGCTCCAGCGTTCCGCCCTCACTCCCCACGGACTTCTCCACGGGAGGAAAAGCGATCCGCGCCCCGGTCGGCGTTGGCGCGACCTGCGGGGCCGGCGTGTCGTCACCTCCACACGCGATGACCAGCAAGAGTGCGGCAAAGAGCGCCAAGGCCCGACGGACGTACGACCGCTTCAAGTTCCCCACCACCATGCGGCAGAGACTAGCCGCGATTCTGGCGCCACGACACTCAGCGGGCGCGGTGCTTCGCTTCACGCTCGCTCGAGCAAGACCTTCAGTCGCGCCAAGTCCTTTCGATTCGCTCGACGCATCGCGGACGCCATGAACGGGGCGGCGAGCCGCGAAAACCCGCTCGGCTCGCCGCGGTTTCGCAGCGTCATGCGCGTGCGTCCCTCACCGATCGGCTCCCAGGTGTAGGTAGTCTCCATGGGGAACGGCCCATCCGCCGTTCGCATCATCAGACGCCGGCCGGGAACGAAGTCGATGATCTCGTAGGTGTAGGCGAGGCGCCGGCCCAGGAAATGGGCGACGAACGCGATGCGCGAGCCGACAGCGAGCGGCGGTGAGCTCTTCCACTCCACCGCCTTGATGTTCACGTACCACTGGGGCGCGTTGGACGGGTCGCCGGCATACGAGGCAACAAGGTCGAGCGGGCGCTCGACCTCAACCTCGGTGAGAACATCAACCGCCATGCTCGTCGTCTCCTCTTCGCCGAGTCAGGCGGCGCTGGGCGGAATGACGAGCGGCTTGCCGGTTTCCAAGAGCGTCTTGAGCCCCGACAAGATCGGGTTCCAGCCGGTGCCCACGCTCTTGTAGGTGCTGGTCTCGCCGTCGAAGTCGTCGTGGGTGAGCGTGAGCTTGCAGACCTCGCCGCGCGGCTCGATCTCCCACGTGACGCGTGAGGCGCGATCGTCTCTCGACGCCGGGTTGTGCGCCTGAATGAACGTCGTGACGAGGCGCTTGTGCGGGACGACTTCGAGGACCTCGCCGTCGATGACGGTCTCACCCTTGCCGTTCACGTATTGAATCGGCGAACGCTTCTCAAACGAGCTCTTCACGCTGGTCCCGTAGAAGTACTTTGCCGTCAGGTCGGAGTTCGTGATCGCCTCCCACAACTTCTCGGGCGTCGTGCGGATGTAGATTTCGTAGACGTGCTTCGGGCTGTTGGGCTTGGTCATGTCGTCGCTTCCTTCCAGTTGGTTCTTGAGGCTCGCTAGCGCGCGGGTAAACGGCTGGGCGTACTTGCTCGTCCAGCGGTCGAAGATCCGCTGGATGGGAACGGGGTTCAAAAAGTGCAGCTTCTCGCGCCCCGCCTTGCGAGTGGTCACGAGTGAGGCGTCTTCGAGGACGCGGAGGTGCTTCATCACACCGAACCGCGTCATCTCCGGCAGATGCTCTTGAAGCTCGCCGAGCGTCTGCCCGTCGCGCTTGAACAGCTTGTCTAGAAGGCGTCGACGGCTCGCGTCCGCGAGCGCCTTGAAGACCTCGTCCATGCCCGCCTTATATGTGACCAAAAGGTCACCTGTCAAGCATCGAGACGGCACGGGATGTACGCCCCGCACGGCAGCAGCGGCGTCCCGGCTTCGTAGCGCTCGATCCAGGCGAGCACCTCGGGATCGCGGAGCGGCATCGCCAAGAGCTCCGCCTTCGTCTTCCACGCCGCGCTCAGCGTGTGGCGATCGGGCCTGCGCTTCGGCGGCGTGTTGATCGCGAGGTAGCCCACGAACACGAAGCGCATCCGGCTCACCTCGTGCTGGAAGGCGAGAACGCCGCGGAGCCCGATCATGACGCCGGCCTCCTCCGCCGTCTCTCGCACGCACGCGGCGAGGAGGTTCTCGCCGGGCTCAACGCGCCCGGCGGGCAGGTACCAGGTACCGTCTTTCTCCTCGACGACGAGATAGCGACCATCCTGCGGCACCACCACGAGTACGACGTGTCTCATGCCGTCATGGTGCCTCGCCGATTGGAGCAATCCACGCATCCTTTGCCTATAAATGATGCACGATACGCACCATGCTCTATCCGGGTGATCTGCTGCTCCACCTCGAGTCGTTTGCGACCCTCCTCGCGGAGGTCCGTCGCGGCCGACCAGGCGCGTTCGAGGCAAGCGCGCGCATCCTCGGGGTCGATCGCAGCGTCCTTCGCCGCCGCATGCGGACACTCGACGAGTGGATCGGCGCCCCGCTGCTCCTTGGCCGCGGGTCGGGCCTCCGCCCGAGCGCCGTCGGGGTTCGCCTCGCCGAGCGCTCCGACCGCCTCGTCAGTGGCGCAAAGCAGCTCCACGCCGAGGTCGTCGCCGTTCGCGAACGCATCGTCATCGGCTGCACGGGCACGATCACGACGGAACTCCTCCCGCGCGTCCTCGTCGAGCTCGAGCGCCGCCCGCGCCCCGTCCAGCTCGTCATCCGCCGCGCCGGCGGCGCGCTCTGCGAGTCCCTCGTCCGCGGCCGCGACGTCGATCTCGGCGTCGTCCGGGCGAACGAGCCGCCCGCATCGCTCGCGCACACCCACCTCACCGACGATCGCCTCTGGTTCGTCGTCCCGAAGGCGCACGCCCTCGCGAAGGCACCGCGCCTCACCCTCGCGCAAACGGCGAGCATCCCGCTCGTCCTCTACGGCGAGGGCTCCCGTACGCGCGCGCGTGTGATGGATCGTCTCGCGCCGCACGGCGCTTCGATCCGCGTCGAGGTCGAGGGCCGCGCCGCCGCGCTCGAGTACGTACGCGCGGGCATCGGCGCCACGTTCCTCTCGCTCCTTCCGGGCCACAAGCCAGACGCGCGCGGCGTCCACGCCACCGACGTCACAAGCCTCTTCGGCCGCTCCCGCTTCTGGATCATCGGACGGAAAGATCGGTGGACCGATCCGACCGTCCGCGCCGTCGTCGCTCAGCTCACGTCACGACGAGATCGTTGAACCAGGCTACTTTCCCGGCTTCTTCGCGGGGGCTTTCTTCGCGGGCGCCTTCTTCTTCGGCGCCGTCTTGGCGGGCGCTTTCTTCGCAGCCTTCGCCGGCGCTTTCTTCGCGGGCGCCTTCGCCGCCTTCTTGGCGACCTTCGCCTTCGGCGCGGCCTTCTTGGCGGCCTTGACGACGGGCTTCGCGGCCGCCTTCTTCGCGGGCTTCGCCGCGGGTGCGGGCGCCTTCTTGGGCGCAGCCTTCGTTGGGCCGGCGGCCTTGGTGGGCGCCGCCGTCTTCGCCGGAGCGGCAACCTTCGCGGGACGCGCCGGCGCGTGGACGCCGTTTTCGCGGTGACGCGGCACCGAGTCGCGCTGCGGCTTGCGATCCGCGAGGACCGTCCGGACCTTGCGATCGAGCTCCGCGAAGTCGAAGGGCTTGTCGATGTACTCGTCGGCGCCGTAGAGCGGGCTCGTGAGCTCGTTCAAGCGCTCACCGATGCCGGTGAGCATGATGACGCCGGTGTGCGCCAAGGAGACCTCTTCGCGGATCTTCTTGCAGACTTCCCAGCCGCTCATCTCCGGCATGCGGACGTCGAGGACGACGAGATCCGGGAGCTTCTCGCGGGCGAGCTTCCAGGCCTGTTCGCCGTCGGCGGCCTCGACCACGTCGAGACGCGGATCGAAGGAGCGCAGGTGACCCGCGACGATGTCGCGCATCTGGGGTTCGTCGTCGGCGACAAGCACGAGGGGAACGGAAGCCATGGTGACGGGCATTGTCCGCACCAGAGGGCGGATGCGTCAAGGCTTATGGCGCGCTTTGTCTGCGCGCCTCGTGGGCGAGTCGGGTTCGCTACTCGTCTCGGAACTTCGTATCGACGCGCGCCGCCGACTCGACGAGCTCGCGGTTCGAGTGCACGTACTTGACGAGCGTGGGCATGTTGCCCTTCGTCACCTTGAGCTTGCCCTGCATCATGGCCTTGATGGGGTCGAGCTCGCGACGGATGACCTGCTTCCACTTGGCGTAGTCGGCCTCGATGACGAAGGGCGCGTCTTGCGCATCTTTTGCGGGGAGGAGCTTCGTCATCCGGCAATCGCCCTGGTGGACGTCGAGCCACATGGCGAGGTCTTCTTCGATGCCCAAGGCGGCGTCGGCCTTGACGACCATGACCACGACGCCATGGGTCCAGTCCTTCGAGACGGCCTTGTAGTTCGCGTTGGCGTTGATGGCGTCTTTGTACGCGGCGACCCACTCGGGCGAGGGAAAGGGAATCGGCATGGGGTTCCTCTCGGAGGCGGAACGCACCATACCTCAACCGGCGGCGCGGATGAACGGTTGCGCGCTCTCCAAGCTCGGAGCGACGGGGTGCCCCGGGCCAACACGGGGGCCACGTAGGCGCACACGGATTGGCCGAGAGCGAGGTAGACTTGGAGCCTCGATGGTTCGAGCGTCGGCGAAACCCCACGTCCACGAGCGCGGCGTCGCGCGCCTCGACGGCGTCATCGAGTTTGTCCGCTTCTCGGCGCGGCCAATGCCTCTCGTGACGTTGCTCGACGAAGCCCCGCGACGCATCGCGGCGATCTTCAACGCCGACATTTGCTCGCTGTACCTGCTCGAGGGCGAAGGCACGCTGGTGATGCGCGGCAACGTCGGCTTCGACGGCAAGGGCCTCGGAAAGGTGCGACTCGCTGTGGGCGAAGGCATCACGGGGCTCGCCATCGAGTACCAGCGCCCGATCTCCGCCGACCGCGCCGAACAACATGCATCCTACAAGCACTTCGCGGACCTCGGCGAGGAGCGGTTTCCTGTGTTCCTCGCGATCCCCGTGGTCGGAAAGAGGGGCCCGCTCGGCGCCGTCGTGGTGCAGCGAAAGAAGACGCCCTTCACGGAGGCCGATGTCGAGCTCTTGATGGCGCTCGGCGCGCAGATCTCCGCCGGCGTTCGGACCGCCGAGCTTCTCGACGGCGCGCGCTCGTCGCACCCACCGAGGCGCGCCGGCGGCGGCACGCGCAAGGTCACGCTAACGGGCCGGCCCGAAGTCGGCGGCCGCGCCCTCGGCGCCATCGCTGCGCTCCGGAGGCCGGCGCACCGCCAGGGCGACTTGCCGAGCGAGGGCCCAAGTCAGGACGTTCGGCGGCTGCGCGGGGCCTTCGACGTCGCCGCGAAGTCCGTGGAGGCCTTGGCGCGGCGCGCCGAGTACCTCGGCAAGGGACGCGACGCGATGTTTCTCGGGACCTACGTCGAGATCTTGTCGGACATGCGCTTCCGCGAGCGGGCCCTCGAGCTCGCCGGCACCGGCATCGGCCTCGGCCAAGCGCTCAGCCGCGTCGCGCGCGAGGTGACGCGGACAGCCGCGACCATCAGCGATCCCTTCCTCGCGGAGCGGGCGCGCGACGTCGAAGATCTTTGCGACGCGCTGGTGATGCTCGCGGCGTCGGACAAGCGCGCCGAGATGCCATCGAAGGCGATTCTGATTGGCGACGGCCTCACGGTCTTCGACTTGCTCATCACCGCGCGCGCCCAGCCGGTGGGCATCGCCCTCAGCGAGCGCGCCCTCGCGGCGCAGGGTCCGCGCACCCACACGCTCCTCGAGCTGCTCGACATCCCTGCCATCATCGACGTCGAGGGGCTCTTCAAGTGGGCCTCCGACGGCGACATCGCGCTCTTGGATGGCGATCACGGCATCCTGGTCTTGAACCCCACGAAGAGCGAGGTGGCCGTCTTGCGGCAGGAAAAGCGCGACGAGCGCGCGGCCCACTGAACGGTCGTTCGTCGTCGGCGTTTGGCAACGCGGGCGCCATGAAGGGCCCCGTCGAGCGCTCGGCCAGCCTATTTTTGCCGCTCCGAGCGTACCGAGGTGCGACGGAGACTCGCCTTTAGGACGCGCACCGGCAATCTTCCTGATTCACCCAAGAGGCGCCGCGACCGACGTGTCGGACGCCCATGACGTTCGCGATGAGCCAGCCTGAAGAAGACCGCACCGCCGAGCACCGCGAGCTCCCTAACCTCGGCGACGAGAGCGGCGACCGCGACAGCATCACAGACGTGCACGGCACGGTGGCTCGCTTCGAGATGGCCTACTCGCCCGATCCGGGCACGCGGCACGCCTTCGGCCCTCCCCTGTCGGTGAAGCTGCCGTCGTTCCTTTATCTCGGGGTCGCCGTCGTGGCGGCGGTGCTCGTGGTCATCGCCTACACCTCATCGTCGGCCTCGACGCTCTTTCGCTACATCGTGGAGGGCGACAAGCACCGCATCCTGAGCGCGCCGGGCTTCGCGCTTATCCTCGTCGCCAGCTCCATCGGGAGCGTGGTGCGGACGCACATGCGCGGCGTCGTTGTGACGAGCGATGGCCTCGAGACTCGAACGCTCATCACGCTGGGCCTGCCCCGCGTTCGCAAGTGGGCGTGGCCGCAAGTCGACCGCATCCTCGTCGACGACGGCAACAACGTCTTGATTGAGCTCTGGGACGGTCGCTACGAGCGACTGCCCGATGTGGATCGGCGCCAACACCTCGCCGAGCTGATGCAGCAAGTCGCCGCGGCGCGGCGCATTCAGGTGACGCGGCTGAAGGATCTGGCGCGGTCTTAGGCGCTTCAAAAACTTGACTGGTCACCACAGTGCGGAACGGAGAAGGTGACCTCGGCGGAGATCGCTCCCGGCGGCTTCAGCTTCGGTCCGTCTAGCGAAAGCGTCCCGCTCACCACGTTCCCCAGCTTGCGCCCCGACGCCGTGAGCGTGGTGGGGACGCTAAAGAACGGCAGTCCGCCGCCAGCCTGAGGCAGTTCGTAGAACACATCCACGCTGGCCTTCTGGCCGGCGATGCCGTGGATATGGACATGCGCGAGCGACCCGAGAGGAGCGGAGTTCCCGGGGCTCTTGAAGACGCCGTGCGGGTGCAGCCACGTGGTCAACCAAACATTCAGGTCGCCGCCGCGAAACGTGTCGTTGAACGCAAAGCCGTCCACGAGTGTCAGCGTCGACGCATCGGGAAGCGTGATGGTACCGGAGACCGATGCGGCTGTATCGCAGCTTCCGGCGGGAGCAGGCGGTTCGGGCGACTTGCCGCCGTCTCGAGCCTTGACCGGCGAGGGCTGCGCTGGCGGCGCGCCGCTTGGGTTCCCGGCTGGGACATCCTGCGGCGCGCCGTCGTCGATCGCGGGGCGCGGTTCACCGGGCATCTCGCCTCCCCCACCAGACGAGCAGGCCACCGCGAACGCCAAGAGACCGAGGGCAGGGAGCGCAGGCTTCATCCTTCCGATGAGAGCAATCCCCGCACCAAGGCGACGAAGGAGGGACGAGGCGCCCGGCAACCACTCGATCTACATGGGCCTATCGTGCGGATGCGATTCTTCGCCGCGGGAAAGTCTCACACCATCCGGGATGTTGCTGTCGTCTAGGGTCCTCACGCTTGTCGACGCGACGCACTGACGGGAGCGTCTCTACTCCTCAGACCACGACGGCATCGCAGGCACGCCAGGGCGGCGCACTTCGAACCGGGGACGCGGCATGCTTTTGGCCCGGGTGAGGTTGCCGTCGTTAACGCGCGCGCCTCTACGCGCCGCCCGTCTCGTATTCCGCGCGCGCTTTCTCTCGCAGGCCCGCGTCGGAGAGCACCTCGAGGGCCGTTCGCGCGAGGGCCTTGGCGGCGACGAGCGCCGTAGCGATGCCGCGCTCGCTCTTCGCGGCGTCGGCGAACTCGCGCGTGTGACACAAGCAGGCGCCTTCGTCGACGATGGCGAGCCACGGATGGATGGAGGGCACGGCGTGCGAGACGTCGCCCATGTCGGTGCTCCCCGCGCCGACGCGCGCGTCGACCTCGCGCGGCGTTCGGCCGAGCGCTGACGCATGGGCACCAAAGGCGCGGGCCAGGGCGAGGTTGTTCTGCATGTCGGCGTAGCCACGTCGCTCGTCCACAGCGATGGTCACGTCGCTCGCCATGGCGGCGGCACGCGCGCATCGCTCGACGATGGCGCGAACGCGCGCGAGCTCCTTCGTGTCTTTCGCGCGGACGCTGAACTCGCACTCGGCGCGTTCGGCGATGATGTTCACGGCTTGCCCGCCGTCGATGACGTAGCCGTGGACGCGAACGCCGTCGCGAAAGTGAACGCGTTGACCGTCGATGAGGCGGAAGGTGTCCATGCACGCCGTGAGCGCGCTCTGCCCTTCGAAGGGCGCGATGGCCGCGTGGGCCGGCTTGCCGCCGAAGGTGAAGCGAATCCAAAGATTGGCGAGCGCCGGATGCGCCAAGACGTCGCGGTCGAAGGGATGAACCATCATGGCGGCGGACACGCCGTCGAAGACGCCGGCTTCGAGCAGCTTGATCTTGCCGCCGCCGCCCTCTTCCGCGGGCGTGCCCACCAACAGGATCTCACCCCCGAGCGCTTCTGCGCTGCCCGCGGCCGCGAGGAAGGCGCCAACGCCGGCCGTGGCGATGAGGTTGTGCCCGCAGGCGTGCCCGAGCTCGGGCAGCGCGTCGTATTCGGCGAGGATCGCCACCTTGGGCCCGCCACGTTTTCCCGCGCGCGCGAGGAGCGCCGTGGGCAGAGCGCCAACGCCGGCTTCCACCTCGTGACCACGCGCGCGCAAGAGCTCGCTGATCCACGCGGCGGCCTTGTGCTCTTCGAAACGAAGCTCGGGGTGCGCGTGAATGCGGAGGGCGAGCTCTTTGAGGTCAGCCGCGCGTGTTTCGACTTCAGCGTCCACAGACGCGATCACACTCGGAGAGAGAGCCATGGCGCCGATGCTACCTTCTGGCCGACGGAATTCACCGCGTGCTTTCGCCCGAAAGAGCCCTTCGCAGCGCCGCGAAGCGCGGCATAGTGTCGGACCGTGACTCGGGCAATTCTCTCGCGTCGTCGTGCCTTCGAAGGCCTCATTGCAGCAGGCCTCGTTGGACCGGCGGCGTGCACGCCCGCTCGCAGCCCCGCTCACAATCCCGTGCGTGCTCCGGTCCGATACGACGCGGCGAACCAGCGAAAGCACATCGTCGTCGTTGGCGCGGGCATGGGCGGTCTCGCGGCGGCAATTCGCCTAAACGAGCTCGGCTTTCGCGTGACCGTGCTCGAACGCTCGCCGATTCCGGGCGGCCGCGTGTCGTCGGTGCCCGTCGCCGGCTTTGCGGTCGAGGCCGAGGGCCGCCGGTACGACAAGCTTCAGGACGTTGGCGCGCAGTTCTTGAACGATCGCTACGGGACGCTCTTCTCGCTGCTCAAGCAAAGTGGCGCGTCGCTTTCGCCTTTGCCGCTATCGACCAGGAGCGCGACCTTGCGCGGCGGCAAGGCTCTCGTCGTCGACGGCGCCCGCCCCTTCACGCTCGTGGACAGCGGCCTCGTCGACTTCGCTTCCGCCGCGCGCGTCAAGGTCGCCTACGACCTCGCGGAGTACAGCGTGCGCGACCTGCCGCTCGACGACTTCGCCGCTTGGAGCGCCTTGGATCGCGGCACGGCGCGCCAGTGGCTGGATGAACACTACGGAGACGTCGGCGCGCGTTACCTCGGCGATCCGGCCATCGAGACGCTCTTCTTTCATCGCCCCGAGGAGACGTCGAAGGCCTTCTTCCTCTGGCTCATCGCGAACCATGCGGCCGCGAACCAATGGCTCACGTTGGCCGGCCACACGGCGTCGATCCCAGCGGCCTTCGCTCGCGCGCTCGTCGCGAGGAAGGTCGACGTGCGTTTCCTCGTGGTGGCCGTCTCCGTCGCCGAGGACGGACCGGCGGCGCGCGTGCGGGTGCAGCTCCGCGATGGGGGCGCGCTCGAGGCCGATGGCGCCATCGTCGCGACGCCGGGCCCCGTGTCGCGTCGCCTGCTCGCGAAGCCAACGGCAGCGCAAGCGGCGATCGTCGAGGGCGGTTACGCGTCGACGATCGTCGTCAACTTTCACTGCGAGCGGGCCTTCGCTCCGCTGCACCGTGAGGGTGCCATCGGCGGCATCAACGTTCCCGCGGTCGAACGACGCGGCGTCATCGCGGGGCTCTCCGTGGAATCAGGCAAGTACCCCGACGCGGCGCGCGAAGGCACGCTGCGCGGCCACGAGATCTACGGCCTGCACCTCACGGACGCCGGCGCCCGACGGCTCCTCACCGAGTCCGACGACGCCATCGCACGAACGGTGCGCCGCGAGCTCGACGGATACTTCCCGGGCATCCTCGCGACGGAGCTTGGCTGCGTGGTGAAGCGCTGGGAGCATGCCATTCCACTGTCGCCGCCGGGCCGCGCCATCGCCCTCGACGCGTTCTGGCGCGAGCAACACGACGGGCCGGGGCGCATCCTCTTGGCGGGAGACCAGACGACCTTCGCGACGCTCGACGCCGCGGCGCGCTCGGGCGTGGTCGCGGCCGAGGCCCTGGCGAGGCGCGCTTGAGAGGCGAACCACCTGACGCTCTCCTCGCGTCCCGCACTCGGGGTCGGTGCTACGGCCGAAGGTACGTGTAGCCCTGCTCCTGCAGCTCCATCAGCCGCACGACGCCGCCCTTGTTGGCGATGCTGCAGCCCTTCACCAGCTGCTCCTTCGGCAGGTTTTGCTTCGTCATCGTGTTTCCGCAGATGGTGAGAACGAGGCCGTCAGCGACGAGCTTGTCGATGAGCCCGCGGAGGTCGGCGTCCATGCCCTCGGCCATGAACGTCTTGACGGCGGGGCCGTGGGCCACAAGCTCCATCGCGCCGATGTCTTTCCAGCCAACACCCTCGGCGTGGTTCTTGATGTTCGTGAGGACGAACTTCGCCTTGTCGGCCCCCGCTTCCGAGAGGTGATAGACGACCTTGTGCTTCTTCGGTGCGTCGGGCGCATGCGTCACTTGGACGATGCCCGGCTCTTGCGGGGCCGATGCCGCGGCGCCGCCACACGCGGCGGTCATGAGCGAAACAACGAGAGCAGGCCAGAGCGACGGAGCGAGGTTCATTTGGGCATGGTCGCGAGGCCCGCGGGCCAGCACAAGGGTCATTGCGTGGTCGGGCTGGAGATGCCGCATTCGCCGCCGAAGAAGCCGGCGGACGGAATGCCCAAGCCCTGATTGAGGCGCGCCCAGTAGTTCACCTGCGCGATGGTCGTCGCCAGGACCACGATCTCGCGCTCCGTGAAGTTTGAGCGAAGCGCACCGGCGAGGTCGTCGTCGACGATGACCGGCGTTTCAGAGAGAGCGCGTGCGAAGCGCACGGCAGCGCGCTCGCGGGCCGACGCTTGGGGCAACTCTTGGCTCGCCAACAGCGCCCGCACCTCTGCGAGCGCGACCTTCGCGCCCTCGTGGTTGGCGGCGTTCATGTCGATGCAGAAGGGACACCCCGTCGCGACGGAAGCGGCGACTCGCACAAGTTTCAACGTGCGCGTCTCAAGATCGGAGGGGCCGTGAGCGGCCATGGCTTCGAAGAGCCCGCTCGCGATGGCGCCCTTCGGGTAGTGGCTGAGGACGCGCGCCGGCAACGGATCTTTTCCCGCGATGCGTCCCGCCAACCACAGCGCGGGGCGGAGGTACCAGGGAGACTTCGGCGGCGGGGCGATGAGCACGCTTAGAGATCGTCCAACGCAAGCACGTCATGCGGCTGCGACTGGATCCATTGAAGCGAGGCGGCGAGGTACTGTGCGAAGGACGTGGCGACGTAGGTCATCTCGTCGGGGTCGTGCGTGAACGCGATGATCTGCCCCGGGCGGCCGCGTTTGCTTGGCGACGCGTCGACAAGGAGCACGAGCGTTCCGCCGCCGAAGGACGCGAAAGGCAACCAGCCCGGCTGGTACCAGCCCGGAGCGATCCGCGGATCGCGCTCCTCGGGGTCTTCGTAGCCCTCGTATTGCGGAGCGCGCTTCGCAAAGCTGGCGCGCTCCTTGATGGCCTCGCTCACGCTCAAAAACTCGTAGCCCGTCATGAACCCGGGGCGCGAGAAGAGGTTGTGCTCGTAGCCGTCGCTGGTGCGCCACGCGGCGCCAAGCTCGCCTGGCACGAGGACTCCGTTCAGGGACGCGAGCTTCGCGAGCGCCGTGGCCTTCGCCGGCTTCCGCAACTCGAGCGATGCGCCATGGTTCGACGCGAGCGCGCGAATCCCGTCGAGGTAGTCCGCGAACGACATCGTCGCCGCGGTCTTCGCCTTCGGTTTTGTTCTCGCGTTCGTCTTCGGCTTCGCCGTTCGCGTCTTGGGTTGGACCACGCACGGCACTTTAGGTGACGGGGACACGACAGACCAGCGCAGAGCCCGGCGCCGCGACTCAGCCGGTGCCCGCGCGCGAGGCTTGGGATATAGAATTTCGCCATGGCGAAGCCTCCTCGAGAGCGCCTCCTCTTCGCGGCCCTTGCGTCGCTCCTCTGCGCCGGTTGTCCCGATGCGCCGCCGCTCGTGGAGGCCGCGGCGCCGAGCGCGCGCAACGCCCCGGTCCCCAGCGACGCCGGGTCAGCGACGGCAACGAGCGAGCCGGCGGCCGTCGACGCAGCCGCGGCTCACACGGCGCGCGTGCGCGTGACCGGCGAAGGCAAGGCGATGGGTACGCACCTCGCGTTCGCGGCCTACACGAACGACAGGCTCGACGAAGCGGGCGTGCGCCGCGCCTTCGATGCGGCCATCGCCGAGATGAAGCGTGTCGAAAACTTGATGACGACGTGGCGCGAAGACGCGCAGCTCGCGAAGGTCAACGCGGCCGCCGGCAAAGGGCCCGTCGCCGTCGACGCGGAGACGCGGCACGTCATCAACGTGGCGCTTCAAACGAGCGTCATGTCGCAGGGCACCTTCGACATCACCTTCGAGAGCCTGCACGGCCTCTGGAAGTTCGATCAAGATCTCGATCCGACGCCGCCCACGGCCGCCGCCATCAAGGCGCTCCTCCCCCGCGTGAACTACAAGTTCATCAAGGTCGACGACGACAAGGGCACGGTCTTCATCACGAAGGCCGGCACGAAGATGAGCCTCGGCGGCATCGCCAAGGGTTACGGCGTCGATCGCGCCGCGAAGGTGCTCAAGGAAGCCGGCCTCGACTCCTTCTATGTCCAAGCCGGAGGCGACCTCTACACCGCGGGGCGAAAGCCCGACGGCAGCGAGTGGTCGGCCGGCATCCGCGATCCGCGCGGCGAAGCCGGCTCGTATTTCGGCCGTCTCCTCGTGTCGGACCACGCCTTCAGCACCGCCGGCGACTACGAGCGCGCCTACGTCGTCGGCGGCAAGCGCTACCACCACATCATCGATCCGCGCACCGGCTACCCGGCCACGGCGTGCCGCAGCGTGACCATTTGGGCGAAGACGGCGCTCCAGGCCGACGCCATCGACGACGCCGTCTTCATCCTCGGACCCGAGCGCGGCATCGCGCTCGTAGAGACACTCGACGACGTCGGCGCCGTCGTGGTCGACGCGAAGAACAGCGTGTGGATCTCCAATCGGCTGAAGGGGAAGCTCACGATCGACCGCGTGCCGAGCGAGGGGCTGTAGGGCGAACGCGGTGCGGGTGATGGCGACGCCCGGCATGGCAGGCCGGGCATCACCGAAGCGCGATGCGACGCTCTCTCGACGCAGATCAGGTCGAACCGATGTCGATGAGGCTCATTCCTTCCGGTGCGCTCGCGTCGGGGACGACCATGTCGAAGCCGTGCCCGTTTCGGAACGTGTCGCCGATGCTCGCGTAGTCGTCGCCGTCGTCGTCGGAGCCGCCGCCGGATACCGACTCGAGGTCGAGCTCCGCGAGAGCCATGAGGGTCATCGAGTCGCTGGAGATGTTGTGCATGTGGAAGACCTCGTAAGGGCGGCGAACTTGCCGTCGGGGCAACATGAGCAAAGAGAGCGCCACCGGCGCGAGCGCGCTCGAGCCTGCGCTTCGCCGCGAAACTCCCGCGGCGGCGCCGCGGCTCCGGCGGTCGCCGCGGGGCGCCACGGTTCGGTCCGGCGGGATGCGTCCACGAAGGCCCGAGACAGCCAAGTTACCCCGTATTTACCGCGTGGCCGGCGCCCCCCGCGCGCCGCCCCCCCCGCCCCCCGCGCTCGGTCGACAACGGCGCGCTAGCGGGGCCGCGTGCAGCGGGCGAGCGGGCCGGACCTGGGTTGATTTCGGCTGGGCCCGGTGAGCGGCCTGAGCGGCCGGACCTGGGTTGATTTCCGCGAGCCTGCGGTGCGCCGCAAACGGGGCGGCGTAGGCCGCGAGCTCGTCCCAAGCGGGTCCAGGGAGCTGCCTGACGCGGAGCCCAACACTCGCGCGAGCGACGCGTGGGCAACGGGCCGCGTGCCCTTGAGCCAGGGTGCTCCCATCGCGCGCGCTCGCGGGCGGCGAGCGGCGCCTTCGGACGTCGGTGCCGGTGGGGCACGCGGTGTGCGGTAGGCGGTGCGACGTGCGCGGAGCGGCAGCTACGCTTGCGCGGCGCCGTGGCAGAGCGCACCCAAGGAAGCGAAGCGATAGGTTCCCTCTGGGAACACGGTGCGCCTGTCACCCGCGATCCATAGGTGTCGTGCGGCGCGGTGGGCGATGCGGAAGCCGCGGAGCGCCTGGAGCTCGTGGCTCCGCCGCTCGTCGTTGCGACATGCCAGATGGGGCCGAAGGTTGCGGCGAGGCTCGACCGTGCGGGGCCTGCTCGTCGGCGCGGCGCGAAGCACGGCCTTGCGTCCGAGCACGCGCCTACCCGTCTTTGCGCGGTGAGCCTTCGCCGCATCCTCTTGCGCACGGACCGCCGCGGCGACCTTGTCGGCCCATTCCGTGGCGGCGAGGTCCTCGAAGCCGTCAACGGGCTCGATTCGAAGGGTCACCTCTTTCGGCATCGGGCCGTGTTCGCGGAAGAAGCCGCGCGGGCGCTTGATCGTCCGCGTCGTGCCGCGAAGATGTTGGCCAAACGAAGAGGCGCCGGGCCAGTCGACGAGCCGCTCGACGAGGTGGTCGGCAACGGGATTGCTGAGAAGGTAGATGAGCTTGTCGAAGCGATCTTGGGCTTCGACAAGGTAGACGGCGTTGGGCTGCTCGGTGGCCCAGAGATTTTCCCAGCGACCCCAGCGCGCGTTGAGGGCCTTGGCCGTCATTTTGTGGAAGTGCGCGAAGAACTCGGGGTAGTTCCCGAGGTTGTCGCGGACGAGCAGGTGCTGGTGATTGCTCATCGCGATGAAGCCATGCAGCGTGATGTTGTACCGCTGGCAAGCTTCCGCGAGGCAGTACAGGTAGATCTGCTCGACGCGTTCATCGGGACGCAGCAGGTGCTGCCGCTGCGTGCAGCGACGACTCGTGAGGTACGTGCGACCGGGGACGACCTGACGGGGCTGCGTCATGACCGTCACATCGGCCGCGCGACGCTCCAAGTTGCTTCGACGGGGCGGAAAAGGAACTAAGGACGGGTTTTGCTCGCATGGGCCTCGATACGCTCGAAGCGTCCTTCCTCTTTCGACCAGACCGGGGCGCGGCAGGCGCCATTTACGTTCGCGGCTGGTGGATCGTCGGGCGCGATGAACTGCGTCCGAACGACAGGTGACGCGGCGATCGTAAGCAATTCGGCCACAACCGCCGGGCACGTCGTTTGCTTGCGGGGCCCGCATGAGCCGCACGCGTCTTCTGGCCGTAAGCAGTTCCATCCTCTTCTCAGGCCTCCTTGCCATCGGCTGCGCCGATAACCGACCCGAGACGGCCACCGGCGAGAGCGCGCTTTCGACGCCTCGTCCCTCGTCAGCGCTTCGCCGCGCCGTCGGCGAGATCGAGTCCGAGTGGGGCGACGAAAACATCATGAACGGGCAGGCGCGCATCGCCGCCGCCAAGCTCCGTGCGACGCGCCGCAATCAGGAAGCGCAACTGAAGGCCTATGCGGAGGCTGCCTTCGCCGCGCGCGCCGCCGCCGACGACTTCGTCCTGAGCGGCGCTGCTCGCACCTCGCTCGGGCCGGCCACGGCGGCAAGCCGCGCGGAGGTCGCGCGCATCATCGCGGTCGAAGGGTTCGTCTACGCGGACAACGAAGGAAACGTCGGCCCCATGCGAGAGCGCATCGAAGGTGTACTCGACAAGCTCGGCGCGCCCGAGAAGCTCGACCTCCTTCGCTACGAAGGCAAAGGTCGCGTGTCGCTCGATGACGAGGAAGGCGAATGGAAGGCGCACTTGTTCGCCTTCGTGAACCGCGACACTCGCGAGGTCGTCAGCTTCTACGTGCGTGAAGGCTGGACCTGAGGTGGCGTTCGTCGCGTTGGGTGCCGCGCCAGCGCGTGAAGCTCAGAGACAGTCGACGAGCGCGTCGTAGATCGAAGACGTTTTTCCGGGCAACGATGCGCGCAACGGCTCGGGGCCGCTGAGCGCGCTCAAGAGTGCCGCGCGCGGCGCGTGTACCGAGACGTCGCACGTTCGCGTCGTTGTGTTTGTGGAGAGCGCGCCTCGCGCGCTGACCTGCGTCGCGGCCAAGCCGAAGGTGGCCCGGCACGTCCGGACCCGCCCCGTGGTCGCGCGGGCTGCGCAGGAGAAATCAAGAAGCGCGATGTTGTTGTAGTCGCCTTCGCAGAACGTGTCGCCGCAGACGTCGTCGAAGGAACGAGCCAGCGCTCGCTCGACTTGGCTCCACTGCGAACCTTGGTCGGCGTCGACCTCCCAGAGCTGCTCGGCCAGGTCGCGGTAGACGGTCCCGGTGGAGGCGGGAGGCGGCTGCCCGACCACTCCCTCGAAACACTTCGTGAGGCCGTCGTAGAAGGAAGCACCATTCGCCAAAGGCGCGTTGAGGGCGTCGTCACCGGCTTGGGTGAGCGTGCTCAAGAGCTCGTTGGCCGTCCCGGCGACGGGAATGTGACAGGTGAAGACGCGTGGCTCGGTGGAGAGCGCGCCCGTTCGACCGTCGACGTAGCCGATGCTGCCGCCGAGGACCCAGACGCAATCCTTCACCTTCTTCATCTTCGACGTTGCTGAGCACGTGAGCTCGAGTGTCGAGAGGTTGGAGAAGTCGCCGCTGCAAATCGTATCTCCACAGATGCGGTCGAAGCCTTTGATGAGCGTTCCGCGGGCAGTGGACCACCGCTCGAACTCGCTCTCGCTCAACACCGCGGGGAACTCATCGTAGCGGGTGCGAAGCTCGCTCTCGGCGAGGCCACTGGCGTCCTCGCCAGGAATGGTGCCGCCGCACCCGAAGAGGAGCGCCACCGTTGACGCAAAACGGACGACGGGCGCGCGGGGGATGGGTCGCATGGCGCCGGCAACATGCCACAGGCCGTTCTCGCGGCAAGCGACGGGCGCCACGATCTCGAGGACGTGCGTGGTGTCGCGCGGCGTCCGTTTAGTCCCCGTCCCCCATGTCGCGGCCCATCTCCGCCTTGACGAACAACCGTTTCGTCAGCGCTCGTTGTCGCGCAGGCGAAAGACCACCCAGCGACGCATGGGATATGCAAATGCGACGAAGACGAAGAACGTGCCGGCGAAGCTCACGATCTCCGGCGGGATCGAGCCCCCGTGCGGCGCCAACCATCGAAACAGCATGAAGTTCATCGCCAGTGCGGCAAGTTCGGTCGCGACAAAGAAGCGCACCTGGCGCGGCAGGCTCCCCCGCTGCGCCCGAAAGGTGAACGAGCGATTGCCGAGAAATTGCACGCACGCGCCAGCCAGCAGCGCGGGAAGGCGAGCGGTCGTCGGCGCGACGCCAAAGGCTCGAATGCATGTGGTCAGCACCGAGAAGTCGACCACCGTCGCCCCGCTCCCAACGACCAGCGCGCGGCCGAAGCGGAGCGCGCGGCTTGCGAGGGATTCGCGGATCATGGGCGTCAGGCGCGACGTCCACGTGCACGCCGCCGAAGCAGCGTACCCTGGGAACTTGTTCGCAGGTACACGAGAGCGGACCGAGCGCGGAGGCGGCGCGCTCCCGGCGCTGAGCCTGCATGCGCACGAGTCTCTGGAACGCGCCTGACCTTCGCGCGGCACCGCATCAGCGCCTAGGGGAGCCTAGGGGGACGCCCCGCCAACCCGATCGCCGAAGCCGTCGTCACAGGTCCCCGGCGAATCCAGCGGGCGGCGAAAACGCGAACGGGGCCCGCGTTACGAGGGTTACCGTCGCGCTCTTCGTCGACTCGACATCGACCGCGGGAACGATCTCCTCGTGGTCCCACAAGGGCAGCGCTTGCGCCGAGCCTGCGCCCGATGCGGTAACGAATGCGATCGTGGCGGCGTCGAGGTCGATGGCGACGCCGAGGCGCCCGCCTTTCACGTCGGCCGTGGGCTGGTTGAAGCTCAGCGGGTAGAAGCCTAGCCCTTGGATCGTCACGGTGGCCGTGACCTTGCCAGCGCCCTGCGCATCGATCTCGAAGTAGTGCTTGCCGCAGCGCGCGCCTCGGCTTCCGCGCAGCGAAGCACCCCATGTGCTGGTCGCCACGTTGGCCACGAGCCCACTCGTGCTCGCCGTCGTGCCTGGCGAGATGACCTTCCACGCCATGGTGCCTGACGGCATGCCGCACGCATCGGTGCAGGCGACGCGGTTGTCGTAGTGCGAGTGAATGGCGCCAGCCGGCGGCGGCACGGTGAAGGTCGAGCCGCCGTATGCGCCCTGATAGGTGGCCTCGAGGCCGCCGATCTTGCTGCGCACAACGTTGATGGCCTTGTCGAAGCTCCCACCGCCCTGGTTGTACGTCGCTTCCCAGCCGTAGGCCGATGAGACGGCACCCACCGAGAGGCCGGTGACGGTCACAGACGCGGGCAGCCCGGTGACCGTGGTCTGCGACGGGTAATACGTGCTCACGAAGACCTTGGCCACCGACGCCCCCGACTCGAGCGCGATCTGCCAGGTGATGGGCTCGTACGACATCAGGAACAACGTCGCCGGCGACGCCGCCGCCGTGACCTTCACTTGAATCGGACCCGGTACGTGCGCTTGGCCATAGCCGTGGACGCCGCCCGTCGACTCGTAGACGCCGATAACATGGGCCTGCGGCACGGGCGGTAGCGCCGGCGCGCGCAAGCACGCGCTCCCCACGGCAGCCCCCGCGCTCGGAGGGACAACCGGTGAGATCGAGGCGTCGACGGCGACCACACCGGCGTCGACGGGCCGCTCGCCACCGCCCCCCACGCCCACGTCAACCTCGCTCTTCCCACCATCGTCCGCCGGTCGGAGGCCCGTTTCATCGGGCAGCGTGGGCGCGGGGCCACCGTCGGTCTTGGGAGCCGGCTCTTCCACGAGCGGGTTCACGGCGCCTCCGCAGGCAGCGAGGGCGAGGACGGTGACGAGGGTGACGAGCGCTCTGCCGGTCTGCATGGGTCTGGCCTACGCAAGGGAGATGCCGGCACTGCGCCGCTGTCCTTTCGCGGGCTTCGCCATCGCCGCTCCGCGCGTGGCACAGCGCACGTGGCACACCGATCAGTGGATCGACGAGCGCGCGTCAGCGCGCGACTAGCCGAGCCACGGACGGCGGAGTGACGACGTCCCGTTGAAATCGGTCACGACACGAAGGCCAACGTCATCAGCCACGAAGTGGCGATGGCGGCCTCGAGCAACCCGAGCGACTTTCAGAGGAACCTCGCGTTGGCGTGAGGGGGAGCATCGGAGCACAGTTGTGCGACGACGTTTTGGATGAAGAAGCGGGCCCACCTGTCGATCTCGCTTCCGACAGAGGAAGCGAAGCTCCTCCGGCGTCGGGCCAAGCGCGTGCACGGCGGGAACGTCTCGCGCGTCATCAGCGACGCGATCCGCTACGTGGCCTACGAGGAGGGGCGCGATGCGCTCATCGCGTCGTTCGGCGGCAAGGGCAGCCCCTCTCGCACCGAAGCTCAAAAGCTCGACGAAGCGTGGGGGCTGTCGGCGAACAAGTCCGCGTGACTCGCGCCGCCATCACGTTCGACAGCGGAGCGCTCATCGCGCTGGAACGGCGCAAGGAGCGCGCCATGCGTGTTTACACGAACGCGCGGGACCGAGGCCTCGTGGTGGCGACGCCCAACGTCACGCTGGCGGAATGGTGGCGCAGCCGCACCGACCAGCGAGAGGCGATCCTGAGGGGAATTCTCGTCGAGCCGGCGACGGACGAAACCATGAAGCTCGCGGGCGTGGCGCTCGGCAAGGTGCGTGGCGCAACGACCGTGGACGCGATCGTGGCCGCCTTCGCGGCCCAGCGAACCGGCATCGTCTGCACGAGCGACGTCGACGACTTTGAGGCGCTGAAAGTGTTCTTCCCGGCGCTTCGTGTACTCGCGGTGTGATCTGCGCCACGCACGGCCCCTCTGTGCCAACGCCTCAGCGAGCGAGTTGGCCGTTCGCCTAGCCCTCGTGGACGCGAGCGAAGGCGTGGTTGTTCGGTCGGCAAGCGCGCTGCGCGGCGATAGCGGTTCGTTTGTGCGACCGAAGACGAACCCTGCGTGACGGCCGCCGAGGGTTCGTGAACGCCCGCGTATCCATCCGTGCTCGGTGAGTGAGCCTCGTGCGCGGGGCGCGCACTTCGTTTTCCGGAGGCCAGCCCTCTTGCACGGCGCGGGGACTTCCGTCGGCGCGCGCGCCGCTCCGTTTTCGCATCTGGGCACTTCGTGCTCGAGGGCGGCACCTTCGCGCTCGGAGAGCGATGCTTCGTTGTCGGCGGGGGGACCTTCGCAAACCAGCGGAATCGCTTGCGCCGCCGTCGGGCGGGTCTCGTTGTTCGCGGGGCCACCTTCGTGCGCGGCCGCGCACGTCACGTGGCGGAGCTGCACGCTGGCCTGCAGATGCGCGAAGTTCGGGCAGCGGCGCGCGAGGGCGTGCGTCTCGCGAACGAGCCTTGAGAGACGAAAAAAGGAGGTGGAAATTGCGAGCGGATTCCCTCAGTTGCGGACGGCCTTGGGAACGCCCCTCTGTGCCCCTCCGTGCCAACGGGCGCGAAGCGATTCCCGCCGCGACGAAGCCGGGCGCGACGGCACGCTCGCTTGTTCCGTCGTTCACGAAGGCGTCGTTTCGGTGCGTGAACGCGCCGGCGCGAACGAAAGGGTCGCCCCGCGAACGCGGAAGGTCTCCCTTCGGACAACGAAGCGTGCCCTTCCGACAATGAGACGCTCCCCGCCGTCACGGAGACGTCGGCCTCGGTGACGCAAGCGTGCTCGCCCGCGCACGAAGGTGCGTGGTCCGTGAAAGAGGGCGCGGAGGCCGCTAGCGGGCGTCGGGCACGGCCACCATCTCGTCGACATTCGGCTGGAGCGTGATCTCGATGCGGCGGTTGCGCTCGCGACCCTTCGGGTTGTCGTTTGGTCCGACGGGGTCGAACTCTCCATAGCCGGCCGCCGCGAGGACGGCGGTTGGCACGCCCTGCGCCACCAGAAAGCGAACGACTTGCACGCCGCGCGCCGTCGAAAGCTCCCAGTTGGATGGGAACCTCGCCGTCTCGATGGGCACGTTGTCCGTGTGGCCGGCGACTTGGAAGTGACGGCCCTCGAGGCTTCGCAAGACCACCGCCAACTGCTTGAGCGCCGCTTGCCCACGAGCCTTGATGTCGATCTGCCCCGACTCAAAGAGAACGTCGTTCGCGAGCTGCAGCACCATGCGGCCGTCGCGCAGCACAATGGCGAGGTCCCCGGCGTCGACCATCTTCTTGAGGCGAAGCGCGAGGTCGCGGTAGACGCGCGCCCGCATCTCCGCGGCCGCTTGGGCGCGACGGAGCTCCTCGAGGCGCGCGCGTGATTCATTCAGCGCCGACGCGAGCGTGCCCTTCTCGCTCAAGAGAGCATCGGCGTTGGTCCCGAGCTTCGCCAACTCGGCGCGCAGGTTGGCGCTCTCGGCGGTGGCTTCGTCGACCTTGCGCTGGAGCGCCTGGAGCGACTGGGCCTTCGCGAGGTCCGCGGCTTGTACGCGGCGGAGCTCCGTCCGCGCGTCATCGGCATCCTTCACGGCAGCGTCGTAGGTTCCCGACGAGACGCACGCAGACAGAACCGGCAGGGCGACGACGAGCGCGAAGGAGAGTTTCATGGCGGCCGGCACGCAACACGCAGGCCAGAGGCTTCGCGCCGCGCGTTCTGCGCTTGCGGTCTTGCTGTGGGTGCACTTCCCGAGGAGCGGTGCCTGGACATCGATCGCGCCGCGCACCTGCTCTGCGCACCTGCTGCACGCCGCCGCCGCAAGGCCTGCACGTGTGCGGTCCACGTGAGAGACTTGCCGGCATGAGCATCGTCGTTCGCGCCCTCGCACCAAGCACGTTCTCCGACTACGAGGCGCTCACCCGCGACGAAGGTGGCGGAGGCTGCTACTGCGCCTTCTGGCATCAGAAGTTCGCGTCGCACGATGCGTGGCTCGCGCAATGCCGCAAGCGCCCCGAGGCCAACTGCGCCGCGATCCGCGCCAAGATGGATGCTGGATTCCACGTTGGGGTCGTGGCCTACGACGAAGAGACCTCGCGGGCCATCGCCTGGGTGTCGGTCGCGCCGCTCCCGGAGATCTATTGGGCGTGGAAGCGTGTCGCTGCGCTCGGCGTGGAAGCGGCCGACACGGCCGGGATCGTGTGCTTCACCCTCGGGCGCGACGAGCGCGGCCGTGGCCGCAGCGCCTCCGTGCTGGCGGCGCTGGCTCGCTACGGCGCGACGCGTGGCTGGAAGCGGCTCGAAGGCTACCCTTTCGACGCCGCGGCGCTTGAGAAGCACGGCGACGACGTCCTCTGGCCGGGCCGCCCGGAGACCTTCGCGAGCGCCGGCTTCGAGCGCATCGGCGCACACTGGCTGGAGCACGCCGACTACCCACGCTCCATCTGGCGCCGCGACCTCGGCCCACCGCCGACCTGAGGCTCGCGCGTCCTTGCGGTCTCTCGCGCTCGTCCGGGCTTGGCGGGTGGAACGCCACGCAGACTGTGTCACGGTATGGGTCACATGAAACCCCGCTCCCAGCAAGTTCACGAGGCGAAGCGGCAGTCCGCTCTCGAGTGGCTCCTGCAGCGGTCGGGCACTCCACCGATGACCGAAGTCGAGCGCGCGGCGCTCCTGGCTGAAATTGACGGCGCGCCGGCCTCGAAGAAGCGACGCCAACACAGCCCTCCCGTCAGCTCGCCTATTAAAGGAGGCGCGCCGAAGGACCAACCCAGCCGACTTGCACGACGCGCAAGCGTGCCAGGCGCGCGGACCGAGCGACGCTAGTCCCTCACCTGCCCCGGCCTGCCCAGCCGCCCAGAAGCCGGAGACGCGCGGCGCCGCCGCCCGTCACTTGGTCCAGAGAATGCTCTTCATCACGAAGACGTCTTCGTCCGGCTCGGGCGCCCGCGGATTCGACGCGGGCACGATCGACGGAGGCCTCTCACGCAAGAGCCGCACGACACGCTCGAGCTCGCCGGGCATGAGCGCGAGCCGAACGAGCGGCGTGTCCTGACCGGCCGGCGGCGATGACATCTTCGCGACCACCCCGCTCGGACGCTCGCCTTCCTCGAACGCTGCAGGCGACGCAGGCGGCGGCAACGCATCGAACGCGCGACGAGGGAGAGCCATCGAAGAGAACAACGGCCTCGGCGAAGTGAACTTGAGCCGCGAACCCAAAAGACGTGCCCCCGGCTCTCACCTTCATGGACATCGCGGTCTCGTTCCCGGGCGGTAAGCGCGTCGACGCAGCGTTTGGTTCGCACGTGGTGCGCACCGATCAAAGCCTCGAGCACGGCGGCGCAGGAGCGGCGCCGGAGCCCTTCGAGCTCTTCCTCGCCTCGCTCGCCACCTGCGCAGGGATTTACGTCTTGGGGTTCTGCCAGGCGCGGGGCATTCCTACCGACGGCCTCCGCATCACGCAGCGTTCCACGACCGATGAGGCGACCAAGAGGCTCACGAACGTGGAGCTGCTCATCGAGGTGCCGCCGGATTTTCCTGCGAAGTACAAAGACGCCGTGGTGCGCGCCGCCGAGGGCTGTCGCGTGAAGAAGACCCTCCTGGCCCCGCCCGAAGTGCACGTGGCCTGGCAGGAGGTCGAGGTCCCGGCGCGCACCCACGCCCCGCTGTAACGATCGTTGCGCGCCGCGTTCAGATGCCTTCGACCGCGCCCGCTGTGCAGCCCGTCGCGGGCCGCGCTTTGCCGAGTTGATCCGTCGCGGGGCACGTGGTGCCGAGCCCCAAGAGCGGACTGCCGGCCACGGGCCTTCGCACCTTCTGTTCGCCGGGCAGCCCCACGAGCGGCCCGAGCTTTGGATCGACGAGCTGCGCGCCCGAGACGCACGGGGCTTCAGCGCCGGCGCTGTTGGACGCTGGAAACTGAATGACATGATCGCCGTTGGCCGGCGGCGTGCCGTTGCAGTTGAGCGGCGTGTAGAGGTTCTGCGCGTCGTTGCGGATGACGCTGTTGCGAATGGTCAGCCGATTCGACACGCCGCCGATGCCCGAAGCGAACTGCGCCGCGTTGTATGCGATGGTCACGTTCGTCCACGTGCCGAGGACGCGATCGCCCACGGTGATGCCGCCGACGAGGCCGCGCGTCGTAAAGTCCGTGCGCGTGTAGGTCGCGTTGTTGGCGATGGTCACGTTCGTCATGTCGATCTGACCTGGCGCCGGTACGCCGTGCTCGTAGACGCTCATGGCGGCGGCGAAGCGCGCTTGGCTGTTGACGATCGACGACGCGGTCATCGTGATCTTCGTCCCTTGCAGGTAGACCGCGCCGGCCTGCGAGTTGGGGTTGTCCAAGACGCGGTTGCCATCGAAGACGCTCTTGTCGATGGTCGTCGCTTCGTTCTCGTAAGAGGTCCGGAAGAGCGCGCCGCCGTAGGCCGCGCCGACGTTGTCGGTGAAGACCGCGCCGCAGATCGTGAGCGTCTTGCCTTGGCCGTCCATGACGGCGCCGCCACCGTTGCCGCCGTTGCCCGGGTTGCCCCCCGAGCCGGTCGTCTGGTTGCCGGAGATCGTCGTGTTCACGATGCTGAGGGCCGACCCCAACGCGCCGATGGCTCCGCCGTTCGAGCACGTGTTGCCTGCAAAACGACTGCCGACGATCACCGTGGCGCCGGCGCCCACGTTGTAGATGGCGCCGCCGGCGACGTCTTGACCGGTGTCGGGCCCGTGGTTGTCGGTGAAGACCGAGTCGATGACCGTTAGGTTTCCGCCGAGCGTGTAGAGCGCCGCGCCGCCCTTCGTCGTCGCCGTCGTGTTGGGCACGTCGGTGCTCCGCCCCTTCGTGAACGTGAGGCGCTGCACGGTGACGGTGGGCGAGGCCTTCTCGAAGGAGTGAATGAGCTGAAGGATGCGAACCTTGCCGTCGCCCGAGAGCGTGATCGTTCCCGCGCCGTCGATGATCGTGTCCTTGTTGGTGGGCGGCGCGAGCGGCGTCTGCACGACGATCTCGTGAGGCGAAGGGCCGCAGTCGAAGGTCACCACGCCGCCGGCGGCGACGGCCGCGTGAAGCGCAGCGTCGGTGCACGACGCAGGCGTCCCCGTACCGACCTTCGTCGTCGGCACGCTCGTGTTGGCGAGCGCGACCGGCGGCGTGCAAACCAATCGCGGTGGCGGTAGAACCGGGCCGCCGTCGGACAGCGTGGAGCCGTCGACGGCGCCGCCGTCGAGCGTCGTCGCACCATCGGAGAGCCCGGCGCCGTCGAGCGAGCCCGTGCTCCCGTCTTCCGTGATGCTGCCATCGCCGGTGCCGCCACCGTCGAGCGATGCGTTTTGGGAAGGGTCGGTGGACTCCTCGTCGCCGCAGGACAGCGATGAGGCGATGAGGAGCGAGCCCGCGAGACCGAGGAGAGCGAGGCGCATTCACGGACCGTAGCTCGCTCCGCGGGAGCTGTCCCTCGTGACAGCTCGGCGCCGTCACCCCAGTGTGCGCGCAGCGCTCAGGCCGCCACCACCGAGCGGTTGCGACCCGCTTGTTTCGCTCGGTAGAGCGCCGCGTCGGCGCGGCGCAGCCACGATTCGCAGCCCTCCGACGCGTCGAGCTCCGCGACCCCGATGGAGACCGTCGGCGTGATGCGCTCGTCCCGCTCCGCCACCTCGATAGACCGGACGCTGCGCAGGAGCCGTTCGGCGAGCATCTCGGCGTCGGCGCGCTTCGTGTTGCGAAGCACCACGGCGAACTCCTCGCCGCCGTAGCGCGCCACCAGATCGTCGCGACGCGGGAAGGTGCGGAAGATGGCGTCGGCCACGGCGCGCAGCACCACGTCGCCCACGGGATGGCCGAAGGCGTCGTTCACCTTCTTGAAGTGGTCGACGTCGATCATGAGCAAGCTCGCCGGCGTGCCGAGCATCGCGAGCCCCGCGGTCCGCTCGGCGAAGCGATCGAAACACGCGCGATTGAAGAGGCGCGTGAGCGCGTCCATCTCGCCTTCCTTCTTGGCCTCCTCGAGCTCTCGGCCCAAGTGCCGAACCTGCGTCGCCAGCTCCGCCATGCGCGCCTTGTGCTCTTCGGCGCGCGCCACGAGGAGCGACGTGAGGCCTACCACGGTGCCTTGCGCTTCGGTGCGAAGGACGTCGTGATCGCCGCTCTCGACGGCGACGCGGAGGCGCTCGAGGCGCTCCTTCATCTGCGCGTCGGTGCGACCGTCGGCGAACGCGGCCTTCGAGAGGATCGTCACGAAGGACCAGACGGCGCCGCGGAGATCGCCGATGGCCTTGCCGAAGCGCTCGACCTCACCCTTGCGCTGCATGCGGAACGCGCGCACCGCGCCGCGGTAGTCCTTGCCGGGTTGCGCGCCCTCGGTCATGGGCTTGCCCACGAGCACGTGAACGGACCAGCGCGCGAAGAGCTCCGCGACCTGCTTCTTCGCGTCGTCTTCCGTCTCGAGGTTCTGCTCGCCGAAGACGCGGAGCAGATCGCCGAGCGCGTCGAGCGAGTCTCCTTGGGCGGGCGACTCGGCGGCCGGCGCCGGCTCAACCACGGTGGCTTTCATGGCGGCGCTCGACTTGCGGAAGAACATGAGGGCAGTGCCATGCGCGTCCCGTGCCGGCGAGGCCGCCCGCAGGTCCACGGAAAGCCCGAGACCCAAGATGGCCGCCACCGCCAAGACCGTGACGCCGTCAACGCCTTGACGGAGGACCGCGCAGGACCCCAAGCGGGTCGCGCTTACAGATCCCGCGGTCGAGGGCTGAAGGTCATGGTGACCTTCGACGCGACGGTGGGAAACCGGGCGGCCAAGTCGTAGAGCGGCGGATAAACGACGCGAGCGCGGCGCTCGGCGCACGCTTCGACCACGCGCGCGGCGAGCGGCTCGGGGGCGCCGGTCGGCAACATGCGAGAGATGAGCGTGGGCGGAAGCTGGCCGCGGGCGCGCTCCTCGAGGCCCGAGCGCACCGGCCCCGGGTACACCGTGAGCACATGAACGCCCGAGGGACCGAGCTCCAATCGCGCGATCTCGGACGCCATGGCGAGGCCTGCCTTGGCGGCGCCGTAGAAGGTGCAGCCGCGCAGCGGCGTCACGCCCGCCATGCTCGTCACGTTGACGATGGTGCCGTGGCCGCGGCGCGCCATGCCCGGCGCCGCGAGCGACATCAGCCGGAGCGGACTCTCGAGGTCGATGCGCATGAGCTTGGCACCGAGCTCCCACGGCGTCGCCACGAGGGAGCGGACCTCCATGATGCCAGCGCAGTTCACGAGCACGTCGACGGGCCCTCGCTCGTCCTCGAGCGCCGCGTAGAGCGCCGGCAGCGCGTCGACCTTCGAGAGATCCCAGTTGTAAGGGGCCGCGTCGCCGCCCACGCGACGCGCCTCGCGCGCCGTCGCCTCGTCGTTGACGTCGACGAGCGAAAAACGCGCGCGGGGGTCTTGCTTGCGAAAGGCGGCCGCGATGGCCCCGCCGATGGCGCCGGCGGCGCCCGTCACCAGGATGTGTTTCACGGCTGGCCGATGGGAATCGCTTGGATGCGCGTGTCGAGCGCGAACCAGAGGACGAAGACCGGGCCGCGCTTCGTCTTCCACATGGCGGGGCCGAGGAAGAGGCCGTCGTCGACTTCGCGCACTTCGTCGTGAATCGAGCGGATGAAGCCCGGGTTGTCGACGCGATCGTAGTCGAGCACGATGCACGGCTTGCCATCGACGACCGACGGCGCGATGTGCGTGTGGAACGGGAAGAGCTGGTGGCGGCCGCCGAGGTGCACGCGGTTGATGCCTTCGCCGCGCTCGCCTTGCCCCGAGAAGCTCTTGCCACCCCAAGGAAAGGGCCCCGAGGCCGCGAAGTTGCGGAGGAGCGAGCCAACGAGACCGCCGTCGAGCTTCTTCACCGAGAGCATGCGACCGCGCGGGTGCCCGTCGAGGGGCGAAAGGTTCTTCGGCGTGGTGCCGCCGGCGTAGAGGCGACCGAGCGCGTCGACGCTCATCTTGGCGAGCGTGTCGAGGTCGTGGGTGCGAGCGGTCACCTTCGCGCGGTGACCTTTGCCGTTGGTGTCGACTTGCGGTTCCATCATCGCCTCCTCGTGGACTTGCGTCCGTTCAATCTCGTCGTCTTCTTGCTCGGCGCGCGAGCGCGCGTGGGTTTTTCGGCACCGTGGAAAGGGGCCTGCGCGAAAGGGGTCTTGTGCAGCGTGGGCGCGGCGAACGCGCGCCAGCACGCGTCGCGGGCATGCCGGAAGGCCGCGTCGTCGAGCTTCACGTAGCCGAGGGTCTCGGCCTTCACGAGCCCCACGAGAGCTCCCCACACGAACGCCAAGACGACCTCCGGCGCGAGCTGGTCTTGAAGGATGGATCGGCGCTGGAGATCCATGCAGGTCACCAAGAGCGGTGCGAGCACGTTGAGCTCGACCTGGCGACTCTCGGCGTCGAGGTGCGGCGCGTGATGGTGCAGCTCGAGGAAACGAAAGGCGACGGGCTCGCGACGCGCGAACGCCACGAGACTGCCCCAGAACGCGTCGAAGGTTGCTTTCGCGGCGAGCTCCTCGCGCTTGCCGTGCTGGGACGGCAGCGCCGGCGCGGCCAGGGCCTGCGCGAGGCGCCCTTTGGCTTCGCGAAAGACGGCGTTGAAGAGCGCTTCTTTGCTCTCGAAGAGCCGGTACAGCGACCCGGCGCCGACACCGGCGCGCGCCATCACCGCTGGAATGCTCGTTCCTTCGAAGCCGGCCTCGGCGAAGCAGGCGAGCGCGGCGCTTAGGATCCGCTGCGAAAGCTCCGCGCGGCGCGACGTCGGCAAGGGCGTCGGGGGGAGCGCGACGGGAGGCACGGCTGGAATGATGATTCCAATCGCGTCCCTTGGCAAGTCAGCTCCTAGCCAACGCCGCGAACCAACGTCCGCGCCGCCACCTCAAGCTCACGCGCCGTGCGCACCTCCAGCACCCGTGTGCAATGAGGCTCGTAGCGCACCATGGCGCTGTCCGACTGGGCCCACTCGTCTTTGCCCTCGGGGCAAAGCCAGTAGAGGGATCGGACGCGGTCTTTGAGGCGCCCGACCACGTCGGCGCCCGCGTCTTGAAAGTTGGTGCGACCGTCGCCCAAGACGACGAGCGTTGTCTTGCGGTCGAGGCTCGTGCCGAGGAGCCCTTCAAAGGCGCGCAGCGCGCGGCCGTAGTGCGAGTTCGACGTCGTCGGTACGACGCGACCGGAGCACGCCTCTTCGAGGGCGCGCGCCGTCGGCAACGTCTCGAACAGGTGCGTCGTCTCCGCCACGTCGCTGACGAACACGAAGCTCCGTGTCCTTGAGAAGAGCTCATGGGCGGCGGACACAAACTCGAGCATGAAGCGGGACGTCGCGCGGACCGAGTCGCTCACGTCGCAGAGGATGACGAGCTGCGGCCGATCGCGACGCCGCGTTTTGCGCGCGAGCTTGAGCGGCACGCCGAAGGTTCGGAGGGCGGCGCGCAACGTTCGGTGCGGATCGATGCGCCCGCGGGCGGCTCGCCGCCTTCGCACACGAGCGCCGCCGCGCAAGCGCTCGACGAAGCGGCGGATGGCCAAGCGAATCTCGCGCGCCTCTTCGGCGCCGAGCGACGCGAGGGCTTTGTCTTCGAGGCGCGGTCGTGGCGACGCGCGCTCCTTCGCGCGCTCCTCGAGGCTGCGCGCGAAGTGCTCCCGCACGTCGGCAGAGACCGCGTCGAGCTCGCTTTGCACGGCGTCGGCGAGCGCTTCGCCGCGCTCGCCAAGGGCGTCGACGAGCGAGCGCCTGAGGAGCGCGAGCCGCCTCTGCGCTCGGCCCTCGCCCATGCGTTCGAGGACCTTGTGCGTGGCGAAGCCGAGGTGATGCGGCGACGCGGGCGCGAGCGCTCCCCCGGCTGTCGCCGACAAGAGGAGCTGCGAGAGGTCGCTACCTCGCCCGAGGAGCGTCATGAGCAAGGCGCCGTCGGTCTCACCGGCGTGGGCGTCCAAGAGCTCTCGCAACGTGAGGCGTTCGGCCTCGGAGAAGCCGAGCGCGTCGAGGCGCTCCCACAAAGATCGCCGCGGTGCGCCTGAGAAGAACTCTGCGAAGCCGCGCTCGAAGAGCGCCGCATCGCTTCGCTTGGTGACGAGCGTCGCAAAGAGCGCGTCTTTGAGGGTCTGGCGCTCGGTGAGGCCCACGAGGGCCGTCGCGCGGACGGCGTCGATGGCTTGGGCCGTCGAGATCGCGAGCCCCGCACGTCGCAGCGACCAGAGCAGCTCATCGACGACGCGGGTCATGGGCCCCGCCGCGTTCATGGCGAGGTGGCCTTCGGCTTCGTCGCCCCCGCCTCCGCAGCCCCTGCGTCGCCGGCCGACGCGGGCGGCGCGGGCATGGCAGGCGCCGCGGGCGTCACGGGCGTCACGGGCTCGGCGAGCAGCGTCGCGACGAGCGCCTCGAGGCGCTGCGCCTCGAGTTTTCCGTAGCCAAGGATCACATCCCTGACGACCCCGCGACGGTCGATGACGACGGTCGTCGGCAGGACCGACACGCCGTAGGCGCGCGTCGTCGTTCCCTCGGGATCGAGCACGACGGGCGTGCGCAGACCGAGGTCGCGCGCAAAGGTGGCGGCGCTCTCTGCGGGGTCGCTGGTAATCGGCAGGACCGAGAGCCCCTGCGCGCCATAGCGCGCCTGCATCTGCGACAGCGCCGGCAAGGACAAGCGACACGGGACGCACCACACGGCCCAGAAGTCGAGGATCACGACGCGATGGCGAAGGCCCTCGGTCGTGAGCGGAGGCCCGTTGACGGTCACGAGACCGGCCAACGGCGGCGCGAGCTTGCCGACGTACGTGGCGCGGGCCTGCTCGTCGGCCGAGGGCCGTGGCGCCAGCGTCACGCGAACGCTCCCCTCCTTGCCATCGCGCTCGAAGACGAGCACGAGGAGGTCACCGGGTGCGCGCGCCGCCACCGCACGCTGAACGTCGACGGGAGCGACGATCGCGTTGCCCGCGACGCGGAGCAAGCGATCGCCCACGCGCAGGCCCGCACGATCCGCCGGCGACGTGGCCGCCACCTGAGAGACGACAACCGCCGAGCCAGCCGGTTGCATCGAGACGCCCAACCACGCGTGGCGGGCTGCCGGTTGCATCTTGGCAACCGGTCCCATGAGGGGCTCGCCCGACGTCGACCCCGGAGCAGCGCCCGCGCGACCTGGCGCGAGGGCGAACGCTAAAGCCAGAGCGGCCGTCGGGACGCAGCGAAACACCCTCGAACTATACCCCGACCGACCTCGAACAATACTGGACGGAGTCCCGAAGGGACGGAGTCCAGTCATGTCGACGGGTCCGCTAGGACCCTAGTCACCTCGACCTCGACCTCGACCTCGACCTCGACCTCGACCCCGACCCCGACCCCGACCCCGACCTCGACCTCGACCTCGACCTCGACCCCGACCGCGACCCCGACCTCGACCTCGACCTCGACCTCGACCCCGACCTCGACCTCGACCTCGAACATTACTGGACGGAGTCCCGAAGGGACGGAGTCCAGTCATGTCGACGGGTCCGCTAGGACCCTAGTCACCCCGACCGCGACCCATCACCGAGGCGACAAAAGAGAAACGGCGCGCTCGCGGCCTTCAGGGGAAGGAAACCACGGCGCGCCGAGTGGACGCAGGCAGGGGCTGTAAACCACCAACCTGCGGGTGGGCTTGCTCTCTCACCCGCTCGCTAGAGCGGAGGAGCGACCCACGGTGGAAGCAAGCGAAGCGAAACGCGAAGGAAGAAGAAGTGCTGAGCTAAGGAGAAGAAGAGGCGAAGGAAAGAAATGCAAAGGAAGGGCGGGTAAGAAAGGAGAGGAGCCTCCAAGGAGCCTGAGGAGACGTTCCGCCCCGCAGCCCCGGGACGGCCTCTGATGGGAATAACCTTGAGCACCCGTCGTGCCAGGCGAAAAATCGTGTCATTTCAATAAGGCCGCGTGTCGTATGGTCTCCCGATCCCCGGCAACGGAGTCACGGGGGTAGGCCGATCATGAAATAGTTGCGCACCTCCCACCCGCGACCGGTGCGCCGGCCTTTCGGCCCAAGGCCATCGGGCGGCCCGCATACGGATCGCTCCCGGCGCCGAACCAATTGACACGTTCTATGGCCCGAGTATGGTGCCGCTCCCTCCGGGGCCTCCTCGGAATTGCGCCCATAGCTCAGCTGGATAGAGCACTGGTCTACGGAACCAGGTGTCGGAAGTTCGAATCTTCCTGGGCGCGCCCCAATCCCCGTGAGCGAGTTCTCCTTCGACGAGGCCTTCATGCGCGAGGCGCTCGTCGAGGCCGACCTCGCGGCCGCGAAGGGCGAGGTGCCCATCGGCTGCGTGCTCGTCGCGACGGGCGAAGCCGGCGACGACGGGCGCACGCCTGCTGGCCCCGTTGTCATCGCGCGCGGTCACAACCTCCGCGAGACGACGCGCGATCCGACGGCGCACGCGGAGGTCGTGGCGCTCCGCAACGCCGCCGCGGCACGGGCCAACTGGCGCATGGATGACGTCACGGCGTATGTGACGCTCGAGCCCTGCCCGATGTGCGCCGGCGCCTTCGTCAACGCAAGGATCGTTCGCGTCGTCTACGGGTGTGACGACGCCAAGGCTGGCGCCGTTCGTACGCGGTACGGCATCGGCGTCGACGGCGTCTTGAACCACACGTTCGCGCTCGAACATGGCCTCCTCGCCGACGAGTGCCGCGAGCGCCTGCAGCGCTTTTTCGCGGCGCTCCGCGCGCAGGGCAAGAAGTAGAACGGAAAGTTCCTTCGTCGAGCGACGCCGGATGGGCAAACGGGTGTCCATGCAGTGTCCTCGGCGGGTGACGTCCGCTGCCTCGAGGACGCAGCGCCGGCATCGTGACGGCGCCGCACAACGCGCTTCTTCGGGTCGCGCCTGCACGCCCACATCGCGGCACACTTGGTGCTGCCGTCTCGCACATGATGCTGACTCGCTCTCTCGCGCTCGCTGGACTCCTAGGCGCCTTCGGCTGCGCGGGCTCGCCCGACGACACCGACACGGAGACCGGGACCGACGAGGGCGCGCTCGAGGCGGTCGGCGCCGATCGCGACGACGACGTGGCGCACACGGCGTGGACCACGCTGGGCACGGGCGTCAGCTACAAGTCCGTCGGCGACGGCACCAGCGCCATCCTCGTCTACGGCGGCTACTCGGCGCAGGACATCTACTCGCAAAGGTGGGCCCAGGAGCTCTTCCGCGAGAAACGCGAGGCGCTCTCGCTCGGTCACATCTACGCCATTCGCGGGCCGAACCAGTCGGGCTACGCGAACCGCGAGATCCAAAACAGCCGCATCGCGGCGCACCTCGCGGCCGGTCGCGCCGCAGCGGCCCGGTCCATCGTCATCGTGGCTCACTCGAGCGGCACCTTCGTCTCGGCGGAGCTCTTGTCGATGATGCAGGCCGGTCGCGCCGGGCCGGCGAGCGAGACGCTCGGCAAGACGAGCATCTTCCACCTCGACGGCGGGGGAACCGGCAGCCGCCAGACGCTCTCGCAGATGGCGGGCGCGTTCTTCGTCTACGCCTGCGATAGCAACCTAGGGCAGTGCTCCAAGAACACCTCGAGCATGAAGTGGCTCGGCCAAACCTACGCGTCGTTTGGCGGCGCCATCAAGCTCGACGCGACCGGCAGCGGCTGCAACTCGGGCGGTCTCTGGTGCTTGCACGATACACTCATCACGACCAAGCCCCACAACCCCAACATGTACGACCTTCGCCGCGACTACACGCACTTCGAGGGCTCACGCAAGGTCGTGACGGCGTACCTCGACCGCGTGCCCTGAGGCCGGCTCCGAGCGAGACCGCCTCCACGACTCAATCGATCACCTTCCACTCTTCGTCGCCGCCGCCGTGCGTTCCAGACGCGGGGGGCCGCGGCGGCGGCCGAGGCTGCCCCTCCTTCACGAAGACGATGGCCTGCGAGAGGCCTTCGTTTCGCTCCGCTTCGGAGACCTTGCCGGTGCGAAACGCGATCTCGACGAGCGAGCGGAGGTTCTTCGCCCACCCCTCGCCCACGGCGCCGCGCTCGTACATGCGATGGGCCTCGACGGGCCGCGGCAGGAGCGTCGCCAAGAACATGCTCTCGGTGAGGTTTAGCTCCTCGGGCTTTCGCGCGTAGTAGTGCTCGGAGGCGGCGCCGATGCCGTAGAGGTTGGGACCGAACTCGATGACGTTCAGGTACAGCTCCATGAGCTCGTCCTTGGAGAACGTCTGCTCGAGGTAGTCCGTCAGCACCACCTCTTCGAGCTTTCGCGAGAGGGTCTTTTGGCGTGAGAGAAAGAGGTTCTTGGCGAGCTGCATGCTGATGGTGCTGGCGCCGCGAACGAAACGCTTGGCCTTGAGGTTGGCCACGAGCGAGTTCTTGATGGCCGCGTGATTGAAGCCGTGGTGCTTGAAGAAGGCGCCGTCCTCCGTCGTGAGGACCGCCGCCTGCATGTACGGGCTGATGAGCTCGAGAGGCGTCCAGGCGGCGCTGTCGGGCCCCGTCGTCATCTCGGCCTCCTTGCCGTCGGGCCTCACGATGCGATGAACGAAGGGCTTCCGAAAGCGCTCTCGGTCCATCGGCTTGGGCACTTCGATGAAGCGGCATCGGTCGTCGAAGCGATAGGACAGCTCGAGGTCGTCGAGCGCCGAGCTGTCGAAGACGAGGCTCCCCTGAGCGCCAAAGGTGCCGACGAAGCGGGCGCCCTTCACCGTGGGCATGAGCGCGTCGGGGACGCTGTCGATGAGCGACTGGCACGCGGTCGTTGGCACCTCGAAGCTGCCGTTGACGCGGGCCACGTCACCGGACGCCTCGAGGGTCCCGCGAAAGCGACCGCGGAACGCGCCCAGCGCCGCCTCCGCGTCGTCGATGCGGAGCCGCTTTCGGCTCTCGAAGAAGCCCGACAAGCGGAGACCTACGTCAAGGCCGTGAACCGGAGCCCGCGCCAGCCACGCGCGCTCGAGGCCGAGCCCCTTGGCCAAGACGTCCGCGTCGAAGCTCGCGGCGCCAGCCGTGTCGATCTTGAACGTCGCCTTGCCAGTGAGCTGCGCCCGCGGCACGTCGATGAGCCCGAAGGCGCCTTCCTTGACGCCCAACGTCGTGAGCGACACGGGGCCGCCGGAGAGCGTCGCGCGCAAGTCGCCGCTCGCCGTCGGCAAGTCGACGCGAGCTGACAGCGGCGTTCCGCTCGGCGCGCCCGCTTGGGTCGCCGCGCTGGTCCGGAATTCAACCTCGACGTGCTCCGGTGACCGCATGAGCGTGAGCGCGCCGGGCCCGAGCGTGAGCTTGTCTTTCCCGCGCGTGACGACGAGCGAGAGCTGCTCCGTCTTGGCGTCGGCGCCCTCCACGAGGAGCTCGGACAAGCGCTTGGCCATCGACTGGGCAATGGCGCGGAGCGGCGCCGCATCGGGCAACGTCACGCGCATCGGCTCGGCGGGCAACGGCGGAGACTTTTTTCCCCGCTTGGTGACGGGCGTTGGCAAAGCCGGCGGGGTAGGCTCGACGGCCGCGGTCGCCCCCGAGTCCTCTTTGGGCTCCGGCAGCACAAGCTCGAGCGACGCGCTCTCGGCCGTGAGGAGCTTGAGCTTGCGCCCCACGAGCGCGATCGACGCGCCGCGAACGTCGGCGCGCGCATCGCCACGCTCCGCGAGCACCGACGCGACCTTCACGCGGAGCTCCTCGCCGTCGCGCTCCACGCTCGCGTCTTTGAGGACCACGGTCCCGCCGCCGGGCAAGGGAATCTGCCCTTCGAGGCCGGTCACCGAGACGACCGGCGACGTGGACGTCGTGGATGCCGGTACGGCCGGTGCCGGACGGCGGGCGCGCCACGCCTCGAGCTGCAACGCGAGCTGCTCGGCGTCGCCAATCACGCGCACCTGCCCGCCGCGCGCCGCGATGCGCGACGGGCGCCCCGACGCCTCGACGGCGATGTCGATCTCACGAAGCTCGACGTCGAGCCCCGTCACGCCTTCGAGGCCCACGCGTACGCCCTTGAGGTGCGCAGAAAAAAAGCCGAGGCGTGCGCTCCCGACGTCGACGACGAAGCCGCGCGCCTGCCCTTCCGCGATGGCGCGACGCTTCAGCCAGGAGGCCGACCCGGCGTAGGCCCCGGCCGCCGCGATCAAGAGGACGGAGAGACCAATGGCCAGGCGGGCGGGGTACGGCAAGCGCATGGCGGCCCCAAGATAACGCCCCAGACGCGAAACGTAAGCCCGGCTTTCTTCCGCGGCGCGCCGGCCTCGCGCGGTACCCTGTGGCGTGGTCGCGCGTTGGTTTGCCGTTGGCGCGTCGTTCGCGCTCCTGTCGACGCCGCTGGCCCTCGCCGCGTGTTCGCTGCTCGTCGACGCCTCGGGCCTCGACGACGCCCCGAGCCGCGGCGCCGATGGCGGCGCCGACGCGGTGGCCGATGCGGCCATCTTTGACGGCGCGTCGGGCCCGAGCCCGAGCGACGCGGGCGGCGACGTGCTCGTCGCGACGAGTGATGCGTGCTCGAGCCACACGTTCTGCGACACCTTCGACGAGGCGCCGCTCGGCGCCCTCTGGAGCACGAGCACGTTCTCCGGCGGCGGCGAGCTCGCGCTCGAAACGAACCCCTCACGCTCCGGTGCGAATTCGTTGGCCGTCAACGTGCCAACCAGCAGCGCGCGCGCGTTCCTCGAAAAGACCCTCATGGTGCCCGGCGGCGCGACCACCGTGCGCGCAGGCTTCTCCATCTTCCCGGAGAGCTACCCTGGCGACGGCGCAGCGTTGCGCCTGACGGCAAAGTCGACCACCGGCGTCGCCGCCGATCTGTTGTTCATCATGGTGGCGCCCGACTCGCTGCTTCACGTTTCCGAGCCGCTATCCGACGGCAGCTACATGATCGAAGACCTGACGGCGCCAACGTTCCCGCTTAACGATTGGACGACGTGCGTCCTCACGCTGAGCTACCCGCAGAACTCCGCCGCGCGCGTGGATCTCGTTTGCGATCACGGCGAGCTTCACGGCCAACTTCAGCTTCGCAAGTTGCCCATCGGCGAGGTGTCGCTCGCGGTCGGCTACGAACGCCTAGAGGGTAGCGCCCACTTGCACTTCGACGACGTGTGGCTCGACGCGCCGTAGCGACCCTCGCTCCTATGTAGCCCCCGCTGCCGCGGTGCGACTCCGTCGTCGCATGCGACCTCAATGACGCGGCGGGTGGAAACGAACGGCGCTGAATCCGCGCGCGGACCGTTCATCAGTCTCGCCTCCGCTCGATGGCACCGTAGCTGCACGCATGCCGCGGCATGCACACGAGGTCGCAGCGCGCGTGGCTCTTGGCGCTTGCAACAGCGTGCGGAGCGACGCCGACGGGCACGGCCGACCCGGTGCCGAGAGCGGGCGCCGGCGTTGACGCGTCCTCGCCGATCAGGCCCGCAGGCGCGCCCACGGGGCCCGACGCGGCGCTAGACGGCGGCGGCTGCGCGCAGCTTGGTGCAAGGTGCACGGCTTGGAACGTGCGCGGCTCATGCGTCGTGGACGGCAGCGGCGTGCGGTGGGCCGAAGAGCTCTGCGCCGGCGGCTGTTACCTTGGCCAGTGTTCGCCGGACCGATGCAGCGACGAGTGCGCCCTCGGCGACGTCGCCGCGAGTGGCACGTGCCGCCTCTACGACCTCGCCACGAAGGGGGCCATCGCCGCGTTGCCCACAAAGAACCTCGCCGACCGCGCTCGCGACTACGAAGCGTCGCTCGCGCGCCTCGCGCTGCGCCATGGCGCTGTCTTGGACCCGATGTACACAGACGCGACGCGAACCACCGTGGCGAGCTTCGGCGGCGGCGGCGACGCATCGATTTGGACCGGCACCGCGCTAGCGGCCGAGGCGTTGCGACTCATGGCGACCGGCTCACCGGACGCGGAGGCGCGGCTTGGCGAACACGTGACGACGCTTCACCGCGCCTTCCGCATCAGCGGCGAGCCGGGGTTTCTCGCGCGCCTCGTCTTGCCAGGTGCCAATCTCCTGCCCATCGAGGTCTTCGACTGCAAAGACTCGCGGTGGCACTGCAACGTCAACTACGAGGGCCAGGCCTTTCATTTCATGGGCGACACGAGCCGCGACCAATACACGGGCGCCGTGCTCGGGCTCGCGCTCGCCTACGAAGCGACGAACGATGAGGGCGTGCGCAGCGCCGTGCGCGACGACCTCGTCACGTTGGCCTTCGAGCTCATGAAGGTGCGCGCTGTCCCGGTGCGCGCTGAGCTGACCGTCGGCGGAATCCCGCTCAGCGTCGAAAAGACGCTCACCGTCGAGAACGTCATCCTGAGCCCGTCAGAAATGGTCTCGGGCAAGGTGCACCTGTCGGGCGACGTCGCCGGCGGCGCTGGCGAATTCCGGGGCATGCGGGAGTTTTTCCCCGACTTGCGCGTCCTCGTCGAACCGCTGACGGGGCTGCCGGTGCCGATCCCCCGGGCCGCGTCGGCGATGATGCTCGGCGCGTTTTTTCGAAGCGCGCTCCGCGCCACCTCGGGCGTCGCCAACAGGGCGACGGAGCACCAGCAGCTTCTCAGCTACTACGAGCACCATGCGCCCGGCTGGCTCGACACCGCGGCGAAGTGGTCCCTCGAGAACACCGGCTGCGACGACACCTATTACCCGAACCACTTCGCGTTCATCATGGCGTACCTCTGGGCGCGGCTCGAGGACGACGCTGTGCTCGGCGCGCGCATCCGAAACGAGGTCCTCCACGAGCGCTTGTGGGACGCCCTCAAGAACGACGCGAACGTCTATTTTGCGTACCTCTGGGCCGGGGCACGGCAGGTGGCCCAGACCGATCCCAACGTCGTGTCGGCGAGCGCTGCGCTCGCGACGTTCCCCGCGGGCCCGCGCGTCCGCGAACCGCGCGACGTTCGGCTGAAGTATCCGGCGGCCGCATCGTGCAGCGCGCCCCCCATGAGCACGGCGGCCCTCTCGCCCGGCGATCGCCCGGTGACCGACTTCATGTGGCAGCGTTCGCCTCGCGTCACCTTCGACCCGGGCGATCCGCGGGTCGTGTTCCCGGGCGTCGACTTCCTCGTGGCCTATTGGGCCGGACGAGCGCATGGCCTCATGGCGGACGACCGCCCCGGCACTTGCGCGCGCTGGATGCCGTAGCTCAGGCCCTCCGGGACTATGATCCCGCGCCGTGACCGCGCGACGACAAGCTCTGTGGCTGCTGGTCCTCTCTGTCACGTTGCACGTGCTCGCCTGGGCGCGCGACGCGCACGCCCACGACACGCTCGAGGACCGGCTCGAGCTCGACGCGCGGAGCGCCGTCATCACTGTGCGCGTCGCGAGCTCGCTCGCCACGGTTGTGGCGTCTCTTCCGCAAGTGCCCGGACGAACGCCGCGCGAAGGCGCGTTCCTATCGGAAGGGGAGCTCGGGGCCGCGGCCCGCGAGCACGCGACGTACCTCGAGGGTCATCTGTCATTTGACGTCGGCGGGCGCCCCGCTCGCGCGCGCGCCGTTGCGACGACCCTAGCCCCTCCGTTCGCGAGGCCCGTGCACACGCGCGCCGACGCGCGCTCGCAGCTCGTCGTCGTGGACATGGTCGTCGGCGACGCCACGTCGGCGCGCGACGGCGCGCGAAAGCTCCGACTCACGTCGTCGATGCTGCTCGACGTCGACACGAAGGGACACGGCGTGACGCATGTCTACGTTGTCGGGGCCAAGACCGCGCTCGGCGAGAGCACCGACATCGCGAGGGCCGGCGAAGCGCTCACCATCGACCTCGCCACCCCGCGCTCGGCTACGCGCCTCTTCTGGGAGTTCGCGACGCTCGGCGCGCGGCACGTCGCCTTCGGCGTCGACCATCTACTCTTCGTGGTCGCCATCACGCTGGGAGCTCGCTCGCTCGGCAAGCTCGCGATCTTCGTCTTCGCGTTCACCGCCGCGCACGCGCTGAGCCTCACGCTCGTCGCCACGGGTCTCTTCCTGCCGTCGGGGCGCGTCATCGAGCCGCTCATCGGCGCGTCGATCGCCCTTGCGGCCCTCGCCTCTGGCGACGCGAGGAGAGCGCGAGCGAGCGACGTCATGGTCCCGGCCCTCTTGGCGTTCGCGTTCGGCCTGGTTCACGGGTTGGCCTTTGCCGAGGGTCTGAGGGAGGCGCTCGCCGGCGATCGAGACGCCCTCGTCGGGTCGGTCTTGGCGTTCACGCTCGGCGTCGAGGTCGTTCAGCAACTCCTGGCCGTGGTCACCTTTGGCGCCGCCGCTCAAGCTCGACGGCGTGCGCCTCGCGCCCTCGCCGCGGCCCGCGCCCTCTTGGTGGTGCTCGGCGTCGCGTTCGCCGCGCGCGCCCTGTGGGGAAAATGACCTGGCCTTCGTGCGTGTAGACAAAAGGGCGTAGCAAAAAGGAACAAAAGCGCGATCCGGGCGCCTCCGCGGTGCGTATGCCTCTTGCCGTGAGAGACGTAGCCGGAGATTCTTCGCGCGTGTTGGACTCCCAGACAAGCCCTCGAACGCCGGGTCGCCGTTCATGAGCGTCGGCTACGATCGGGCACACCGCTCCCTCGAGTACACGATGATGGCCAGTCACCTGGCCTTGACGCTGGTCGTGGCGAAGCGCTGGGTCGCAACCAGCACCGGCTGGGTGGACGTCGCGCTCGCCGTCATCATGGCGCCGCTCTCGTGCCTCATGGCGGACGTCGCGTCAGGCGTCGTCCACTTCCTGGCGGATCGATACGGCTCGCTCGAGACGCCATTCTTGGGCCCGAACGTGCTGCGGTCCTTTCGCGAGCACCACGACGAGCCGTTGGCGATCGTCGAACACGATTTCGTAACCTTGACCGGCGACGTCTGCCTCGCGACGGTGCCGTTTCTCGGCATCGCGCTCTTGGTGCTGCACGGCGACACGCCGCTCGAGCGCGTCGGCCTAGCGGTCGCCGCCTTCACGGCCGCGTTGGGCGCTACGACGAGCCTCTTTCACAAATGGGCTCACGCCCCCAACGTGCCTCGCGTCGTTGGCTTCCTCCAGCGGCACGGGTTGTTGCTCTCGCAAGCGCGCCACGCCGAACACCACCGAGCGCCCTACGACAAAGCGTTCTCCATCACCAACGGGTGGGCCGACCGCTGGCTTCACTTGTCGCACTGGCTGATGCGCATGGAGCGACGCCTCGGCCGCGCCGACTCCCCCGCGCCGTAGCGCTAACGCCCCGCCGGCGCGAACCTCAGGCGCGTCAGTTTAGACGACCGATCGGCTATGCTCGCCGCTTCATGAAGCGGCTTGAACGGCTCTCGACCTTGTGGGGGTGGCTCCCGGCCTTTCGGGCCGTGGCTGAAGTGGGGGGCGTGCGGCGCGCCGCCACGATCTTGCGCACGAGCCCGTCGGCGCTCTCGCGCGCCGTCTCCCAGCTCGAACAAGAGGTCGGCGCGCCGCTCTTCGAGCGCGGCGGCCAGAAGCTCGTCCTCACACGCGCCGGCAGCGATCTGTTGGCGCGCACGCGCGAGGCGATGCGCCGCATCGACGACGTTTTGTCGGCCTCACCGCGCTGGGATTCCTATTTGCTCATGGGCACCAACCACCCCTGGCTTCTCGCGTTCGTCGAAGACGCCGTCGTCGAGCTCGCGACGGCGCAGACCGACTGGTCCTTCGAGGCCTCGCTCGTGGGAACGGACGACGCCGCGGCGGCGCTCACGAGCGGCCGCATCGACATCGGCCTCTTCACGATGCCCGTGGAGCACGCCTCCGTCGAAACCGTGGCCGAGCTGAAGGTGGAGCTGGGCGTCTTCGCGCCGCGCGAGCACGCACTCGCCGCTCGACCCGCGCCGCTGCCCGTCGCTGAACTCTCCGAGCACCACTTCGTCGCGCCCACCGCGGGCCCCGACTTCGACAGCGACGACGGCTTCCCCAAAGACGTGACGAGGCGCGTTCGCGTCTCGGTCACCTCGATGGCCGCGGCGGCGCGGGCCGCGACCGGCGGGCTGCTCGTCGTGCTACCGCGCAACACGGCGCGGGCAACGGCGCGCGACCTTGGCAAGGGCCTCGTCGAGATCGCGACAACGCCGGAGTTGGCTCCGCTCACGTGGGTCGTGTCGGCGCGCAAGGGCGCCGACGCCGACGCCATCGGACGCGCGGCTTCTTCGCTGAAGAAGAGACTCGGCGGCGCGCCTTAATGGGGTGAGTCAGACACTCGTCCGCCCCTCGACTCGCTCCACATCCCATCCCGACGCGAGGCGAATCGTTGGTTCGCCTCACTACGCGTAGAGCGTCAGCGCCGCGGGCACGATCTCGATCTCGGCGGGGAGGCCACCGATCGGCTCGCCGTCGCAGTCGAGCAAGAACGTCGCTGCGGCGTCGCGCGCGTTTTCGAGCTCGAAGGCGATGCGCTGGCAACCGAAATGCACGGTGCCCGGCTTCTCGAGGTGGGTGCCTTGGTAGATGGCTCGCACGTGCGTCGTGAAGAAGCCGAGCTTGCTGTCGCCCCCCATGGAGACGACTTCGAGGCGGCCGTCGGCGATGTCGGCCATGGGCGCGACCTGCATCCCCGAGCCGAAGAACCGCCCGTTGCACACAGCGATCATGAAGGTCGCGAGCCGCTCATCGCGACCACCGCTCGCGGCGCCGCCCTCGACGCGCGCCACGAGGCGTCCGCGCTCGATGGCCACGAGCGCCTTGAGCGAGGCGCCGAAATACGCGGCCGTGGGGCCCAAGAGTCTCGACGCATCGGCGACGTACCGGTCGACGAGGCCGCCCATGCCGGCGGAGAGGATGTTGATGAAATAGCGCTCGCCGCGGACCCCTTGGCCGTCGACGAACTTCACGAGGCCCACATCGACGGTGCGCTCACGGCCCCGGGCGATGACCTCGAGGTAGCGATCAAGGCGATGCTCAACGCCGAGCGTGCGCCGAAAGTCGCCGCCGGTGCCTTGACCGATGAAGCCGACCTTTGTCGGCGCCGGCCGCGCGGCGACGCCGCGGAGGACACCATTGACGACCTCGTTCAGGGTGCCGTCGCCGCCGACGGCTACAACGGTAGGGCGCCCCTCGCGCGCCGCCGCTTCCGCGACGTCGACCCCGTGACCCGCGCGATCGGTGAACGCGACGTCGACGGCGCCAAGGGCGCCCTCGATGACGGGCCGGAGCTCGGAGAAGACGCGGCCCGCGCGCCCGCCGCCGGCGTTTGGATTGACGATGAGGAGAGGCTTTTGGCTCATGCGCGCGGCGGCTCCGGCCAAACGACCCCACGGGCGCGAAGGTCGGCGACGGTGTCGTCGAGCGTGGCCACGGGATCGCGCGACGAGAAGCCCAGCACATGTTCGGCGCGCGCCGAGTCGAGGTACCAATAGAAGCTCGCCATGTCGACGCTCACTTCGTCGACGGGCATCTTCGCGCCGATGCGGTCGGCGAGGCGCGTGAGGGCGCGGACGCCGAGGCGCGTGAGCTCCGGCGCTCGCGGCGCGTGGAGGCGCGGCGCTTTCACGCCGGAGACACGCTCGAGCTTTCCGAAGAACTCCTTGAGCGTGAGGTTGCACGCGCCGAGCAGGTAGCGCTGCCCCGGCTCGCCCTTCTCGAGGGCGAGCACGACGGCGCGGGCCGCGTCGCGAACATCCACGAACGAGAGCCCGCCGGGCGGCGTCGCGGGGATCTTGCCGTCCAGAAAGAGGCGCACGTCTTCCGTCGACGAACCGCGAAGATCGCCGGGCCCGAGGAGCAGCGCGGGGTTGATCGACACGACCTCGAACTCGCCCGTCACGTTGCGCTCTAGCGCCGCCTGCTCGGCGAAGAGCTTCGCGCGGTAGTAGGGCCACCTTTGCACGATGCCGATGGGCGCGTCGTCGTTCTCGGTGGCGATGGCGTCGGGGTCGTCGCTCACGGCGACGGTTCCGCTCGTAGAGACATAGACCACGCGCTTGACGCCGGCGGCGCGGCACGCGTCCAAGACCGTCTTCGTGCCGTCGACGTGAACGCGATAGAGCGACTCGGCGTCTTCGGGCCGGCGCGAGACGTGCCCTGCGGCGTGGATCGCGAGCTGACACCCAGCGGCGGCCCGCTTCATCGCGGCGGCGTCGAGGACGTCGGCGCCCATGAGCGTGATGCCCGGGCCCGAAGGAAGTCCATCCACAGACCGCGCGACGAGCACGAGCTCGTGTCCCGCCTCGCGAAGGAGGGGGACGAGGTGGGTGCCGAGAAAGCCGGTGGCGCCGGTAACGAGAACTCTCACCGTGGCCGTCTACCACGGGAACGGCCCGCCGCTCTACTGTGCAGGGAATTGCGCCGGAAACTCAGCCGCCCGCGGGCTTGCCGTTACCCTTGTCTTTGCCTTTGCCTTTGCCCTTGTCGTCGACCGGGGTCGGCACCGGCGATGCGAGCTGGACGCGCGCGATGCCGATGGGATCGGGCGAGAAGAGTTTGGTCACGGCGAGCCGGTCGGCGGGTGGCCCCGCATAGTCGCTCGCGAGAGCGGCCACGACCGTGAGGTCGGCGTTCACGGGCATGATGCCCTTCATCACTTCGTGGCAGCGCATCTCGGCGCCCACGCGCGAGCACTGCGCCGTGCCCGCGGGGCCAACGAGCGTGGCCGTTTGCGTCGCGGCGTTGAAGGGCCCTTCGAAGTTGACGCGCAAGGGCCGTCCTACGAGTGCCATGGGCAGGTCGTATTCGAGCGTGGCAACGCCAGCGACGACCCGCCAGGTGAACGCCGCGACGGTGTACCGCGCCGCCGCCGCAAGGGCCGGCGGCACGGGCACCTCGTAGACGCCGGAGAAGACCTCGCCGGCCGGCGCGACCGCCGAGGGAGGTGGCGAAGAAGATGCGGCGCCGGGCGCGGCTGGCGCCCCGGTAGCGGGCGCGCCTCCGGTCGTGGGCGCGCCGCCACCACCGGCACCGCCGGAGGGGTTTTGCTCCTCACCGCTCTCTCCCCCGCAGGCGCTGAGGAGCGACACGGCGACGGCGATCTGCGCGAACTTCAACATCTTCTTCTCCAACCTTAGCAGTCGCACCGAATGGGACCAGGACCTACTTCTTGCCGCCGTGCGCCTTGCACGTGGAGGTCGTGACACCGTTTTCGATCTCGACCTCGCACTCGAGCCCGACAGCACAATCCGCGTTGGTCTTGCAGGTCGCGCCCGCTGCGCCACCGCCCGATGCCGGCGACGTGGGCGCGGAAGCCCCCGCGTCGGCCGCTTTGCCGTGGGGCTTGCAGGTCGTCACGCCGTGTTCGACCTCGGGCTCGAGACCGGGCGGACAAACGCCAGCAGCCGCTGCGCCTCCGTCGTTGTCTTCGACCTTTGCGCCGCTTGCGCCACCCTTGTCGTCGGCCGCTCCGGCCGCTCCGGGGAGACCGCCGTTGTCGTCGACGGCGCCGCCATTTCCGCCGTGCGATTTGCACGCGCGGGTCGAAACGCCGTGCTCGACCTCGGTTTCACATTCGAGCCCGGAGGCACAATCAGCGCTCGTCTGGCATGCACCTCCCGCGAGGATGTTCGCGCGCCCCGCCCCCACCGAGTCCTCACCCCCAGGCGCCGAGCTGCACGCCGCCGTGAGAAGGACAATGACGCCGAGAGAGAGTTTGGTGAGGGACATGACGAGACTCCTTGAAGGCCGCTCCGTTGCGGTAGGTGGACCATGCGGCACGACCCGTCCCATACCCAGTTTCGGCCCGTAACGGCACGCGCCAAGCGTGACGCCATATGTACTTTTCTTTACTATTTTCATACATATAATCGCGTCACTTGTTACCCGTCGGATCCAGCCCGCTCGCCCGCGATTTCTTTGCTGGCCGCTACGCGCAGATCGCCGCCGAGGCCTTCGACCGAGAGGGCGCACCCTATGGCGCCGCCGACGTCGCCTTCGTGGTGGGCGCGCTCACCTTTGTGGGACGCCTCGACGATGCACGACTGGCCTTCGATGCATGGCGGCTCAAGACCGACGACAAAGACCCGCGCACCCTGGCCGCATCGCACTTCTTCCTAGGGCTCGCCGACGTCCGCTCCGGTGACTTCGAGGGCGCGCATCGCCTCCTCGTGCACGACGCGCGAGCCCGAAGCCGAAGCGACGACCCGTGGATCAGCGCGCTCGTCTTTCAGGGCCTTGCTTGCTACCGGCACTTCACCGGACGTTACCGCGCGGCAGCACGACACGCGCTGCGGGCGCTGCGGGCGGCGCACGTCGCGCAGTTTGCCTACGCGAAGATGCTCGCGACTGACCTGCGAGGCCACGCGCTCGTCCAGGTCGGCGCGTTTCGTTCGGGCATCTCGCTCCTTGAGCAAGCGAAGCGTCACGCGAAGGAGCTCGGCTTCGACAAGAACGCGTACGCCATCGACTGCTCCATCGCGAGCTATTCGGCGAGCTTCGTCGCCCAGCCGTCGGCGTTGCAGCGCATCGAGCACTTGGTCGGCAAGCGCGCGCACGACTCCTACTCGAAGCGGACGCTGCAAACGGAGCTGGCCATTCAGCTGGCGCTGCGCGGTCGCCGCAGCGAGGCGACGCGGGAGCTTGAAGCCGCGGAGCACGACGCGGCCCGGCAAGACACGCGGCGCGGCAAGATCACGACCCTCTTGGCCCGCCTCCACGTGGCGCGCTTCGCGCACGGCGCCGCCGCATGCGCCGAGCTGCTCCCTCAAGTCGCATCGCTGCTTGAGGTCGGCGATGTGGCCTTCCGCGCCGAGCTGCTGGGTTTCGAGGCCTTCGTCGCGCGCGCCCAGGGGGATCTCGCCACGATGGCGCGAGCCCTCGCCGCGCTGCGCGAGATGACCCGAACGCACGAGCACTACCAAGCGCGGGCGGCCCTCGAGCAGTTCGACGACGCCTCGTTCGTCGCGCGTCCCTTCCCCGAAGACGAGCTCACACCGCTCTTGCACGCGGTCGTCGCGCGAGACCTCGGTGTCCTTCCAAAGCTCCTCGCGCTGGGTCTCTTGGGCCCCATCCCCGAGCTATTGGGCTTTGTCCCTGGGCGGCGTGTCGTCGTGCTCGTCCACGAAAACGCGCTGCTCCTCGAGGATCACGGCGACGTGCGGCTACGCGCGACGCCGCCGCGATGGTGCCCCACGCTGCTGCGTGCGCTCGCCGGTGGTCACGCGTCGAAGGAGGCACTCACGTTGCGGCTGTGGGGCCTAAGGAGCTACCGACCGGAGCGACACGACCCCCTCATCCGCACAACCATCCACCGCTTGCGCACGCTCTTGCATCCCTTCGGTCATTGGATCGCAGTCAAAGGCGATGGCTACGGCGCAACGGTGCCGATCCACTTCGTGGGATCGCCGGAAGAGCTCGACCATGAGGTCCCGTTCATCGACGACGAGTTGCCGGACGCGCCGCGGGCGCCCATCACGATGTTGCCCGCGGCCGCGGCCGCGGAAGAGACCAACGAGCTTCTCGCGAAGGTTGCGCAGTTGGGGCCTTGCTCGGTGAGGCAGCTCTCGCGGGCGACGGGCCTCTCGCAAAGCACAGTGCTCCGCGGTCTGCGCGAGCTCGTGGGCGCCCGAAAGGTAATCCGGACCGGCGTCGCGCGCGCCACGCGCTATCAGGCGCGCGCATGAGCATCGTGGACCTCGCGCTCATCGCCATCGGCTCGCTCGCCTCCCAGGTGGCGCTCGCGCGCGGCACCGGCTGGCGAAGGCGCGGCGCCCTCGCGCTCGTGACGACGCTAGGACCGCTAGCGGTCGCGCTCGCGATGGGGCGCCCCTGGCCGCGCGCCATGGCCACTTCCATCGACGCGACGCCGCTGCGGCGGACGGGCCTCGTGCGCGTCGGCTCCGAGAGCTGCCGAAGCTGCCATCCAAGCGAGCACGCCTCGTGGGGGCGCTCGTTTCACCGAACGATGACGCAGCGCGCGACGCTCGATGAGGGCGGAAAGCGAGGCACCCTGCTCGGCCCGATTCCGAGCGGCCCGGTGGCGCGGGGCGGAGGCGAGGTCTCCCTCGCGCGCTCCCTCGAAGGCGTCGTCTGGCGCGAAGCGGGCAAGACGGACCGGCGCGTTGTTCTGACCACGGGCTCGCATCACTACCAAGCGTATTGGGCGGAAGGCGCGCGGCCCGGCGAGCTCTCCATTTTGCCGCTCGTGTACTTGTTGGCCGACCGGCGCTACGTGCCGCGTCAGGCGGTGTTTCTGACGCCCGAGGACGATCCGCCGGAGGAGCTCGCTTGGAGCGCGAGCTGCATCCAGTGTCACGCCGTGGCCGGCGAGCCGCACCGCGGTGAATTCGGCGAGCGCTTCGATACGTCCGTCGCCGAGCTCGGCATCGCCTGCGAGGCCTGCCACGGCCCCGGCGCCGCGCACGTCGACAAGCACCGCAACCCGATCACGCGCGCCTTGGCTCACGCATCGAAGACGCGCGACGAGACCATCGTCAATCCGAAGCGCCTCCCGCCGCGCGAGCGTTCGCTCGTCTGCGCCCAGTGCCATTCGCTGTTCGTGCCCAAAGACGAGCCGCGCTTCTGGGAGACGGGCGTTGCGACAACAACGCCCGAACGCCCCTTCGAGACGCGCGATCTCCTGACGCTCGCCACCATGAGGGGCTCACTCAAGGGACGCGTCGACGCGACGCCAGAGAACTTCTTCTGGGCCGACGGCACGATTCGCGTCGGCGGTCGCGAAGCCAACGGCCTCTTCGAGTCACCTTGCTTCGAGAAGGGCCAGGGCGAGCGGACGATGTCATGCAGCTCATGCCATGCGATGCACAAGGGCGAGCCCGATGATCAGCTAGCGCCCGAGCGGCGCGGCGATCTCATGTGCACCGGATGCCACGGCGGCGTCGCGGCTCGCCTCGAGGCGCATACGCATCACGCGCCGGCGTCCTCCGGGAGCCGCTGCGTGTCGTGTCACATGCCCAAGACAACCTTCGCGCTCCTTGGCGCCATTCGCTCGCACCGCATCGAATCACCCAGCGTCACGCGAGCCGCCGAGTCGGGGCGATTGCCGGCGTGCAACCTTTGCCACCTCGATCGCGACCTCGCGTGGACCCACGACGCCATGCGCCGCTGGGGGTCGAAGGAGAACGCCCCCGACAAGGTGCAAGGCCGCGCGTCGGCCATCGCGTGGCTCCTCGCCGGCGACGCCGCGAAGCGCGCGCTGGCGGCAGCCCAGTTCGGCGACGGAGAGGCGCGCGCAGCGAGCGGAGACGCCTGGATGGCGCCCATCTTGGCGACGGCGCTCACCGATCCCTACGCCGCCGTTCGCTACGTCGCCGCGCGCTCGCTACAGAGCCTCGTGCCCTTCTCCAACGTTCGCTACGACTTCGTCGGCGCGGGGCCGGCGCGGGCGGCGGCCCAAGAGGTCGTGCTCCAGCGCTTCCAAGAGGCGCGCGGAGGCGCGAAGGTTCCGCTCGAACAGCGCGCTCGCGTGCTCCTCACGCCCGAGGGAACCGTCGACGAGCCGCGGCTTCGCGCGTTCGCCGCTACGCGAGACGACCGCGCCGTGCGGATCTCGAGTAGACTCGCGCCAGCATGACCGAGCGGGCAGACGTCGCGACCCTGGCCAAACGCCACGCGTTCTTCGGCTTCGTTGGGCTCTCGCTCTTCATCGTCTTGGGCCTGGCACTCGAAGCGATGCACGCTTTCAAGACGCCGCTGTACCTCGACGTCGGCAACGAGTCGCGCCGCCTCATGTGGCGGCTCGCCCACGCGCACGGCGCCTTGTTGTCGCTGGTGAACATCGCCTACGGCCTCGTCGCGGCGCGGTTCGACGCCGCGGCTTCGCAGCTCACGTCGCGATGCATGCTGCTTTCGCTCGTCACGGTCCCCTTCGGCTTCTTCGCCGGCGGCATCACGGTGCACGGCGGCGACCCGGGAGTTGCGGTGGCGTTCGTGCCGGTGGGCGCGCTCGCGCTCCTCGTGGGCACGGCGCGAACGGCCGCGGCGCTCCGGCGCTGAGGCGCGAAGCTCAGCGGGCGGTAAACAGGAGGAGCGAGCCGTTGCACGCCGCATCGCAGGACGCCATCCCCAGGTACGTCCCGGGAGCGGCGACGAAGCGGTCCTGCAAGAGGTCGTTGTCGAAGGTCGAGCGGGTTACGAAGTTGGCACCCGGCGAGGCAGTCCCGACGATGCCGAAGGCTGAGAAGAGCAAGGCACGTGGGCTCTTGGTGGTAAGGCCTTGCGTGGAATTTGTCCCAGCCGTCGCAAACGCGAGGCCGGTCCCCCCTTCGAAAGCGAGCACGCCCGCATAGGCATGACACGAGAGCGAGCTGCGGCTCATGGTTCCATCGAAGGTCGCCATGACGCTGAGATTCGAGCCCCCGGTGATGCCAATGGCGTACCAAACCTCGTCGCTCCAAGCCGCGAAGGTCCCGAGGCCGCGCGTAGGCCCGACGGCGCGCGTGTACGTCGTGCCCTGCGCGTCGCTGATGGAGGTGATGGATCCCGTCGAACTCTCGTACGTCGAGTAGCAGACGATCGAGGTGCCGGCGGCCAACAGACCAAAGGTCGCCGTTTGGATCGTCGCGGATGACGTCGCCAATTTGTTTGCGTTCTGCAAATAGGCCAACGTTGGCAACGCGACGTCGGGCCGATTCGCGTCGGCCGACGCGTCGGGCGACGCGTCAGGCGTTGCGTCGGTCGTTGCGTCGAGCCCGGGTGCATCGGCCGTCGCGTCGGGGAGCGTTCCAGCCTCGCCACGGCTCCCGTCAGCGCCGACGATCTCCGCGTCCCCACCTGACACGCCGGGCGTCGCCGCTGCGCCGCCTACCAGGTCATCGGTCGTGACGGTAAGAGAGCAGCTCGCGAGCGCCACTGAAATGGCGAGCGCCGCCCCGCAGCGAAGTTGTTGAGTTCGCGCCGACACGCAGAGTGGAGCCTAGCACCTCCAACGGAATGGCTGGACAGCGCGCACGTCGCCCCTTGCCAGCAGCTCTCGCTCTGCTTTCCTGAAGACCATGCGCGCACACGAGGTCATCGTTGTCGCCCTGGCCGTGCTGGTGGCGTGCGGTACCGACGAGGGGCCCACGCCACCAACGGGAGCTGGGCCCACGACCGGCGACCGGGCCGCCGACGCGGGCGCCCTCGGAGCGGACGCGGGCGCAGACGGGAGCACGACGTTGCCCAACGAGCCGCCGGCGCCGCCACCGGCGTGCCCGGCGGGCAACACCGGACCAGGGGTGCCCCCAAACGGGAGCGTGCCGGGCGCGCTCACCTTCCCGTTCCCCACGCTGCGCAACGTCACCGTCGAGTGGGCCCTCGCAGGCGACGCCAACACGAACGGCGTCGTCGAAGTTCGGTTCAAGAAGCAGAGCGAAACGAGCTGGAGGAAGGGCCTGCCGCTCAGGCGAATTCCGGCCGGTTCGGTCGAGGGGTTCACGTGGTTGAGTCGGCACAGCGGGAGCCTCTTCGACCTGGAGCCAGAGACGACGTATGACGTGGAGGCCTTCTTGCTCGATCCCGATGGCGGCTGCGAGGTGCGCACCGGAGCGGTGACCACCCGCGGCGAGCCGCGTCCCATGGCAGGGGCGCCAGTGAAAGCGGTCACACCAGCCACCCTGGCCTCCGTGTTCTCGGGCGCGCAGCCCGGCGACATCCTCGAGTTGGCCGCGGGGACCTACCCGGCGTTTTCCTTCGCGAAGGACGGCAGCGCGGGCAAGCCGATCGTCATTCGGGCCGCCGGAGACGTCACCATCGGCGGCGAGCTCTCCCTCATCGGGCGGAAGTTCGTCCACATCGTCGGCTTGAAGATCAACGGCCGCGTGCGCCTCAACCAGACAACAGAGGTCGCCGTCCTCAAGAACGTCGTGACGACGACCGGCGACGGCATCGTCGCAGGACTCCGGAGCGAGAACCTCGTCATCGCCGACAACGTCGTGCAAGGCGCGACCGCATGGAGCGAGGGCGCGCTCGGCGTCAGTGGCAGCAACGTCGGCGAGGGCATCCTCGTCACGGGGCCCGGCCACGTCATTGAGCACAACAAGGTGCGTGGCTTCCGCGACGGTCTTTCGCTCCTCGAAGACGGCGAGGCGGTCGATCAGTTCAGCATCGACTTCATCGAGAACGACGTGGAGCTCGCCGCCGACGACGGCATCGAGGCCGACTTTTGCTTTCACAACTGCCGCGTCTTGCGCAATCGCTTCCGCAACGTCTTCATGGCCATGAGCTCGCAGCCAGGCCTCGGCGGGCCGACGTATTTCATCCGCAACGTGGCCACCAACGTGGTGCTCTCGGCCTTCAAGCTGCAGCGCGGCAGCATCGGCGACGTGCTCCTGCACAACACCGTCGTGAAGGGCGGCGACGCCTTCGGCATCTACACAACGGACCCGTTTTCGCGGCAGCTCACGCGCAACAACCTGATGCTCGGTGGCCCCGGCGGCACATACAACGGCTATTCCAACGGCAGCGGCAAGGTCATGGCCCTCGAGGCCGCCTCCAACGGAGACTACGACTACGACGGCTTTGGCTCGACGACGGGGAAGTTCGAGGGGCGCGTTGGCGCGATCACCTTCACGTCGCTCGCGGACATGAAGGCGAAGACTACGGAGAAACACGGCGTCGCGGTCGCCCTTGACGTCTTCGCAGCGGCCGTGACGGTGCCGGCGACCCCTTCCCCGAGCAGGCGTCGCAAGACGTGCGACTCAAGGCGGCTGGCGCAGCCATCGACGTCGGCGTGATCCTGCCGAACGTGGGCGGCTACACCGGTTCCGCGCCCGATCTCGGCGCCATCGAGCACGGCGTGGCCGCCCCAGCGTACGGGCCGCGATGACGACGCCCGTCAGGGCGTAACGGTCACGTTGCTCGTAAGCGTCGTGGCGCCGGCGGTAGCCGTGAGCGTCGCCGTGCCCGCAGAGACGCCCGTCAGGCCTAGCGTCATGCCGCCACCGGCACCGCTCGGCAGCCGCAGCGTCGTCGTGGAGAAGGTCGCCGAAGGCGACGACGAAGCGAGCGTGAAGACGACGTCAGCGGGCAAGACCGCGTTCGTGGAAATGTTGATCGTTTGCGTCGTGCCCGCCGCGACGGTCCCCGGGACGCTCCACGTGAACGTCGGCGTGGCCACGACGATGATGTTGAAGGTCCGCTTGATGCCCTGAAGGACCACCGACACCTCCGTGGTGCCGGCCCCCACCGCTTGAATCGGGAAGTAGACCGTGGACTGGCCTGCCGCGAGGACCGGCACGGCACCGGGCACGTTGACCACACCGGGGGTGGCGAAGGTGATCGGGATGGGCGTGTCCTTGTCGAAGGTGCCGTTAAAGTTGGCGTACCCGTAGGTGCTCGCCCCAACGGCGAGCGTGGACGAGCCGGATGAGATGCTGCTCAGCGCGACGAAGGGCGTGCTCGGGCCCCCCACGTAGACAATGGCCGTCTGACTTGACGCACCGATCGTCGCCGTCACCAGCGCCGTGCCGGGCGAAAGGCCCACCAGGGGGAACGACACGCTCGTGGAGCCGTCGTTCACAACAACGTTCGAAGGCGCAGCGAGGACCGCTGGCGCACTCGACGAGAACGACACCACCGCGCCCGGCGCCGGCACCGCCGACAGGTAGAGGTAGCCGTTCAACGTTTGGCCTACGGCGACGTTGAAGTTAGGGCCGAAGGTGCTGACGGACGCGTGATCAAGAACCGTGATGTCCGTCTTCTGCGACACCCCTCCGACGCTCGCCGTGAGCGTTACCTTGCCCGGCTTCTGCGCTGACAGGCTGAAGCTTTCGCCGCCGTTGACCAGCACCGACGCCGGCACTGCGATCACCGTCGGGTCGCTCGACGTCAGGTTCACCAGCGTCGCTCCGGCGATGCCGCCGCTCACGTTCACGTAGAGCTGCGCAGACGCGCCAACGGCGAGCGTCGTCGTGGCCGAGAGCGACAGCGTCGTCGGTTGCACGCCGACGCGGCTCACGAACTGACGAGACAGGCCGTTGTACGTCGCCGTGATGACCGCGGTGCCTTCCTTGAGCGCGACGGGGAACGCCGTCGCCGACGATTGACCGGCGGCAACGACGACCTCCGCGGGTACGGTGAGCACCGTCGGATCGCTCGACGAGAGCGCGACGCGACGAGCCGCCGCCACCTGCGCGTTCAGAGAGACGGAGAGCTCGCCGCTGACCCCCGCGGGAATCCATTGGCGAAAGTTGAGGCTCGAGAGCTGCGCCGCCGCAACGACCGTCAACCGCGTCGACTTCGTCGACTCGCCAAACTTGAGCGTCACGTCGGTTTGTCCCGGTGCGAGCGTGGGCACGAGCACGTTCGCGAACGTCGACCCGGCGGGCATCGTCAGCGCCGCGGGAAACGCCGCCACTTGCGGATCGCTGCTCGTGATGGTGGCCGGCGTCGGCTTCGCGAGAATGGCATCCACGGAGGCACTCAGCGAGACCGTCGAACCGACCTCCGCCACCGACGCGAGGCTCTGACTCGTGAGGTGAGCGCGCTCGACGACGGTCACCGTCGACTCACTCGTCTGCTCACCAAAGGTGGCCGCGAAGGTCGCGGACCCGACGGCGAGCGCCTTCACGGGAAAGCTGCCGCTCGATGAGAACGCGGGAACCGCCACGTTGGGTGGCGCGCCGACAACGACCGCGTCGGTTACGCGAATCGGGATCTCAAGGGGCTCGGGCGTCGTGGCGTTGAGGCTGAACGACGCGCTCGTGTTCGCGCCTACCTCCATCATGAAGTTGCCGGTGCGCGCGTTGGGTAGCTTGAACTTGTCGACCACGGTCGCCGTCGTCGACTTGGTCACCGAGCCCACCGTGGCGAAGAGCGGCGCTTGTCCGATGAGCAGCCCGTCGAAACCGATGTCCGACGTCAACGCGCCCTTGGGGACGAGCGCTCGTTCCGCGACGCCCACGATGGCGGGCGCGCCTGACGACAACACGACCTCGGTGTCCGCGGGCACGGGTCCGGTGAAGGTGAGACGCACCTTGCCGCGCTTGCCCACCTCGGCTCCCGATGCGGAGAGCGAGAGCAGCTCCGTGGCGATGGAGCCACTCACCGGGTCGGCCGGCGGATCATCGCCGCAGCCGCCAAAGGCCAAGCTGAGCAAGACCGCCAAGATGATCGAGAACCGTTCCGTCGGTCGTACGCGCATGGACACTCCAACTGGGGCTCGGGGCAAGCGCCCGAGAGGACCATTCGACGGACCGGCGGGTCAAGGAAGTCACTCGTGGAGCGGGCGACGTCCTTTCTGACCGCCGGCGGGGAGGCGCAGGCGCCCGGAATCATAAGGAACCTTCAGGCCGGCCCGACGAGGCCCCCGGGAACGGGCGACGACCGCGGCTCGAGCCTTGCGTGTGACCGCGACGTCAGTGTGCGGTGAGCGCCAACCGAGCCAGCTCGTCGTTCATCTCGGTCATGGCGGCCACCTGCGCGTCGTTGCCGTTCAGGTAGGCGTCGCCGTTCGTGAGGAGGACGTAGCCGGCTCCCGTCTGCGGCTCGAACCACATGTCTGTGCTGCCGCCGAGCGTCGCGCCGTTGTGCCCGAGCATCGCGGCCCCGCCGCTGTTCGACGAATAGAGAATCAGGCCTTGGTAGTCCTCGCCAGCGCCGAATTGATGACGCCGCATCTCGCCGATGGTGGACGGCGCGAGCACTTGCGTTCCAGCAAACGAGCCGTTGCCGGCGAGCATCGTCAGGTAGCGCGCGAGCTGCGCCGCGCTCGTCCGCAGCTGACCATCGGGGTAATCGGGAAAGCCCTAGAACCCGGCCGGCTGATAGGCGCCGGCGCCGATCGAATAGGGCATCGCGATGTGAGCGGGGTTCAGGCCGCTCAGAAACCACGACGACTCGACCATGCCCAGCGGCTGGAAGATAAACGCCTGGCTGTATTGCTGGAGGTTCATCCCACTCGCACGCTCGACGATGTACCCCGCCAGCGTCGAGCCGCCGTTGGAGTACGAGTATTCGGTCCCCGGCATCGACGACGACCAGTTGCGTGCATCTTGCATGTACGCCATGATGAACGACTGGAGCGGCACCGGCGAGTCTCCCTGTGTCCACTGAAAGTCCTGAAAGTACGGCCCGTCGATGAGGCTCGACGTGTGCGTCAGGAGCATCCGGTACGTGATGGGCACCGAAGGGTAATACGGGTTGCGCACGGTAAACGGCAGGCCGACGCTGATGTCCTGGTCGAGCACGGCGAGGCCGGCGGGGCTGCGCTCCGCGAGTTGCAGGAGCGCCGTGGCCACAAAGGTCTTCGAGATCGACGCGAGCATGAAAAGCGTGTCAGGCGTCGCTGGCCTTGCCGCCTGGATATCGGCGTAGCCGTAGCCCTTGCTCCACAGGAGAATCCCGTTCTTCACGATGGCCATCGCCGCGCCGGGTGCGCCGGCCGCCTGCATGCGCGACTGGAAGAACGCATCGTTCACGACCAGCGGAACCGCCGTGGCGGGCGGCGTCGGCATGATCGGCGGCGAGCTTGGTGGCGGAGGCGGCGCCGGCGGCGCACCGAGTCCCGCTGCCGGCGCCGGCGTTGCAGGGGCACCAGGAGCCGCGGGAACGGCTAGAACCGGCCCGCTCTGCGCCAAGCCCGCCGGAGCGGCTGCGCCGGTGGAAGGCGCTTCGCCGTCGCCGCACGCGATGGCAGCCTGCACAAGGAGCGCCGTGAGAAGAAACCGTGCCGTGCCTCGCGCCATCTTGGCCGTCGCCCATTCGTTCGTCGTCATGGCTCCATGGGGTGCACCGCCTGTGCCTCCCCGTCGGGCCAAGCACCGCCGGCGTCACGGCGGCTTTTCACGGCAAAGACAGGAGGTTCCTCGTCTGCGCCGCGCTGGGCTGGGCGTGGACCAGGGCGAACGGATAGGGCGCGGCGCCGCTCTCGGTTGCACACCCAGCCTACCGGCCGGCGCGGCAGGCTCGCCGACGACCGCCTACTGACAACCCGGTTGCGACGGATCGTCGCAGCAGGTTTCGAGCGCCGAAAACGCGCGCGCGTAGTATCCCCGATACGCCGCGTCGCTCGCGAACTGAGAAGGCGCTGCCGGGGGCATCCACGCGCTCTGGGGGAAGGCCCCTCCGAACGACGAGACCTTGGAGCCCAACACGGTGCCCGAGAAGCTCGGACCGCCTCCCATCCAGACGCGCACGAAGTGATTGCACGAGCCTTGGCCGGCGCTCGCGATCTCCGACTTGCCGATGGTGTGGCACTGCGTGCAGGCGTCGCTCGGCGCCATCTTGCCGGCGGCCACCGCCGCGCTCTCGCTCGCCGATAGCGGGAACGCGCCGTCGAAGACGACCTTGTTGATCTTGATCTGCTTCGGCCGGTTCGCCGCGAGGTTCCAGCCGCGGTAGGCCTTCCCGAGGTACGTCGGGACCCCCAGCGTGCGGGGAATCTCATGAACC